>CAYQCA010000153.1:0-10245 GCA_964415835.1 uncultured Clostridium sp. | reverse complement strand
GATTGGCAGTATTTCACACCTGAAGGCATTGAGTTTGATGATAAAGTAAATTATATGAAAGCCGGATTGGTCTATTCCGATTCAATAAGCACAGTCAGTCCAACCTATGCACAAGAGATAAAATCGGATTTTTACGGTGAAAGTTTAAATGGTATAATAATGAATCGTTCCAATGATTTATATGGTATTTTAAATGGTATCGATTACGAAAAAAATAATCCTGAAACGGACGGCAGGCTTTATGCCGAATATTCTGCAGACAATATTTACCCAAAATATGAAAATAAGAAACGACTGCAACAGGATCTGGGGCTCCCTGTTAATCCTGATATTCCTGTAATAGGAATTGTTTCAAGGTTGACCCCACAAAAGGGCTTTGATTTAATTGAATGCGTAATGGAAGATATAATGCAGATGGATGTTCAGATTGTTTTGTTGGGAACAGGTGATGATCATTATAAATATTTCTTTGAAAGTGCCGCTTATCGTCATAAAGATAAGATTTCTGCAAATATCACATTTAGTGACACACTTGCTCAAAGAATCTATGCCGGGTCAGATATGTTTCTAATGCCTTCTCTTTTTGAGCCCTGCGGATTAAGTCAGATATTCAGCTTCAGGTACGGAGCTGTACCTATTGTTCGTGAAACAGGTGGGCTGAACGATACCGTATTATCTTACAATGAGCTTACCGGGACAGGCAATGGCTTTACTTTTACAAATTACAACGCCCATGATATGCTCAATACAATTAGAAGAGCAGTTGATTTTTACTATAATAAAAAAGACATTTGGAACCTACTGGTGCAAAGAGGAATGCGTGCAGACTTCAGCTGGGATAAGTCTGCACAGGATTATATGGAAATGTACAATAAAACGATGAGTAAAAAATAAAACTAAAATTCTATACCTTTTCGAGCAGAAACACCCTTATCATATGGGTGTTTCACTGCGTTTATACGAGATACATAGTCCGCTACCTGTATAAGACTATCAGATGCATCTCTTCCTGTTAAAACAAGCTCCAGAGTCTTTGGCTTGTTGTTTATCATTTCTATCACTGAGGTCTCACTTATGAAACCAAGTGACAGAACACCTAATAATTCATCAAGAATTATCAGGTCATATTGTCCTCCGTTTACTGTTGCTTTGACGCTTTCAAATATTTCTTCTGCCTCTTCACGTGCTTCGGCTAATTCCTCAGATGTCATATCCCATACAAACTTTTTGCAGTTAAAGCCTCTGCTTATGGTAAAGTCAGGCTCAAGTTTTTTTATCGCAGAAAGTTCTCCGGTATCCCTGCTTTTTAAAAACTGCACCATGTGTACCTTCATGCCACCGCCGCAAGCTCTGATCCCAAGGCCTATTGCAGCTGTAGTTTTTCCTTTTCCGTCCCCTGTATATATATGAACTAATCCTGTTCTCTGCATAATGCCAATCCCCCTTTATTCAAATTTTACCGTGCTTTGATTGGACATACATTAATACATATGCCACATACCGACCCCCGACCGATATGCTTAAAATTTTGATTCATATATTCCGAGCATGCTTTTGCGTCAACAATTTGTTCCCGCTCAGCTCCAATTTGCCATTCGTTCCCCGATAGAGCCATAGCAGGACATGCATTGACACATCTGTTACAGGAGGAACATTTGCTTTCGAGTATAGTATTACCGCCCGGAAGCTCAAAATCCGTCAGCACAGTTCCAAGTCTTACTCTGGGGCCATATTCCCGATGAATAAACAACCCGTTTTTGCCAATCCATCCCATCCCTGCCATTATAGCTCCTGTCTTGTGGGGAAATACCCCGCTGTAGGGAATAGTAGAAGTAGGAATGCTCTGGGATGCAGCTACGGAATATGCTTTATATCCGGTTTGTTCCAGATAAAGTACAACTCTCAACGAAATCTGGTCTATTAACGCATTGACAGAACGATAATGATTAAAATAGGTAAATGTTGGTTTATTATCAATTTCGTCAATAATCGCATCAGAAAGTTTTACACCAAACGTAATTGCATATGGATATTTTTTTAAAGGTTCAGGCAGATAATCCCTAACATTGGAAAAGCCTGCAAAGGAACCACCAAATTCTTTTATAAGTTTCTCAAGTTCAGTATGCAAAATTCTCAATCCCTTCTATAGCGCACTAAATAAAGTATTCTTATAAATAAAATATTATTATTTTGTTGAATTTTATGATATATCAGAGAATCTCAAAAGTCAAATCCATTCAAAATTCAGGCAATATAGCAAAGCTGGTTTTATTATGCTATAATAAATAATAACCTTTAAAAGGACAGGAGGCTTTTTTATGAATTCTATTGAAAGCAGCAGAGAACTAGCAGAAAACAAGCTTATACTACTCTATATTATTCATAATTTAGAGAACCCTGTTGCGAATTTGTTTATTACGAAAATTATTCTGGAAAATAAGTTAATGAATTATATTTTCCTGCAACAGTATCTTGATGAATTATGTGAAGGTAAGTTTCTGGAAAAAATTGAGGCTGAAGATAAAGTTTCATATTCTTTATCTCCGGCAGGTCAACAGAGTTTGGAGTATTTTACATCATTAATCCCTGCAGGAACAAAATCAAGGATAGATGAAACTCTATTGACAAACAAAAAGAAAATTAAGATGGAGAATAGCATTGTCGCTGATTATGATGCAGTAAACGAAAATGAGTTTATCGCAAACCTTAAAATATGCGAAGGCGATTTTACCTATATTGATCTGAAGCTTACAGTTGGAAGTCGCAGTGATGCAAAAAAGATATGCAGCAACTGGACTTTGAATTCAGAGAAAATATACAAAAAAATAATATCTGCAGTGACTGAATCAAGCGAATCTTAATAATTATTAAGGTTATGTTTTAATCCACGTGCAAAACATTCTTTAATTAATAGGTCAAGCTGATGGCGTACAAATTCCACCCTGAGGCTTGCTATTTTTTGTTTGCCATAATCATCTTTTACATCCTTCAAATATATTTCACATAATTTTAAAAATCTATATGTGTTATTTACTTTGTCTAAAAGGACTTTATCACTTACCTTTTTAATTGTAACTCCGTCCATATATTCATAATTGCTATTTTCAATAACAGAATTATCATGCATAATTGCCTCCAGAAGCATTACGATTCATACGAAATACTTCTATTGTATTCATGCAAATAGTACTTTATTCTAAAAAATTAGAAATAAATTAAGCCCGGCTAGGCCGAGCTTCCTTAACTTTTTAGTAATAGATTTTCAATTGTTGCTACCTTGGTAATTCAATCACAGGATCTTTCTCTGATTTCTTAAAAAGCACAAATTTACTTCCTATAACCTGAACAACCTCTGATTGAGTCATTTCTGCAATCTCCTCGCAGACAAGCCTCGTATCACTTTCGGCATTTTTAAGTACTGTAGCCTTTACCAGCTCTCTTGCCTCTAATGCATCGGAAAATTGCTTTATCATATTATCGTTAATTCCACCCTTGCCTATCTGAAAAATAGGCTGGAGATTGTTTGCCAGCGACCTTAGGTAGCTTCTTTGTTTACTCGTGAGCATAAAACCCCTCCTAAAATATACGGATTATCTTGTATAATCAAATTCAGTATCAAGTATTCGTACCGTATCCCCTTCTTCTATTCCCATCTCTTCCAATGCAGCTATAACACCCTTTTTCTTTAGTGCTCTCTGGAAATATTGCAGTGATTCATAATTGGTTATATTGGTTGAGCCCAAAACCTTGCGTACCCAATCGCCATCAACTATATACACGCCATCTTCAATGTGTATCTCAAACGGCCTATCTTCTTTGGCTGTATAGATAACTTCATCTTCCTGGCTTTCCTCAAGCAAAATAGTATCAGGGAGCGTACTAAGTGTATCAGAAACATAGTACATCAGTTCCTTCAGCCCTTTGTTTGTGGCTGCGGATATGCCAAAAACCTTATAACCTCTGCTCTCAATTTCCTTCTTGAAGCGTTCAAAATTTTCTTCAGAACCAGGGATATCCATTTTATTTCCAACAACAATCTGTGGTCTTGATGCCAGAAGAGCGTTATACTTTTTCAGCTCAGTATTTATAGTATCAAAATCTTCTAAAGGATCTCTACCTTCGGCTCCCGATACATCAACTACATGAACCATTAGTTTAGTTCTTTCAATATGCCTAAGAAACTCATGTCCTAAGCCCACGCCTTCATGTGCTCCCTCAATAAGTCCCGGAATATCCGCTATTACAAAGCTCTTACCTTGATCTATCTTTACAACGCCAAGGTTCGGAACCAGTGTTGTAAAATGGTAATTCGCTATTTTTGGCTTGGCAGCTGAAACCATAGAAAGTATTGTTGACTTTCCAACATTTGGGTAGCCTATCAAGCCAACGTCTGCAATCATTTTCATTTCCAGAATCAGATTCCGTTCTTCACCGGGGTCGCCGCTTTTTGCAAAGTTCGGAACCTGCCGTGTAGGTGTGGCAAAATGTTGATTACCCTTTCCACCCTTTCCGCCTTTTGCTATAACGCATGTCTGCCCGGGCTTTATTAAATCGACAAGCACTATACCGGTATTTTCATCTTTAACCATTGTCCCCAATGGAACCTTGATTATCAAATCTTCACCGCTTTTTCCGGAACAGTTTGAAGGGCCGCCATCTTGTCCAGGCTCGGCTTTAAAATGCTTTTTATATCTGAAATCAATCAAGGTATTCATACCCTCATCAACAACAAATATAACATCCCCGCCTTTTGCACCATCTCCGCCATCAGGGCCTCCGGCAGCTATGTATTTTTCACGGTGGAATGAAACCATTCCGTTACCGCCATTACCAGCCTTAACATATATCTTAGCACTATCTATAAACATATTTCATCTCCACAAATCTATTATTTCCACTTTGCTTATTATACCATTTCATAAAATATCTTATGCTAGGTTACGTTGGTTAACTGATGAATCTAAAAAAGACAGAAAATGTATATCACACTTTCTGCCCTTTATAACTGTAATGCGATAATATTATTCAGCAGTAACAATCATAACCTGCTTCTTATCTTTGCCAAGTCTTGCGAACTTAACCTTTCCATCCTTTAGTGCAAACAAGGTATCATCTGATCCTATTCCAACGTTTACGCCAGGATGAATTTTTGTACCTCTTTGACGAACAAGAATGTTTCCAGCTAATACGAACTGACCATCAGCTCTCTTAACTCCAAGTCTTTTAGCCGCACTATCACGACCGTTTCTTGAACTACCAACACCCTTTTTATGAGCAAAAAGTTGTAAATTTACCTTTATCACGAGACTACACCTCCTCATCCAATACCTTCACATAGTCGGGATAAGCATACTCAATTTGTTTGAATCCTATTTCCACTGTAGCCATAATTATATTGGCATCATGTCTTAAATCTTCTGAAAGATTCATATCAAGCTTACATGACATAAATCCATCCTTCTGTTTAAAAAAACCTTTTACACCAATAAGCTCCTCAATCGCTCCTACAGCAGTAAAAGCAATTGCAGAAATAGCTGAACATACAATATCACTGCCTTCTTCTGCAAAACCTGCATGTCCTTTTACAACAAACTTTTTATAATTACCTGCTAAATCCTTACCTATATTAACATTAATCATTAACTGTTAAATCCTAAGCATTAATTTTTTCAATCTGAACTTTTGTATATGGTTGTCTGTGTCCTTGCTTGTTTCTGTAGTTCTTCTTTGCCTTGTATTTGAAAACGATAATCTTTTCGCCTTTACCATGGCCAAGAACTTTTGCACTAACAGAAGCTGACTCAAGAACTGGAGCACCAAATGCTACTTCTCCATCTTTTGATACAGCAAGAACTTTATCAAAAGTAACAGCAGAGCCTTCTTCTGCAACTAGTTTTTCAACGAAAACTACGTCGCCTTCTTGAACTCTGTACTGTTTTCCACCAGTCATTATAATAGCGTACATATATACACCTCCTACTAACAGTCTCGCCGGACAAATGATTCATAAATCATTACAGGGATTTAACAATCACAGGCAATAGTTCTTCGAACTATATTTAGGGAGCCTTGGCCGAGCGGCTACCGATATATCTTAGCATATCAATAGGTTGATGTCAATCTCTTTGGTTTAAAATTTTACCTGTGCCATCGCAGCAGGGGCAATTGCTATTCATTACAGATGACAACTCTTGCCTTATTTTTTTTCTTGTCATTTCAACCAACCCAAGCGCAGTCATTCCCAAAACAATTGTTTTCGTTCTGTCATTTTTTAAACTCTGTCTTAAAGAGTCCAGCACCATTTGCTGATGCTCATTATTATTCATATCAATGAAGTCAATAATTACAATTCCACCAATATCCCTTAGCCTTAATTGTTTTGCAATCTCTTTTGTAGCTTCAATATTGGTTTTAAGTACAGTGTCTTCCAAATTATTACCACCTACAAATTTTCCGGTATTTACATCAATTACTGTCAAGGCTTCTGTCCTGTCAATAATAATATATCCACCTGATTTGAGCCACACTTTTCTCGATAGAGCTCTTTCAATTTTTGTTTCGATCTGGTAGTAATCAAAAATTTTATATTCCTTACTGAAAAGCTCAACTCTTTTCTTTAATACCGGTGAAATCATTTCAACCAATTCAAGCACTTTAAGGTACTCTTTTTCATCGTTTATAATAAACTTGTCTACACTTGCTGTGAATAAATCCCTCACAGATCTGTATATCAGATTTATATCCTTGTGAATACATCTAGGAACAGCTCCGCTACTTTCCGTCTTTTTTATCTTGTCCCATAGCTTTGTAAGAAAAGATACGTCTTCAACAAAATCTGACTCTTCTTTTCCCTCGGATGCAGTTCTTACAATTAATCCCATATTATCGGGTTTAAGTTTTTCTGCTATCTTCTTTAGCTTCTGTCTTTCGGTCTCACTTTCAATTCTACGTGAAATCCCTATATAATCCGCATTAGGAAGTAATACAAGATTTCTTCCGGGAAGTGTTATATGCGTTGAAACCCTGGGGCCTTTCGTTCCAACAGGCTCCTTTATAACCTGCACAGTTATTTCCTGACCAACTTTTAATATATCTGAAATATTGTATTCGGCATAATCGCGATAGTCAATTTCATCGTCAGAAAACTCCTTCTGCTGGATAGCATCTCCTACATATAAAAAGGCGTTTTTTTCGTAACCGATATCAATAAAAGCAGCTTGCATTCCCGGTAGGACAGTGCTGACTTTTCCACGATATATATTGCCTACCAGACCCTGCTGTGAGGTTCTCTCAATATGAATTTCAACAAGTTCCTTGTCTTCAAGTATTCCAACCCTTATTTCTTCGGAGTCTACATCTACAATCATTTCATTAATCATTAAATCACTCCATCCATAGGATCCAGCAATTGATCCTGATCTTTAATGAATAACTTTGTTCTATGGATTTTATCAATCTCAAATTCAAAGCCTATATAGTTAAATAAGGACTCTATTAACAGATCAGGCTTTAAATTTGCCTTACTGCCTGCACTGACAAGCATGGTAAACCTGATAATATTAAAATCTCCACATGGTTGCAATTCAAAATCAAGATCGAATATCATTTCTTTAATGTTTGTATTCTTGACACCACTTTTGGTCTTTTTCTCAACCATTATCTCATTCTGTGACAGAAATCTATTAATACTCAATTTTAGTCCTTTTTCTGTACATTCCGATTTGGTCCCCACAATTACAACATATTCTGAAGCAGCTATTGTAGCCATTATATTTTGTTTTGATTCCTTCTTTTTAGCAGTGAGCACCTCTAAGCCCAGTGGAAGCTGAGCATTTAATCTGTCCATAAATTCATTGGTGGACAATTGATCATCCGTTACCTCAAAATCACCATACTCTGAATCACTTGTTACACCAACACTTAAGGGCAGGCCAAAAACCATGCCCGGGTGTGGATTAAACCCCTGGGAATAAGCTATAGGCAGTCTTGCTCTTCTTATGGCACGTTCAAAAACCTTCATTAGATCAAGATGTGATATGAACTTAACCTCTTCACCACGCCTGAATTTTGCTCTTATCTTAATCAATGCCATTACCTCCACAAATACCACTTCCGAACATTGTAGCACCGCAACCAACACAATTAACTCTGCAGTTTGGTGTTACCTTCTCTTCGAAAGCTTTTTTACTTTCATTTATTAAGAATTTTTTTGATACTCCAACATCAATATGATCCCATGGTAATATCTCACTATAATCTCTTTTTCGAGTGACATAGAAATATGGATCTATTGCACATTCCTCAAATGCCTGAATCCAGGTATCATATTTAAAATGCTCACCCCAGCCATCAAATTTACAGCCCAATTCCCAGGCTTTTATTAGAACCTTGCCAGTTTTTCTGTCTCCGCGGGCAAATACAGCTTCCATGAAGCTTAATTTATTTTCATGATAATTATAGGTTATTTGCTTGGAACGCAACTTGTCCTTTAACAACATTTGCTTTTTATTTACATTCTCTCTGTCATCCTGCGCCTCCCACTGAAAAGGAGTAAAGGCTTTAGGCACAAAGGTAGCAGTGCTTACGGTTACATTCAGGCCTTTAGCTTTCTTTTCTTTCGGCACTCCCCTGTAAACTTCAACCACTTTGTGTGCAAGATCTGCAATTCCCTCAACATCTTCCAATGTTTCAGTTGGCAAGCCCAGCATGAAATAGAGCTTCACCCCGCTCCATCCACCATTGAAGGCCAGCGAAACTGCATGCAGCAAATCCTCTTCAGTTACACCTTTGTTTATTACATCTCTTAGTCTTTGTGTTCCTGCTTCAGGTGCAAAGGTAAGTCCGCTTTTTCTTACCTTCTGAGCCTTTTCCATTAAATCAAGCGAAAATGAATCAATTCTTAGGGATGGAAGAGATAAATTGACCTTTCTTTCCTCCATTTCTTCCAAAAGACCTGATGTCAAATCTTCCAGTGATGTATAGTCACTTGTACTGAGTGATGTCAGCGAAATTTCTTCATACCCTGAGCTTTCTTCCAATTTCTTGGCCAATTCAATGAGTCTCTCCGGGCTTTTTTCCCTGACAGGTCTATAAACAAATCCGGCCTGACAGAATCTGCAGCCTCTTATACAGCCTCTGAAAACCTCCAGCATTATTCTGTCATGTACTATATCAGTATACGGAACAATAATCTTTTCAGGAAAATAAGATTTATCCAGATCATTAATAATTCTTTTTCTAATTTTAGCAGGATAATTTTCTTTTAATGGAGTAAAGGCCTTTATAGTACCATCCTCATTATATGTGACATCATAAAAGACCGGAACGTATATACCTTGAATCTTAACTATTTCTTCAAGAAATGCCTGTCTTGTTTTACCGGTACCTTTCCATTTACTATAGGCATCCATAACTTCATTAATTATTTCTTCACCTTCACCCATCATAAAAAAGTCTACTACATCAGCCAACGGTTCAGGATTATATGCACAAGGACCCCCTGCACAGACAAAAGGATCTCCGTTAGTTCTGGCAGCAGATGCAAGAGGAATTCCGGCTAAATCCAACATATTCAATATATTTGTATAGCTCATTTCATATTGAAGTGTAAAGCCTACAAAGTCAAATGCTTTAATAGGATCCTTTGTTTCCAGCGCATACAGCGGAATGTTATTCTCCCGCATTTTTTGCTCCATATCTGTCCAGGGAGCAAAAACTCTTTCACAATAACAATCAGACCTTTCGTTTAGCAAATGATATAAAATCTTCATTCCCAGGTGGGACATACCCACTTCATAAGTATCGGGAAAGCAAAACGCAAACCTTATATCTACACTTTTAGGATCTTTAACTACACTATTCCACTCGTTTCCAGTATATCTTGATGGCTTTTCAACACTCTTCAAAAGCCCGTCGGACAGCTTTATACCCATTTTTTCCTCCACAATCTCTACCTATTTTTCAGTCAAAAAAAAAGAACTTTCTTTTAATATATTTGTCATAATATTTTTTCCAATATGATTTTCATTATCCATTCAGTTACTATATTAAAGCTGATGATACGTATGTATTATCAGCTTTATTTTTACTTCTGTCAAGATTATTGTCTGTTAACCTACATAGCGTAGCATACTTTAGAAAAAAACAGCGATTTTCGTTATTCGAAAATCGCCATACTTTTGGTCGGAGTGGTGATACAGCATCTACATTAAAAGCTAGTAAATTCAATGGTTTGAAAGCAGTCTA
>CAYQCA010000152.1:8269-10285 GCA_964415835.1 uncultured Clostridium sp. | reverse complement strand
CGGAGTTTGCACAACGGCGCTAAAGTTTCAGCAAGATGCGTTTCCCCAACAATTTCGAAACGAATTTATAATAAATGCTATGGGTATCGTAATCATATTAGGACTTACAGTAATTTGGTTTTTTCCGGCAGAAAAGCAGCATCCTATACGCACTGATGCGCCTTATGCAGTATCAGCAGGGCTGTGCAATGCCGTTTGCAACCTTTTGGTTTTACTGCTGGCGACGAGAATGCCTGCATCTTTGATGTTTCCAATCGTTTCCGCTGGGGGTATCGTTTTAACCTTTGTCGTCTCAGTTGGTGTTTATCGGGAACGACTTTCTAATACACAGACCTTTGGATTTGCTTTGGGGATTTTATCTGTGGTTATGCTGAGTATATAGTAAGGAACAAATATGCCGGGAATTTGCCATCAGCCAGATCAGCCTTATGACAATGTTTAAATTTTATACTGGATCCGATGTTAAATATTGTCTGATAATCGTTATACTATCGTGATGAAATAACGATACAAACGATAACAACGATTTGAGGTGAAATAATCTATATATAAATAAAAAACTCGCCATAGCGAGTTTTTTATTTATATATAGATTATTTTTATTACAGAGTTTCCGATATTCCAGTCAAAATTTCCTGTGCTCTCTTAATATCCTTGATTTGCTGGTCGCCGCTTATTTCGCGTTCTATAATAAGAGGACCGGTATAGCCGAGCTCTTTCAGCTTTTTGACAATTGCAGGGACATTTGCTTTTCCTTCCCCAAGTGCGACCTCATGACCAAGTTCTCTGCCGCAGGTTGGGTAGTTACCGTCTTTGAAGTGTGTGTTACGCACATATTTTCCAATGGTATCCAGTGCATCTACAGAATTTGCTTTTCCGTAAAGAATGAGGTTTGCTGTATCAAAGTTTACACCCAGATTGTCTGTGCCGATTTCTTCAATCGTCCGAAGCATAGTGACAGGAGTTTCCTGACCGGTTTCAAATAAGAAGTATTGTCCTTTTTCCTTCATATATAGTGCCAGTTTTCTCAAAGCAGTAACTACACCGTTGAAATCAGGGTCAAACGGGTATTCAGGCAAAAAGCCCGCATGTGTAATTAAGTCTGTTACGCCAAGCATTTCTGCAAAATCACTGGCCTCGAATAATTCCTTGAGGCGTTGGAAACGGTATGCCGGAGGTACAAGACCGAGAGTATCGGGACCGCCGTAAAAATTCCATTCAGCCGGACCGGACCAGCCTGCCCACAAAGCGGTAATTTCCATACCGGTTTTTTTGGCTGCAGCTTTAATAGTATCTGCATTCTCTTTTGTGTATAGTGAGTTATCCCAGCAGCAAAGCTGGCAGCAAGTGAGCTGCATATCCACTGCTCTTTTGAACTCCTCTTCAATATTTGTATTTTTGTTATATCCAATTAAAATACCTATTTTCATATCAACACTCCTTTTTATATAAACTTTACTTTTGCACCGTTATTGTCAGCACTCTGTTTCATTGTCTCAATGAGCTTTATTGTCATAGCTGCACTGTCTGCAGAATTCAGTGTATTTATTTTATTATTTTCAATTATATCTACTAAATAGGCAATCTCGTTTGTTATTCCATCCAAGGTCGATATTTCAGGCTTGTAAGTGTCCCCGCCCTTTTCATATACAGTTACGTCAGTACTGTCAAATACTATTGCTGCATTTTCAAGATTAACCCGGTATGCATGGCGGAACCCGAAGGTACTGGGCAGTGACCAGTCACCGGTAGCAGCAACAAGTTTGTCATCATAAAACAGCTGAGTTTGTACAGTATCATAACCGCAGTATGTATTTTGAGAGGAACATGTTACCTCTTTTGGCTCTCCGAAAAGGTAACGGGCAACGTCGATATCATGAATGTGCATATCCAGCATACATCCACCGCTCTTTGATACATCCATAAACCAGTTTTGCCAACCCCAAATTGGAGGACCGCTGAGACGTTCAAAGAAGGCGCTTACAACTTTTCCATATTTGCCACTGTCGATAGTTT
>CAYQCA010000152.1:0-8169 GCA_964415835.1 uncultured Clostridium sp. | reverse complement strand
TCCATGTTATCGGTAATGTTAATACGAACTTTACCCTCAAATTTTTCCGGTTCAATATCGCACACAGCTGTTAATTTAACGGGGAGGCCTTTTTCTTCCAGGATTCTATATGCATTTCTGTGTGCCTGGGCGATACCCCCGAAACCTATAATTCCTACCTTAATCATCGGCTACATCCTTTCTTTGCACTTTTATTTCTTGATAAATATGTATTTTTTATATATTCTTATAATATACCAGTCAAACTTTTATGTATTTTGAAATAAAGATAAAAGTTGTATATAAACGGACATTTTAAGAGGTGGTTCACATTGGATTATGGAAGAATGGAATTAAAAAGTCTTTTTCCTATAAATAAAATTATTACTATTTTTTATTTTGAGTTTTCAAAAACATACTTCTCAAATGGTGAATCACACGATTTCTGGGAACTTGTTTATGTAGACAAGGGTGAAGTAACGGTTATAGGTGACGATAAAAGCTACCTGCTCTCCACGGGGCAGCTAATTCTACATAAGCCGAATGAATTCCACATTGTAAAATCTAATGGGGTTACTGCACCAAATGTAGCCATAGTTACCTTTGAGTGCAACAGTGAGGAAATGAGTTATTTTTTCGACAGGATATTTTCGCTTACTGATACTGAAAAAGGGTATATTGCTGATATTATTAAAATAGGCACAACCGCTTTTAAATGGAAGTCTTACCCTACAGAAGGATATCTTGAAAGGACCCAAAACGCATTGCCGGGAGACGAGCAAATCATTCGGATCAGTATAGAATTAATTCTGCTGCAGTTGTACAGGCGCGATAAAGGTAGGGACTCAAGAGCTCATTTGACTAAGCTGACAAGTCTTAACCAGAATGAGACGGTATCAAGCAGTGTTTCTGCATACTTAAAGCAAAATTTATCCCAATCTGTTACTTTGCTACAAATAAGCCAGCATTTCGGAATAAGTGTTTCGAATCTGAAAAAGATTTACCGGTCGCAAACCGGAACCAGTGTAATAAGCACACTTATTGAATATAGAGTAGAAGAGGTTAAGCGTCTGATTAGGGAAAGCGCATGCAATTTTACGCTGATTGCCGAAATGACCGGATTTTCCAGTGTTCATCATATGTCTGCGATTTTTAAAAGAAAGACCGGAATGACACCGACAGAGTATTCATTGTCGATAAAAAGTCGTGATGTTAAATAATCAAATTTATTTTTGTGGAGGTATTGTATGGTTAAATTTGCAATTATAGGTACTAATTTTATATCGGACTGGTTTATCCAGGCAGGTAAGCTTTGTGAAGAGTTTGAACTAAGTGCAGTCTATTCACGTACAAAACTCAGAGCAACTGAATATACAGAAAAATATGGAGTGGGAAAGAGTTATACCAGTTTAGAGGATCTGGCTGACGATAAAGATATTGACGCAGTATATATTGCCAGTCCAACCAGTTTCCATGCGGAACAGACCATAAAAATGTTAAAGGCCGGAAAACATGTAATATGTGAAAAGCCAATTGCCTCTAACTCAAAGGAGCTTAAAACAATGCTTGCTGTGGCAAAAGAGTCGCAAAGAGTATTATTGGAGGCAATGAGACCCGCATTTATGCCAGGATTGAAAGTTATATGTGATAATTTACATAAATTGGGTAAATTACGCAGAGCCACCTTTTGTTACTGCCAGTACTCGTCAAGATATGATAAATTTAAAAATGGAATTATTGAAAATGCATTTAATCCGGATTATTCAAATGGGGCGATTATGGACATAGGAGTTTACTGTGTCCATACACTGGTCAAGCTTTTTGGAATGCCTCAGAATATTAATGCAAATGGAATTATTTTATCTAACGGAATAGACGGAGCTGGAACAATTACAGCAAATTATGGGGATTTTCAGGCTGAATTGTTGTACTCAAAAATTGCTAACTCATATGTTCCCAGTGAGATACAGGGAGAGGCAGCTTGCATGCTGATTGACAAAATAACCGAACCGCAAAATATTAAAATTATCCACCGTACAGGAGAGGAAGAGATTCTTAAGGTTGAAGACCAAAGTAATGACATGCGATATGAAATACAGGAGTTTATACGCTTAATCAAAAAAGGTGAATATATGAATTTACATAATGAAAACTCTCTTATGTCAATTCGGCTCATGGATAGAGCACGAAAAATGATGGGAATCAGATTCCCGGCAGATAGGGAATAAACATTACATACAGCCAACAAATCTTAACTAAGGACGCATATTTTTTCCATTATTAATAAAAATAATGGTGGTATATTTTTTGCTATGGAATTTATAGAAAATTTATACAAAATGTGATAATATATTATTTATAACGCCTTAATTCAAATTAAATTTTCCGACTGTAGGAAAATTTAATTTCATCGGCGGCGTTTCAACGGAGGCAAAGGTGTCCTAACAGACACCATGGATGATGCTCAGTGCCAGAAAATCACTGGCACCGCCTGAAAACCAAAGTGCTACCTGCCACTTATATGAAGTAGGGGACATTTAACTGCCTCGTTATATTTAGGGAGTGTGACAAAATATATGAAAAATAGACTAGAAGGAACTAAAAAAGCAGAGATAAATATGCGCTTTTCAGAATTTGAAGTGCCTCCCATGCAGGATGTATTAATTGTGGGTAAAAAAGCGCCAATAGGGCCGGAAGCTGCAAGAAGAATGGTAGACGTGCTTTCGCCCGAGCAATATGAAATAATCAGAGTTGAGCATGATTATGTTGAGGCGGTTGTGATAAGAAAATCATTGCTGAGTATGCTTCCAAAGGATAAGCTTATCTCCATCATTATGGAGGAAGGAGGTACAGTTGCTAACGAATCAATGATAATTAAGGCTCAGATAAATATTATACTTAATGTTAGCAAAGCAATTGATTTATGATAAAAAAGTGTTGCGAAATTGTTGATAAAAAGATAATGAAGGTTGATATTTTAAATAGTGTAGGAAGAATTCAAAAAATTTATTTGAATGAAGGTATCGAGTGTTTTATAGCTTATGAGGAAAATGCACTGGCTGGTATTGTTACAATAAGAGAACTGGTCGGTGCACACCCAAACAGGATAATAGCAGATGTCATGACTAAAAAATATAAATGTGTCAATCACGGAATATGCATATGGGAAGCCGCAGATGAACTTGACCGGAATCATGACATAAATATTATTCTTGTAGAGCATGAGGAAACAATTATTGGTTATATTGATAAGACAATTTTTGACATAGAATTGGGAAAACATATAGATATACTTACTGGACTATATAAAAGTGATTATATGTTTTATAATATATATAATTTTATTAGGAAAAAGAAGAATACTGTTTTTTTATTTCTAGACTTAAATAATTTCGGTTACATAGATAAAAAATACGGGCATATGAATGGAGATATTATTTTACGAACAGTGGCGGATATATTAAAAAATAATATTGATAAGAATTGTCGTCTTTGCAGATATGGAGGAGATGAATTTGCGGTAGTTGCGCCATATTACATAGATGAAGGTATGCAGCTTGCTGAAAAAATTTTGGAAGCTATCGGTACATATGATTTTTTGAATAATATAGCGGTATCAGCAGCCATAGGCCTTATAGAATACAGAGCAAATGATGATGAGATTGAAAATATATATGTATTAGTAAATGAGATAATAAATGCTGCAAGCCTGGCATCCACAAAGGCAAAAAAAGAATCAGACAATTATATTTATGTTGAGAGCTTAAATAAAGATGCAATTGTTTATACCTAAGGGTTGTGTATTAGAGGATAGAATCAGGAAGGCTGGCTTTCACCAGCCTTCCTGATTCAGTTGGCGCTTTAATAAAGCGCCAACTTTCCATCATTCTATAACTCCTATACTCCTAGTACTCCTATACTCCTATACTCCTATTTCTTCATCGCTTTTTTAGCAAAAGTATTATCAACTACCTTGTCATATGGTGCTTTTGCCTTGAGTTCGCCTGCCTGCTCCATTACAGTCTGAAGCCTTTCAAATGATTCTTCAGTCATAACAGGGTCTTTACACCAGGCATCGATATCCTTATACCTTTTAGCCACTGTCTCAAGAATTCCAATATCAGTATCAGGGAATGAGGGCTTGATTGTATCTGCAATTTCTTTTGGAGTATGGGCTGCAACCCATTTTTGACCTTCATAGATTGCTTTGGTGAATTTTTGAATAATGTCTTTGTTATTTTTAATATAGCTCTTCTTTGCAAAATATGCTGTGTAAGGTATTTCGCCGCTTTCCTGCCCAACTGATGCCAATATGTAGCCCTTACCTTCTTTTTCAAGCATGGAGGCAGTAGGCTCAAATAATGTAACATATTCAGCATTACCACCGGTAAAAGCACCGGCCATTAAGGCAAACTGGACACTGGTATCAACATTTACATCGGTTCCAGGTTTTAATCCGTTTTTGTTTAATACGTACTCGAGAGTCATTTCAGGTACTCCACCTTTTCTGCCGCCAATTATGTTTTTCCCTTTCAAGTTGCTCCATTTGAAAGAGTCTTCCGCCTTTTTCCCTACGAGGAAAGAACCGTCTCTTTTGGTTAGCTGAGCGAAAACCGCAGCGTAATCCTCTTTACCCTCATTGTACACGTATATACTTGCCTCAGGCCCTGCAAAGCCGATGTCACATTGCCCTGACAATACAGCTGTCATTACCTTGTCAGCACCCTGGCCATTTTGTAGTTCAACATCAAGTCCTGCATCTTTAAAAAATCCTTTGTTAATAGCTACATATTGAGGTGCATAGAAAACTGAATGAGTTACTTCACTAAGCCGCACTTTTGTTAACTCACTCTTTTCTCCGCATGAGGTAAATACAAAGGTAAAGCACATCAATACTGCTAAAACCAGACATAATTTTTTCACAGTAAAACCTCCTTTGGAAAGTTAATTTTGGTCTATTTAAATGAACAACCTCATGGGAGAGCCTGTTCAATGCTTTATGTGCAACAAGCCTTGCAGTACAACAACGGCCTTATACATCAGACCTGCTGCAATAGACAGTATAATGACACTTGCCATAACAAGATCCAGTTGGAAAACCTGACCACCATAAACGATTAAATATCCCAGGCCGGATTTTGATACAAGGAATTCTCCAACAATAACACCTACCCAGGATAATCCCACATTAATTTTTAGCGAATTGATAATTATAGGCAGATTTGCCGGAAAAACCACCTTTGTGAATATTTGCAATCTACGGGCCCCGAAACTTTTCACCAGCTTTATTTCTTCCTCATCAGTGGCTACAAAACCATTTAGTACTTCCAGAATTGTAACTATTATTGATACTGCCAATGTAATAGCGATAATTGATGTTGGTCCGGCCCCAAACCAAACAATAAAAATAGGGCCAAGTGCAATTTTAGGCAAGCTATTAAGAACAACCAAATAGGGTTCCAGCACTTCTGAGAGAAATTCTGACCACCACAATATAATTGCAATAATTGTTCCTAAAACAGTACCTGAGATAAAACCTACAAATGTTTCCCAACAGGTTATTCCAATATGATGAAATAGTTGACCCTCATTATATAAGTTGATTACAGTATTTACTATTCTTGAGGGCTGACTCATAATAAATGAATCAATTATCTTGAGCCTTGCAAGAATCTCCCAAAGTGCAAAAAAAGATATCAGTATAAGAATCTGTGTTGCCAGTATTGATATTCTCCTGATCTTAACAGATCTTAAGTAGGCAAGTCTTTCTTTTGAAATATTGGGTTCCATTGTTTTAGACATGTACATCCAGCTCCTTCCATATTGTATTGAAGTAGTATCTGAACTCAGGAGCTTCTCTGCATTTGAAAGGAGATTTTATATCACACGTTAGGCTTATGGTATGAATGTTCTTGATAGTCGCGGGTCTTTTAGTCAGAACAACAACTCTGTCAGCCATGCTAATACTCTCTGCAATATCATGGGTAACCATAATTGCCGTCTTTTTTTCCTGTTTGATAATTAGGTAAATATCATCTGTAACAGCAAGCCTTGTCTGATAGTCAAGCGCTGAAAATGCTTCGTCTAAAAGCAATAAATCAGGCTTTAACGCCAGTGTCCGGATTAATGCAGCACGCTGCCTCATCCCACCTGAAAGCTGTGACGGATATTTGTTTCTAAACTCATACAGGCCATAAGTTTTAAGTAGTTCGTTAACATATTCTAGGCTTTCTTTATTTATCAGCTTTTTTATTTCCAAACCCAGCATGACATTTTGCAAAATTGTACGCCATTCAAAAAGGTAATCCTTTTGCAGCATATATCCAACTTCGCTGCAGGTTCCGTTAATACAATTGCTGTTTATAGTAATGCTTCCATAAGAAGGCTTGAGCAATCCGGCGATGATGGACAGGAGAGTTGATTTACCGCAGCCGCTTGGACCAACAATGCATATAAATTCTCCCGGGGATATGTTCAGATTGATATCCTTTAATGCAGCAATTTCACCGTTAGGTGATTGATAATTCATACCTATGCGGTTGATTTCTACTATGTACTTCAGTTTTAACACCCCTTACCATAATAAAAGGCACAGGGATTTACACCTGTGTCCCCTACTACAGTATATAAATGGAGAGTCAAATTGGTTAATAGAAATTTTCGAGATATTAATTTTTATGGGCAGAAGTTTTTAAAGAAACTGCTGGAGGATATGCCATGAGGACGATTTTTTCGCTTTAGACCAAATAGAATGTCTTCTTTATTTTTATCAATATAATTAACACCTTCATTACAGGAAAGTGTGGCTTTAAAGCCCATTTCCTTTAAAATATCCACAGACTCTTTGCTGATTGAACCAAAAGGGTACACAAAAGTGTTTGGAGTGACTCCTGTACTTTCTGTTAATTTTTGTTGAAGTTTCATAACATCTGCGGTGAGGATTTTTTTGTATGTTTCAAGAGGCTCTCCTTTTTTGCGCTTTGCTCCATTTCTTTTATTTATAAAGTGAAGATTATAGGAGTGGTTTTGAATTTCAAAGTAACCAGAATCATGCATCTCTTTTATTTGATCCCAGGAAGCATGGGCATATCTTGGGTCATTAGTGGGGTAAGAGTTTGTTGAAAAAGCTTCGGAATAAGAGCCTATAATTGAAACGATAGCTTTCATCTGGTACTTTTGAAGAATAGAATAGCCATAAAGATAATTATTTAGGTTGCCATCATCAAATGTAATAATTACAGGTTTCTCAGGAAGTGTACCGCCATTGTGCACATAGTTTATCAGCTCTGTCATTGTAATAGACTCATATCCATGATCCTTCAGATATTTTAAGTCATTTTCAAATTCAGTTGGTGTAATCACATATTTGCCCATTTCGCGGGAGGTTTTCATAAGACTGTGATACATAATAATTGGAACAGCAACACCTTTTTTACCATTATCCTGTGGAGAAGCCGCATCGGAGGTAGTAACGCTTAATAGTACTCCGAATGATATACTGAAAATAAATAAAATAGTAATTGCCAAACTAATAAACATTATTGTTTTCTTTTTTATTACAATAATCATGTCTAATACTCCATAGGTTAAAATTCGTAATGCAATGTTGGCTCAAGAATATCATAAGTCCGGTAAAAGTCCTTTGTTTCTTCATCTTTTGTAACAGCGGATCTGTTTTTTTGCAGCAGATCAACGATATTGTATACATCGATCCATATTTCATTTATGCCTTCTTTTTGAGATTCGTCGAAAATAAGCTGCATTCCAAAGTGAAGATGTGGTGTAGTAATATTATTGACGTTTTCACGAGTACTGTATCCTGTCATGCCAAGATAACCAATAACATCACCTGCTTTAACAATTTTCCCCTCATATAAATCTGAATGGAAAGGTCTGTCTTTGCGCAAATGGGCATAGTAATAATACCGTTTCTGATCAAAACTCCTGATTCCTATCCTCCAGCCACCATACATATTCCAGCCCATTACCTCAACATATCCCGATTCTACTGCCATAATAGGTGTTCCGATTGAACCCATAAGGTCATTTCCAAGATGCTTTCTGGCATATCCATATGTACGCCCGGTACCAAAATCATCATAGTGACTGAAACTGTATCCCTTTGCAATCGGAGAAAATACCTTTAATCCATATTTTTTCTCCCAAATTTTATTTTCTGAGTTGTTTGGA
>CAYQCA010000151.1:0-10313 GCA_964415835.1 uncultured Clostridium sp. | reverse complement strand
GTTTTATTTTTCGTAAACATTGTAATTTCTTAAGCTTTTTATTATTCTAAAACATTTTTACCGAGACGCCAAAACCCTTGATATATCAACATTTTAACACATGTAGAAAATTATAAACATGTAGAAAATAATAAAAACAGTCTTTAAAAGTAGCGCTAAAATTGCCTTGAAACTTACTCATTACAACGCTTTCCGCAATTTGTGAACATAAAATGCGGTAAAAAACATTAAAATTCGCTTTCTACTATATAATCTCCATTATAATTAATTTATTAAATAAAGAACAAAATATAGTAAACAGGATTATATACATTTAGACATTTTATATGTGGAGGTAATTTTTTTGAATACTATTTTCAGCAAACGAAATCTACATGCTAGTTTCCATATTGGTTTACTTTTAAAGGGATTATTTGATATTGGGGAGGTATTATCCGGAATTTTGTTAGTTTTTATACCCCCGGAAAGAATGAGCAAACTCATATCATTGATATCAAAGAATGAGCTTCTTGAAGATCCAACTGATTTGGTAATGAATTATCTAGTTTCTTTTAGCCATGTCTTTTCAATCAGTATGCAACATTTTACCTCGTTTTATTTGTTGTCGCATGGAGCAGTTAAAATTTTGATTTTAATTCTTTTATGGAAGAAAAAGCTATGGGCATATCCAATATCTTGTTTAATGTTTATGGTTTTTATTGTTATCCAAATGCAACGTTTCATTCAAACTTATTCCATTATGCTCTTAGTTTTAACACTAATTGATATTGTAATGATCATACTTACTATTTTTGAATATAGAAATATTAAATCGGATAAAGTCAATAATACAGATTAAAATAAACTAAGAGCTAATAAAAAAGAATAGCATAAAAGCTCTCCTGCCGATAAAACCAAGCCCCCCTGCATGTTTGACTGCAGGGGGGCTTGGTTTTATATTAAAATCTAAATCTCCAGATATGCTCCTTCATTTTTCAAAATTTCATGCAATTCATCTATATCTATTTCACTGGCTCTATGTCCGTATTTTACCGCTAGGCTTGCTGCAACTCCTCCAGCCTGGCCGATAGCACCGGCAATAGGTGTAGTTCTGATGGCTCCCTGGGCCTCAAAGGTCGCTGAGATACATCGTCCTACGGTTATCAAGTTTGTAATCAGGTTGTTTACAAGACATCTGTAAGGTACGCTGTACATACTTCCCCAGGTTATGTTATCCTCTTCTTTTACAACCTCTCCTTTTCCATCCGGGCTATGCACATCAATAGGATAACCTGCATGAGCAATTACATCGTCAAACTTTTTCGCAGAAACCAGATCCTCCTGCGTTAACGTATATACGCCCTTTATCTGCCTTGAGCCTCTCACCCCGATTTGCGGACCAGAGCTTAGCAATATTGCATTTTCAAAGCCTCTGACTCTTTCCTTAAAAAATTTCTCAAGGTTTCTTACCTGTCTTCTGCCCTCTATTTCAGCTTTGGTAAGATCCCATGGGTTGGTTGAATCCAAGCCCCGCACTCTTGTTGTATTAATAATAACCTCACCCGGGTTATTTGTTTCAAAGAACAACAATCCTTCATTATCAAACTTCAAGGCATCGTCTTTCAGACCTTTTTCCACTGTTTTTGCAAATCCGCTTATTGAAAGTGTAGGTGCTTTATCCACCATCCAGGTTTTACCCTGAAGATACGGAAACTCATCAGGATTTTCCTTAACATAAGCTTTGATTGCCTCGATGTCTACATTTGACATTTTCATGTTCATGGTCATTGGCTGGGTTGCACCGTCTGTGGGACGCCCTTTTGTAAATTCCACTCCTGACCAGGCGGAAAGATCACCATCTCCGGTTGCATCAATATATATCTTCGAGCTAATTTCACTTAAACCGGCTTTATTACTGATAGTCAGGCTTTTGATCTCTCCATCTTGTACTTGAACTTTTGAAAGTACAGTGTGATAGAGAACCTCTCCTCCATTTTCAAGCAGCATAATTTCCAGCTCATGCTTCATTGCTTCTGCATCAAACGGTGTAACGGTATAGGTATAACCGATTGTGTCAAATACGTGTCCGGGAGATTTTTTATTCTTAACCATTCTGTCAATTAACTCTCCGGTAGTTCCCTTAATAACCTGGCGGTCACCTACATGGAAGCTCATCATAGGCCCAACTCCACCCGCTGTCAGCATTCCACCCAAAAAGCCATGTTTCTCTATTACCAAAGTTTTAGCACCATTCTTTGCTGCAGATATAGCTGCCATTACACCTGATATTCCACCGCCAACAACAATAACATCATAATTCATATATCTCTCCCCCTTATCAGTCAATAATTTCTATTGAAATATCATGACAATTTAGTTCTTCCTCCGTAATCCAAACTTTTTCCAGCATCATTACATCATCAAAGACACCACTTCTTTGTTGTTTATTAACATAAAACTTTCTTCCAGCTTTATTAACTTCCTGATAGCTTATATTTAAATTGCCGGTCTGCCAGTCAGCCATAGATTGTCCGTCAATATTTTTTCTTCATTGCAGTGCATATATCCGGAAACATATGCCCAAAAATTAAAGCCGTCGGTACCATATGGATAACGGCAACCTCCAACTCTACAGGGATAAGAATTTTTTCATTGTATCACTAACCTCTTTTGCCATGCTTTCCGATTCCATTTCGGCAAATATTCTGATAAGAGGTTCTGTACCTGAAAATCTTGCTATAATCCATCCACCGTTTTTAAAATAAATTTTAAGTCCATCCAGGTAGCTGACTTTTTCAATTTCATAACTGTATTCAGGTAGTTTCTTATCTTCAAATAGGAGCTTCATTAATCGGTCTTTTGTTTCCTGATCAAATTTATAATCACTTTCAACCATATAGAAGTAGCCGAATTCAATATAAATTTCATTTAGAATCTCCGTTAATGACTTCCCTGTAACGCTAATCATTTCAACCAGAAGACTGGCTGCAAAGATACCATCCTTACCTTTTATGTGGCCTCTGATTGTTAAACCGCCGCTGCTTTCTCCACCTATTACAGCGTTTTGTTCTTCCATTTTTGAACTGATATGTTTGAAGCCTACTGGAACTTCATAGCACTTTTCACCGAATTTCTCTGCTATTTTATCCAGCAGGTGCGTTGTTGCAATATTCCTTACAGCGCAGCCCTTCCAGCCTTTATACTTTAACAAGTAGTAATAAAGTAATACAAGTATGTTGTTTGGATGAATAAAGGCTCCATTTGCATCAATAATTCCAAGTCTATCGGCATCACCATCTGTACCTATTCCAAGGTCGTACCCCTTTTCAACTACCATACTTCTTAGTCGCTGCAAAGTCTCAGAACTGGGTGAAGGCAGTCTTCCGCCGAATAGGGTATCATGTCTGTCGTTTATAATGTCCAGGTCACATCTTGCGGTAATCAAGACTGTCTGAAGCGATGTTTTTGAAACGCCAAACATGGGGTCAAGCAATATTTTGAGATGTTTATTTCTGATTGCTTCTATGTTTATCATACTTATTATTGTGTCTATATATACATTAAAAGGATCTGCTAAGGTTATAATTCCCTGCTGCACACCCTTGTTGAAATCTATTGACTTAATGCCAGACGCATCTATATTTTTTATAAAGCTCTCTATTTTTTGAGTTACCACCTCTGTTGCGTCTCTGCCTCCTTCGGTAAATATCTTTATACCGTTGTAATCAGCAGGATTATGACTTGCTGTTACAGCTGCCCCATACTTTGATTTCTGCATTTGGACTGTAAACATAATTAAAGGAGTTGGTGCGATCTTTTCCACAAACACAACTTTAATACCATTCCCTGCTAATACTTCACTCATCCACTTTGCAGCCTTGTCAGATAAAAATCTTCTGTCAAAGCCTATTACAAACTCCCTGTCCTCTACATTTTCAGATATTATCATATCTGCCACAGCCTGCGTGAGTATTCTTACATTGTCTTTAGTAAAATCCTCACCAATCAATGCTCTCCATCCACCTGTTCCAAATTTTACCATAACAACCTCCACGCCAACTTTTTGGCACAAATAATAATAAAAGTATCGTGGAGGCACGCGGTTGAACTATAAATGTACTCCACTTCTTTCACGCTAATTCCCTCTCGTTACTTTTTTAAAAAGTTTTCCCATACATTTAAATATTGTTCTTTTGAGTATATAGGTATGAAGTTTTCCTTGATTTTATTACCTGCTGCTGCACCATTATAGAGCAAATCGATTACGGACATAGCCATAGCCTTGGCAGGTAAAATATACGCTGCCTCTTTATCAACGATTTCGAATTCCCTGCTATGGGCCTGCCCCTTGAATCCACCCATTGTAGGCTGAATAACAGGCATTATTGCACTTAAGTCACCAATATCGGTTGAGCCAATCATATCAATGCCTCTTACTACATTCTCATCACCAATAAATTGTCCTATATTATTTGCAAAAATATCTCCCAGTTCTTTATTCTGTTTAAGCGGAAGGTATCCTGGAATTTCATTTATCTCAACCTTTGCTCCAACACAATAGGCACCTGCTTCTATGGCTCTGTTTACCTTCTCATTAGCAGATAATATAGCCTCAACACTTTTACCTCTGACGTAGGTTTCCATACGTGTATCCGCGGGGACTACATTAACAAGGTCACCGCCTCTGGTTATAATCGGATGTACCCGGATTCCATCCTCATCCTTGAATACTTCTCTCTGAACGTGTATGCCCATTATTGCAAGCATTGCTGCGTTCAGTGCATTTACCCCTTCATGAGGTGCCCCGCCTGCATGTGATTCCTTTCCTATAAATCTGACAGTCTTTCCAACAAAGCCTGTGCCACCGCCATTAATATAGGCTTTTCTCTCCTGCGTACTGCCATGGGAATGAACCATCATAGCCATGTCGATATCATCAAATTCACCCAGCCTGATGAGTTCCTGCTTTCCGCCAAAGAAACTTATCTTTCCGGCTTCCTTTAAGTGTTCTCTATATTCCAGTTCTACAAACTCTTCAGCAGGAACAGCCATAAAAGCTACATCACCATCCAGTTCCTCCATAACTCCACTTTTTACCAAACCATATGCTACCCCGAGCATAGTAGCCACCTGCGCATTGTGACCGCAGGAGTGTGAAGCTCCCGTAGCCGGATCTGCTTTTGGATGTGAAGGACAAATCACAGCATCCATTTCACCTATTACTGCAACCTTTATCTTACTCTCTTTTCCTTTTAGAGTGCTCTTAAGTCCTGTAACAGCTAGTTTTTCTTCATATGTCAAACCAAGAGCTTTAAAGGCATCCGATATTGTCTGAGCTGTTTTTATTTCTTTAAAGCCCATTTCGGGCTGGTTTAAAATTGCATCTCCAATACTTATAATTGCATCGCGGTTTTGGTCAATTGCATTACAAACCTTTTGTTTTAAGTCATCTATATTCATGTTCTGGTACCTCCAAATATCTCTTCTGTCAGCCTTCTAGCGGTTGGCGAAGCAGCCAGCCCTCCTTCTGCTGTCTCCTTAAGAGAAACTGTCATCAGATTACCTACTGATTTCATAACATCTATTACTTCATCCACCGGTATAACACTTTTTATTCCGGCAAGTGCCAGCTCCGCTGCCACCAGCGCATTAGCCACACCGCCTGCATTCCTTTTGATACATGGAACTTCAACTAAACCTGCAACAGGATCACATACAAGTCCAAGGTTATTCTTAATTGCAATAGCACAGGCGTGTCCTACCATTTCGGGAGTCCCGCCCATAATTTCTACAAGGGCACCGGCCGCCATTGCAGAAGCACTTCCGCACTCCGCCTGGCAGCCACCCTCTGCACCGGAAATTGAAGCTCTGTTGGCGACTACCATTCCAATTCCTGCTGCAGTAAATAACCCGGCAACAATTTTTGATTCCGGAATATTATATTCCTCCATAAATGTGATAAGAGCCGAAGGTATGATTCCGCATGATCCTGCAGTTGGAGCTGCAACAATTCTTCCCATGCAGGCATTAAACTCTGAGGTAGCCATAGCTTTTACCAACGCTTTACTCAAGATATTGCCACCTATGGCTTTGCCGCTTTGGACAGCTTCCATCAGCCTAAAAGCATCCCCACCGCTTAAACCGCTTACCGATTTCACGTCTGGCTTAAGTCCTCCGTCTATTGCCTCTTTCATAGCCTTAAGATTTTCAAACATAGCCTGCTGCAGAGCTTCTGCAGACTTTCCGATTTCAACAGACTGTTCTTCTATCACAATATCAGATATGTTTTTACCTTTTTCTACTGCTGTTTTTATCAATTCTTCCATTGAATTAAAATCAATCATACCAACCTCCACGCCAACTTTTGGCATAAATAGTAATGAAAGTATCGTGGAGGTACGCAGTTAAATTATATATGCATTCCACTTCTTTCATGCTTAAGCTCCTTCTACATTGCTTCAATAGCAGTTACTTCAATAACCATGGACATATTCCTAATTGAATTGACAATTTTATCGTCAATATTTTGATCGGTCTCTATTATCATAATGGCCTTTCCACCTTTATGAGCCCTATACAATTTCATAGATGCAATATTAATTTGATTGACAGCAAGAGTAGTGCTCACGGTAGCCACCGCTCCGGGAGCATCATTATGCGCTACTACCAGAGTATTATATTGACCGGTGAACTCCAGATCAAAGCCATTAACCTGCTTTATCAGAATATTTCCGCCACCTATTGAGGCTCCAAGCACCTTGACCTTCTTCCCAGTCTCTCCAACAAGTTCAATCATTACCGTATTTGGGTGAACCAAGCCTAAATCAACCGGTACTATAGAAAACTCCAATCCGTTTTCTTTAGCAAAATCAGGGCTATACCTAATCCTGGAATCATCAACTTCAAAGCCAAGCAAGCCACCAATAATAGCCTTATCAGTTCCATGCCCTTTATATGTTTTGGCAAAGGATCCATGCAGTTTTATCAAAGCATGTTTGGGATTTTCGCCCAATAATTTTCTTGTAATCCTGCCAATTCTTGCAGCTCCGGCAGTATGAGAGCTTGATGGTCCAATCATTACGGGTCCTATAATGTCGAAAATATTCATAAATCTATTCTCCTCGTTATGTGCCTTTGAACGTTGTTAAACCATTATAACACATATGTTCAGATAAAATTTTTCGGCTGTAGAAAAATTTTATTACCTCTGCGTGTTTCAACGAGGCAGGAGATAATGCTCATAGCCTGGCAAGCCAGGCATTTGCCTGAAAACCCAAGCGGTACTCGCCACTTATAGAAGTGGGGGGGCCCATCTATCTGCCTCGTTATATTAAATTATCACTCCATTTTTCAATTAAACATATCGCCTACGCCGAAGTGAATTCGGCTTCGGCTCCGCAGACTATGTCTTTAGCACCCCGCTCTCGCGTGGTGTTTGAACAACGTCAGTGGGAGCTTGCACCTCACCACTGATGTTGTTCAATATATTCTGCTACAAACTTATCATCATTTAGATGAGGATACATACGGTAAATACGGTCAATTTCTTCTAACTGCCCAGGTGAAAGGGTTTCTTCCTCATTCAAACACCAAATCCCTTCCATTAGTCCCTGTCTTCTTAATACTTCGTGCAAACCTGCAATACAGCCTTTAAAGCCATTTGCAGTATCAAAGAAAGCAGCATTTGCATCTGTTACTTCAATAGCAAGTGTTAAAAGCTCAGTAGGAATTGTGTCCTTTAATGCTGCTTCTTTTAACATCTCAAACATTTTAACGGCAGTATGTGTCCAGACGGACCAATGACCGAGCAAACCACCAACAAAACGCTTTTCATAGGTTTTGCCATTTTCTGTGAACTTATACTTAGTTAAAAGATCAAGTACAATATTATCATCGTTACCTGTATAAAGTGCTATTTTGTCAGCCCTTGATGACATTGCTGCCGCTCTTACTACATCAAGTGTTTGATACCTGTTGAATGGCGCACTTTTTATAGCAACAACATTATCAATTTCACAGAACTTTTGCCAGAAATCAAAAGTAAAAGCTCTTCCCCCAACAGAATTCTGAAGATAAAAACCTATAACAGGAATTATACCAGCAACAGCTTTTGCTCTTTCCAGCATTTCCTCTTCAGTAAGGTGATTTAGTCCTCCCGGACTTAATAATACAGCATCATATCCAAGCCTGCTGGCAATTTGTGCCTCATTCACAGCCTGTTCAATTGGTCCGCATACTCCTGCAACTCTTACAATTGTTTTTCCTGTTCTATTCTCATACTTTTCAATTTCATCAACAGCAAGCCTTAAAACAGGCTCAAACAGGCTGATTTCAGGCTTTCTTATTTCAAACTGGGTAGTGTGTACTGCAATTGCCAGTCCTCCTACACCTGCATCAAGATAGTATCTGGTAAGCATTCTCTGTCTTTTTTCATTGAGCTTTCTTTCAGCTGTTAATGCTAATGGATTGGCTGGTATAAATATACCTTCAGCAAGTTTTGATAAAGCTATTTCATGTCTATTCATTAGAAATTGCCCTTCCTTTCTTCAAAGTGAGTTGGTTTCCCCAGAGATCTTCCTCCGTCCAATATCCATTCTGCCTGCCAGCGGATTAATGTCTTTAATGATACTGTAGGATATCCAAAGGTCTCCATAGCCAAGGCAGCATTGTTCAGAAACGCAACGTCAGATTCTTCACCTTCAAATATAGGCTCTTTACCCAATAACTTACCGAGTTCCAAAGCTGTATGTCTTACAGATACTGTTTCAGGTCCTGTTACATTCATTTTAACAGCAGGACTTTCTGTATACAACAACGCACGTAGTGCTATTTCATTTGCATCTCCCTGCCATATGCAGTTAAAACTGGTAGTAGTAAGACTGATAGGATTTTCTGCAAGTATATTTGCTGCAAGATCATGAAGAACTCCGTATCTTAAATCAACTGCGTAATTCAATCTGTAAAGGAAAACCTCAGTTCCATATTTCTGTGAACCATATTCAAACATACGCTCACGTGCCAGGCATGATGTGGCATAATCACCTATTGGTGCAGGTTTGTTTTTTTCAGAAGCGCCGCCTGAGTACACCGGCATCATAGGATATATGTTACCTGATGAAAATGCTACGATTTTAGATTTTTTATATTTCTCTGCTACCAGTGTAGGCAGCCAAGCATTCATAGCCCACGTTAATGCCTCCTGTCCGTCTGTTCCGAACTTGCGGCCTGCCATATATATGACATTTGGTATTTCAGGCAGCTTGTCAAAAGCGCCGGGCTCCATCAAATCAACGCTTATTGTTTCAATTTCATTGTCTTTCATCAGCTTTGTAACAATGGGATCTGTAAAACGTGATACTGCAATTACCTTCTTATTGCTGTTTGATGCTTTTATTGCATTCTTTGCAAGGAGTGCCAATGACGGCCCCATCTTGCCCCCAGCTCCAAGAATAATAATGTCTCCCTCAATTTTAGCCATGTCTTCAATCAACTTCTGGGAGGGAGTCGACAATAAATTGTCCAGGTATTCTTCATTCCACATAAAATATCTCCTTTTCTTATACTTTAAATTGAATTTATGTTAATTTCATAAATAACCGTTTAGTTACTTTTATGCAAAAAAATATAGCTTTTTTAAGAACGCAGAACTTAGAACACAGGAGTTGCAGAATAAGGAAACCTCGGCTTTAAGCCGAGCTGACTTATTTCGAATACCGCTTTTATTCTATACTCATAAATTCTGCTTTATTCTTTACTTCTGCTACTCCTGCTACTCCTGCTACTCCTATTACTTCTGTTACTCCTGTCTTTAAAGACATAAATAAGTTAAAAACATGTCTGTCACGTGGTCAATACGTCTATTGATATTTTCTTCTTCATCCAACTTTTTACCCATTAGCTTTGACAATGTAAATCTATTTGAAAAATAAGCGAAACAGTAGGTCAATAAAGAAATTATAACCTGCTCAGTATCAATATCAGGTTTAAAAACTCCTTCATCCTTGCCTCTTTTAATAACCTTTCTCATTAGTTCCAGCGTGGGATCTTTAATTCCAGTAAAGTCCGCATCCTGAATATACCTTCCCTTGTTGAGGTTTTCCCATTGAAGCAGGTTCACATAAGAAGGGTTCTCTTTTAAAAATTTAAAATAAAGCTTAATAAGTTTCCTTATTGCGTTAACAGCATCTGTTTTGTCTGATAATACACCTATTTCCTGATTACCCAGCCTACCGTAAACATTTACCAATACAGCCTTGTATAGTTCTTCTTTGCTTCCATAGTATTCATAAATCATTCTTTTATTAATACCTGCTTCATGGGCAATTTCATCTACT
>CAYQCA010000150.1:3071-10372 GCA_964415835.1 uncultured Clostridium sp. | reverse complement strand
TATATTCATATAAATATTTATGAAACTCGGGGTCTCTTGGACAGTTCGTATGTTCTGCAACAGTCCCATCATGGCCTATCATATTCTGCCAAGTAATTCCGGAAAAATCCAGAGCACGGACACTACTATCATGTCCTATGGTATTACTAATTTGCAGACTTGCATGAATACCATGTTTTCTCATTATTTGAGCAGCGTCAGCCATCATTTCTGCATATTGTCTATGAGTTTCTATTTTTGGAAAACCATACTCAGACGAAAACCAAACATCATCACATGCTTGCTTCTGTCTCAAAAGCGCAGAAACAAGCTCATCTAAAACCTTCCTATCCTTATGCTGATCTCGTAAACGCACACTAATAAAATTCATAATAACCTACCTTTATATTTATAATTAATTTCTAACCTTTTACCGATCCAGACGTAAGACCTCTTATGATTTTCCCTTGGAAGATTATATAGAACACTAATGTTGGTGCTAAAAGTATTATATTTGCAGCCATCAAGGGTCCCCATTCAGTCCTGTATTTAGCTTCGCTAAGAAGATTTGCAAGCCCTACTGGAAGTGTAAACTTACTGTCAGAAGTTAGAAAAAGCATTGCATAAAAGTATTCATTCCAGTAATCTATGAATTTTATGATTATAAGAGTTATCAATGCAGGTTTAATCAACGGAAATATGATTTTAAAGAAGGTTTGAAAGTACGTTGCCCCATCAATATAAGCCGACTCTTCAAGTTCAAAAGGTATCGTCTTAAAAAATCCATAAAGTAAAAACTGTGAAAATGCCAATCCACACATTGAATATAGAAGTACTAGCCCAATATGCTTATCCAAAAGATTAAACTTAAAAAAGAGCATGTACTGAGGTACTATTGCAAGAAGACCTGGTATCATCAGCGTACTCATAAATACAGTTCTTATAAGTTCACTCCCTTTAAACTTGAACCTTGCCAGCACATAAGCAGTAGTTGATGCAAAATAACTTGTAAAAATAAGAGAACCACCGGTCACAATAACAGAACTTAGCACCCTTTTATCTATTTTTCCTACAGTCCATGCACGTAAATAGTTTTCAAACATATACTCTTGCGGTAATCCCCAGATGTTTTGAAAGAAATCCTGATTGCTCTTTAAAGATGTTATCAGTACCCAGAATATAGGATATATTATACCTAAAGATCCTATGATAAGTATTATATATATAAAATACTTTAGTAATGTTGTTTTCATGTTTATTCTCCTGTCAATATTGATATGTTTCCTGATTTAATAGCTTTTTGCTTATTAAGTATAAAATCATGGTTACAGCCAATATTATTACACCAATGGCAGCAGCATACCCTTGTTGCGAATACCTATATGCGTTTTCCCACAGGTAAAAACCCATAACAGTACTTGCATGGTTTGGCCCGCCTTCTGTCAAAAGCATTATCATTGTAAACGAACCATTTATAGACCCTATCATCATTATTATGATACAAAAATTTATCTGACCTCTTATTAGAGGCAATACAACATTCACAATATTTCTTATCATCGATGCCCCATCGATCTTCGAAGCATCGAAAAGTTCTTCCGGTATACCTCCAATAGCGGCTGAAAGTATGACCACATAAAATCCAATAGCTGCCCACACCTTAATGAATACAATTGACCATAAAACAGTGTCCTCTTGTCCAATCCATGCTACCTCTTGACTTATTAAACCCAGTTTCATCAAAAGAGTATTTATTACACCAAAGCTTGGACTTAACATCATAATCCATATTGTAACTACGATTACTAGAGACATTACTGATGGAAAAAACATTACAGTTTTAAAAAATCCGCTTCCTTTTATCTTAGATAATGATAAAGTAGTTGATAAAAATAGTGCTATAGGTATAGTAATTGCCGTTGATATTAATGCAATAAACAAATCGTTGTAAATACTCTTATACATAATTGGATCTTTTATTAATTTTGCAAAGTTTTTAAATCCGACAAAGGTTGATGAACTAAACCCTTTAAACTCGAAAAGGCCTAAATATAACCCTTGAATCATCGGAATTAAAATAAAAATAGCAAATAACAGCAACGGTGGAATTATAAATACTGAAATAAAAATATTACGAGATTTGCTCTTTAATGAATACATGCATTTAGCTCCCTCATACTTAATTTTAAAATCCCTTACTTATGATGCTAATCCAGAAGAGATCACATCAAGTTCCGTGATCTCTCCAATGATTAACTTTACATACAAATGCCTATCGCATTGTTCTCTATTTTTTAACTTCAACCTTTACAATGGAAGTGTCTGCAGCAACTTCGGCTGCTACTTTTCCGATCTTTTCTACCGCTTGTTCAGGTGTCATCTTTCCACCGAGCATACCCTGAATTGCAGCATTTCTTTCTGCATTAAGTTTTGCATAATTATCAAAACCTGGTCCATTAGCTACTACTAACTGCGCCTTTCCTTCTGAAACCGCTTTAACTCCATCTAATAAGCTTGGTGGCAGCTTTATTCCTTCATAGTTTTCATTTTTCATTAATCTAGTACTAGATACAAGCTCAGCAAACCTGCGTACAAATTGTTTAGAGTAGAATAATCTTAAGAATTCCTTTGCCGCTTCAGGGTTTTTGCCATCTTTTGCTATGTAAATTTGTTCAAAAGATGGTATAAATGAAGCAACTTTACCGGAATCATGGAAGAAACTTGGTATAAATCCAAATTCAAAACCTTCTGGAGTATCTTTTTGCATTTCCATTTCAAGCCAGTCCCCACTTGGAATCATAAATGACTTACCCTGTAAGAAGTTAATCTGAGCTTCTGTATGGGTAATGCCAATTGCAGTTTTTGGCATCCAATCCTGGTCCTGCATAAACTTAAGTCTCTTGAACATTTCAAGATAATTAGTATCCTTAAATGCTTCAGGTTTCAAGTTTGCGAGGTCAACCAGCAATTGAGATCCGGCCATTGAAGCTAAACCGGTTTCCATCAAAGAATTAAAAACATAATCTGGATAAATACCTTGCTGTGTAATTGGATAGATCCCCTTTTCTTTTATCTTAGGGGCAAGTTCCAGGAATTCCTGCCAGTTTGCCGGAGGATTCCATCCGTTGTCTGCAGCCATTTTTTTATTGTAATATACACCCCATCTGTAACCAGAAGTAGGAAGTGTATATTGTTTCCCGTCAACTATTAAGCCTGATGCAGAAAAATTATCCTTAAGCAATCCGTCATACCCTATAGCCTCTGCAGTTTGGAGCCAGTCTGTAAGGTCAAGCACATATCCAGCATTAATATCTGAACTAGAAACAGCAGCACCATTTACAGTAATGTCAACAGGGTTTCCAGCTGCAAATCGGGTCTTTGTAATGTCATAAATTTTAGGCCCAAGTGTCGGAATAACATTTACTTCAGGATACATTTTTTTAAACTCTGCAATCATTTCCTTATACAAAACATCATAGGGTGAACCATCACCATTTGTAAACAACGCAATTTCAAAGTCTCCCTTGATTTGCGGAGCGCTTAGAGTTGGTTCTGCTGTTGACTCCGTTGCTGGTTGAGTTGATTGTGTAGACTCTGCTGTTTTGGTTTCCCCCTTATCACCACAGCCTATAAGAAATCCAGACATTAACATAACTACTGCTAATAAAACTGTTACTACTTTTAATCCTTTTCTCTTCATTTTAATTCCTCCTCATCAAAATTTGTTTTTAGAGCTAGATGTTAAAATAAAAACAAGGTACTAATTTTTTTGAAATCAACTCCTTTCATAAAGCTTTTATTTTATAAAAACATACTTTTCACGCAAATAGTCTACTTCCTACCAAGAAATTGCTTGAAATGTATTGGTTTGTGATGACTGTTTTGCTTTCAAGCACATCTGTACGCTTAACAAACCTGCTTCAATAGGTGCTACTGATCTTTCTTTGCCTTGCATCACTTTAATAAAATTATAGGCAAGAGCAACATCTCCTCCACCGTTAGGCATTTTCGCAGAATCTATATTATAGGTTTCAACCCTTGGTGTATTATGCATAAAAACTTTTAATTCATCTTTAAACCAGTCAAAATCCAGTGTGCCATTATACCCTAATAATCTCGCCCCTCTCGAAGCTGCAGCCTTTCTTGCAAAAAAGTTCTGTGAATATGAAACATGCATTCCAGTTTCATATTGAATCAGCCCACTCCCGGAATCCTCATTCCCAGTATCTTTCGCAAAGCAGCACATATCCCCATTTGCGTCATCATATTTGAAATGTTTCATAACGAAAGGACCCTCAGGACATATTTCATTTTCACTACACGCCTTACACAAAAGTCCTTCCTGCTTATTCCCCTTAAATATCTGTTTTGACTTCATTGCACAAATCATGGTTGGTTTTAGTTCAAGAAGATAATTTATATAATCAAAATCATGGGTTGCCATTTGTAAAAATTGTCCTCCCATTTTATTCTCATCTCGATATGAGCTATGAAAATATATCCCTCCAAAAGGTACATTATTCACTGCCTGCACATGCTCAATAGTTCCCAGTATGCCTGACTGAACGATTTCTTTGGCAAGCTTTATCATTGGCGTAACTCTTAAGGGAAATGAAACGACAACCTCACTCTTTGCCTTTTCTGAGATATCTTTAAGAAGCTTCAAATCCTCCATATTAGTTGCTACAGGTTTCTCAAGAAATAGCGGAATATTTCTGGATAAAATCTTTACAGCCATTTTGGTATGCAAGGAGCAGTGGGTCCCTATCAATACCCCTTCCAGCTTCTCTTTATCCAACATTTCATCTTCGTCTGCATAAAAAGTGATATTTTTAATATCTATATTTTTTTCGATAAAAGTCTTTTTTAATTTGTCCGTATTAATATCTGTAATTGCTGTAATTCTAGCTCCCATTTCAAATTTAAGAATTAAATCAATGATATTCGTTATTCTTTCACTGCACCCAATTATCCCTATTTTCATGTAGATTACACCTTTTCAAGTTTATCATATATTTAATCCTGTACTCACATGCTCAATTCACTAATATCATTTTAATCGCTATAACAGAATTAATATTTAGCACAGACGACGTTTTTTTTATCAATTTAGGCAATGTAGCAGATGGACAATTTACTTTAATGGATATTCAATTTACAGCTGTAGCTTTTTCATATGAAAGTCGGTTTTTGTCACTTTTAAATAAAGGTTTTTTAATGTATTATTGTCTTATATTTTATTTTTACCAAAGGAGGTTGGTTCAGCCTTGGAATTTGTGAAAATATTACTACATGAAGAGTTTCAAATAAATAGAATAATAACATTGCACTACTTTGAATTTGCAAAGGACTTTGTATTTGAAGGAGAAAAACACGATTTTTGGGAGTTCTTATACGTCGATAAGGGTGAAGCTGAAGTCATGGCAGATACGGATGGTTATAAGCTTAAGCAAGGAGATATCATTTTCTATAAGCCAAATCAGTTTCATAGTATTTGGGCGAATAAAATAATTGCACCCAATTTGATAGTTATATCTTTTGAATGCAATTCGGCTTCAATGATGAATTTTGAAAACAAAATATTTAATATTGGGGAAAGCGAAAAAAATTTATTGGCAATAATTTTAAAAGAAGCAACGGACACTTTTGTGGCTCCATTTGATTTTCCCAAGGTCAATACTCTGACACAAAAAACTGATTCCTCTTTTGGTGGCCAACAGATGATAAAGGTATGCCTTGAAATGCTATTAATAAGTCTTGTCAGAAAAGCAACTTCGGGCATCAGTGAAAACCGTCTTTCTTCATTGGCAAAGGAACGAAGTGAAGATGACTTAATAAAAAGAATAACTAAGTTTATGAAAGATAATATCTCTTCAAATCTCACTCTGGAGCAGGTATGTAATTATTCAAACCTTGGACAGACCCAGCTAAAAACCATGTTTAAGTCTAAAACCGGGAAAAGTGTTATTGAATATTTTAAGTTATTAAAAATCGAGCAGGCTAAGGTTCTGATTCGCGAAGAAAAAAACAATAACACAGAAATATCAGATAGACTTGGATATAGTAGTATCCACAGCTTCTCAAGGCATTTTAAAACTGTCACTGGTATGGCTCCTTCAGAGTATGCCAAAACAGTTAAGTCAAGGGTTTAACATTAGTTATGCTCTCCTTAAAAACTTCAAGGATGTTTTTTACTTTGTTTAAGGTTTGCAATTGTAGCAGAGATGTTGTTTTTTTATTACTTTTAAATCATCTTGACTTATTGTATTATTGATTTATATATAATTCTTTCTTTGGGGGTTTGGGAATGGAATTTATAAAAGTAGTACTGCAAGAAGATTTTCAGATATATAAAATAGTATCATTGCATTACTTTGAATTTGCAAAGGACTTTGTCTCTGAAGGAGAAAAGCATGACTTCTGGGAGTTTTTATATGTTGATAAAGGTGAAGCTGAAGTTATGGCAGATACTGCCGGTTATAAATTGAAGCAGGGAGATATTATTTTCCACAAGCCAAATGAGTTTCACAGTGTTTGGGCAAATAGAGTAATTGCACCCAATTTGATAGTTATCTCTTTTGAGTGCAATTCCGCTGCAATGAAGAATTTTGAAAACAAAATATTTAACCTGGGGGACAGCGAAAGAAATTTACTGGCAATTATTTTAAAAGAAGGTATGAACACTTTTCTGCCTCCATTTGATTTACCCAAGGTCCATACTCTAAACAAAAAACCTGATTCTCTTTTTGGAAGTCAGCAACTGATAAAGGTATGCCTTGAAATGCTTCTTATAAACTTAGTCAGAAAAGAAACCTCAGCCAGTATTAGTGAAACCCGCCAATCATCATTAGCAAAAGAAAGAAGTGAAGATGATTTAATAAAAAGAATAACTAAGTTTATGAATGACAATATATCTTCAAATGTTACTCTAAAGCAGGTATGCAGCTTTTCGAATCTTGGAAAGACCCAGCTAAAAACCCTGTTTAAGTCTAAAACCGGGAAAAGTGTTATTGAATATTTTAAGCTATTGAAAATCGAGCAGGCAAAGATTCTAATTCGCGAAGAAAAAAACAACAACACAGAAATATCAGATTTGCTGGGATACAGCAGTATACACAGCTTTTCAAGGCACTTCAAAACGGTAACCGGTATGGCGCCCTCGGAATATGCCAAAACCGTAAAATCGAGAGTTTGATACAAAAAAATAAAGAGGCCACCTTAATGACCTCTTCTATAATGTATTTGCTAGTTTAGAATAACGGAACAACAGCTCCCTGATATTTATCTTCAATAAATTTCTTTACCTTGTCGCTCTTTAAAGC
>CAYQCA010000150.1:0-2971 GCA_964415835.1 uncultured Clostridium sp. | reverse complement strand
CTGTTGCATTCAAGCCTGCATCAGGCTTAACTTTTATTAGTCCTGCTTCTTCAAGCAACAATAGAGCTCTTGCTTCGTTTGTAGTATCATTTGGAACTGCTATTATTGCACCATCTGCAAGTGCATCCAGTGATTTTGTTTTTCCGGGATATAATCCGAATGGTTCATAATGTATCAGTGCTGCCGAAACAAGGTTTGTTTTCTTTTTCGTATTGAAATCATCCAGATAAGGCTTGTGCTGGAAATAGTTTGCATCAAGACTTTTATCCTCTAATGCAAGGTTTGGTTGTACATAGTCTGAAAATTCCTTGATCTCAAGTTCTATTCCTTTTTCCTTCAAAACACTCTGAACTTCTTTTAAAATTTCAGCATGAGGAGAAGGTGATGCTCCTATTACCAGTTTGTCGGATTTTGCTCCGCAGCCAGCCAAAACACCTGATACTGCAAAAGTTAAAGTTATTGCTAATGCTAATATTTTTCTCTTCATTTTGACGCCCTCCTATTTTAATCTATTTTCTTTTATCTTGCTTATTAGCAATTTTCATTCCAATTTCCTGTGTCACCTGTACAACCAGTACCAGCAATACAACCGTGACAATCATTATGTCATTCTGATATCTGTATAAGCCGAAACGGGTGGCTATATCACCCAGCCCGCCGCCTCCAACAATACCGGCCATTGCACTATAGCCTAGAATAGTTGTAGTCGCTATGGCAACACCCATTAGCAGAGATGGTACAGACTCAGGAATCATAACCTTAGAAATAATCTGAAACGGACTGCAGCCCATTGAAATCGCTGCTTCTATAACGCCTTTGTCCACTTCTTTTATCGAAGATTCAATAAGCCTTGCAATAAATGGAGCAGCAGCAATTACAAGAGGTACTACTACAGCTGTTGAACCTATTGTAGTTCCGATCACAAATCTGGTAAAAGGTATAAGCGCAATCAATAGTATCAGGAATGGTATAGAACGCACAATATTTACAATTACGTTTAATACCTTATTAAGCTTAGGCATAGGCAGTATGCCGCCTTTTTCACTTGTAACCAGCAGTACTCCCAGCGGAAGACCAATTACATATGCTAGAAATGTGGACAAGAATGTCATATATATGGTTTCCAGTAAACCCATTGCAATCATAGTAAAAGTTGCACTATCCCACATAGTCATCAACCTCCTCTACAGATAAGTTCTGGGATCTGAGATAACTTACTATTTTCTCTGAGACCTCATCATCCTGCGGCAGCTGAAGAACCAATTGTCCAAAAGCCTTACCATCAATATCCTTCATGTCGGCAAACAGAATATTTACCTGAGCCTTGCACTCCAGAATCATTCTTGATATAACCGGATCAAATGAAGAGCTTCCTTCAAAAACAATTCTGCAACAACGCGTGCCTATAAAGTGTTCATTCTTCTTCCCTTCCGGGTACACCAATTTTTGCGCCGCCGCTGTTTTTGGCCGGGCAAAAACCTCTGAGACCTTTCCCTGTTCTGCTATTCCACTCTCATCAATAATTGCTACATGGGAACATATCTGTTCAATAACACTCATTTCATGTGTTATTATTACGACTGTAATTCCAAGCCGCTGATTTATATCTTTCAACAAAGCCAGTATAGCTCTGGTAGTTGTTGGGTCAAGTGCCGAAGTAGCTTCATCACAGAGTAATACCTTCGGATTTGTAGCTAATGCTCTGGCAATGGCAACTCTTTGTTTTTGTCCTCCTGAAAGCTGGGAAGGATATGCGTTTGCCTTGTCTAGCAAACCAACTATCTGGAGTAATTCATGAGCCCGGGCTTTAGCTTCCTTTGGTTTCACTCCTGCAATTTCCAGTGGAAATGTGATATTTTCCTCAGCTGTTCTTTGCATAAGTAAATTAAACTGCTGAAATATCATGCCCATTGACTGTCTTACATGCCTCAGCTCTTTCTCGCTTAGCATAGATAACTCTTTTCCATCTACTACAATACTTCCATTGGTTGGTCTTTCAATATAGTTGATACATCGTACCAAGGTACTTTTTCCGGCACCGCTCATCCCAATAATTCCAAATATATCTCCTTCATTAATTGAGAGATCAATATTTTGCAAAGCCTTTACTTCCTTATCCTTAGCTTTAAATACTTTGGTCAGAGCTTTTATTTCTATTATTGGTTTTTTCTTTTCCATTCTGCTCCCCCTAAGCTCGTCGCACCAAACACCTTGAGCCTGGCACATACGAATTATAGAATGTTTCTTATCATACAATTCATATATGTTTTCTCTGGTTGAATAAAGTATAATTTACCATAAGCCTTTTGTCAACACTTTTATACAAACCATATATGAATGATATGAATTCATTGTTTTACATCATAAATAAAAGTATATTTTCATGTTCCCAGTTTGTCAATGCGAATTAAGTTGACACGTTATTGTTAATATGCTTAAATAAAACATATACAATTAGTATGAATTCGGAGGATTGCTTCAATGCGCATTTCATCAAAAGGAAGATATGGTCTTGCTGCTATGATATCTATAGCTCAGCTTGGCCAAAATGGGGAATTTGTTACAGTAATAAGTATATCAGAAAAACTTGGAATCTCTAAAATATATCTGGAGCAAGTCTTTTCACTTTTAAAAAGGTCCAGACTGGTTACATCAGTTAAAGGAGCCCAGGGTGGATATCATTTATCCAAGACCCCTGATAAAATAACAGCCTTTGATATTTTACAGGCTGTTGAGATCAGCTTGTTTGAAAAAACGGACAGTTCTGTTTCAGAGGATTCAAAAGAAATTGATACAGCTATGAAAAGCTTGGTTTGGGATAGCCTTGACAGTTCTATTGCCAAAAGTCTAAAGCAGGTGAATCTAAGCGACCTTGTTTTAGAAGCAGAAACCAATAAATCAGGCGATAATTATATGTTTTATATTTAGAAATCAGGAGACAGAATTCAGTAGGAGGCCGACCTAAATCGGC
>CAYQCA010000149.1:0-10383 GCA_964415835.1 uncultured Clostridium sp. | reverse complement strand
TTCGTGTTTCTGAGCACCCTCCTGAAACCGGGAAGGGGACTCCCCTTTCCAAACCCCGCGAATAGGAATTTATCTTGTTTATGATTTCTAGTGGACTTCTCTTAATTCACTTTTTACAAGAAGTTAATATCCATTAAAATCTATAAATTCCTATTTGCTAAAAATACTCTAACCACTAAAAAGCGGTTAGAGTATTTTCAGGCAATATTAAACTCATTAGGTGGGTGAAGCTGAAGCTGCAGCAGGAGAGAGTGCTTTGACTATTTCCTGGAATTTGGCAGCTATAGCAGGTCCAAGCAGTACCAATACCGCTATAACTACTATTGCTACAAGTCCTATGATGAGTGCATACTCAACCATACCTTGACCTTTTTGTTCTTTTAACTTTTGTGAGAAAAATACTTTTAACATGCTCAGCATAATATTCCTCCTGATTGGATTTTTACTTAGTGTCTATAGTATAATCCCGTCGAAAAAAATTGTGCAGATATAAAAAGTCACAATATGTGAGTAAAAAAGTCGAAAAAAATAAGGACTTAAGTCCTTATATAATTTCCCTGTTATAATATTCTTCTATATTATATTGAATAGCTAGGATTGTAGCATGTACCCTATCATCCACATCTATTTTTCTAAAAATGTTTGTAGCATAATTTTTTACTGTTTTTTCCGAAAGGTATATCTTTTCTCCAATTTCCTTGTTACTATAGCCTCTGGATATATAAAACAATACTTCAGTCTCTCTTTTAGAGAGATTATCAAGTATGCAGGATACTTTTTTGCCCTTATACTGAATATCTGAAAAAAGTATGGAAACCAAGGACCTGTCTATATATTTATCCCCGCTGTATACTGTTCTGATAGCATTAACAATTTCTGTACCTGCAGAATCCTTCAGCATATATCCGTCAGCCCCAATATCAATAGCTTTATGTATAATCTTTCTATCATTTTCTACGGTCAGCATTATAACCTTGATTTTATCGCGCTGTTCCATTATTTTTTCCAGAACTTCAATACCATTCATAATAGGCATATTACAGTCCAGTAAAATAACATCTATTTCTTGCAGTCGGACCAGTTTTATCACTTCTTCACCATTTCTCGCCTCCGCCACGATCTCCATATCTTTTTCAAAACTTATTATCCTGTTTAAACCTTGTCTGATAATATCATGATCATCGGCAATCAATATTTTAATTTGACTGTTTTTCATCTTTTATCACCTCGCGACTTATTGGAAGCTTAACTGTATAAGTTGTACCTGATTCCCCGGATGACTTTATTTCAATTTCTCCCTGAAGCTGGTTTACCCTGTCTAAAATCCCAATAAGCCCATAGGAGGATCCTTTTGTCTTAACATTTGTTAATGTTTGTTCCACATTAAATCCTATACCATCGTCAGTTATACTCAACATCAAATACTTGGTTCCGAAATCCAGTAATAGATCAGCTTTCTTTGCTTTTGAGTGCTTTTTAATATTATTGAAGATTTCCTGAACAATTCTATAAACTGCCACTTGAATAATAGGCTCAACTTCTTTCTTAACCGGGCTAATTTTTACATTTATATCAATATCCGATTCCTTTGAGACGGCGCTAAGCGTTTGTTGTATAGTTTGGCTTAATCCCAGATCGTCCAGTGACATTGGTCTTAAATCAAAAATAATGCTTCTGACTTCCTTAAGTGCCAGCTTCACACTATCTTTTAAATCTGAGAGTTCCATGAGTCCTTTATCGATATCGTTCTGGACAACCATCTTACATATATCCACTTTCATTATTACATTAGCCATATGTTGAGCCGGACCATCATGTATATCTCTTGCAATTCTCTTTCTTTCATTTTCCTGAGCTTCTAAAATCTTTATTCCCATAAACATTTCGGAATTCATATCGGGACCTGATAATACCGGAAGTATATCTCCCTCTAAATAACTCATGGCAATACCTATCTGATTAATAACTTTTTCTGCGCCTTCGATATTTACCATTATTTTTTTCAGGTTCATTTCAAGTGTATCTCTTCGCTCTCTTAAAGATTTTTCTTCATTCTTTTTTGTTAAAAATTTTGTTCTTACATCATATGCTTTTTCATATGCATCCCTGATATCATCCTGAGTATACTTAGTAAAATTTTCAGATACCTCTACCAATTTCTTTCTACAAAACTTGTCCAGCTTTTCGAGTTCATCGACTTCAGCGATGACCCTTGCAATATCAATCCTGATCTTTTCAAGCTGCAGCTTCCAAAACTCCTGATCTTTTCTGATATTATCAACAATGTCAAGAATCTGTTGTCTACATGCTCTTATTTCTTCAATTACCTTCTTAATTATTTTATTGATTAAGTTAACATCTAAATCATTGTTATTAAGCATTTTGCCTCCAATAGTGAGCGTATAAATTGTCAAATAAAAATCAGCAGCGAAATATAACTTCCCACTGCTAAAAATGGTCCGAATGGAATATAATCTTTAGTCCCTATTACCTTAATCAAAATCAAAACTATACTAAATATCGAAGAAAAAACAAATGCTAAAAGAAGCGCCCAAGCTGTTCTTTGTAACCCTAAAAATGCTCCTGCTGCAAACATAAGCTTTATATCTCCTCCTCCCATTGCATTAGGAAGCAAAGAAATTAAAAAAAGAACACCTCCCCCGCAAAGCATTCCAAAGATTGTATCCGTTATATTGTTTTTGGTTATAACCGAGAATATAACTCCAATAACCAACGTCAAAACAACTATAAAATCCGGAATAATCCTATAACGTAAATCAATAAAGGAGATTATTATTAAAATAGCTGTAATAGCCAATGCCTTGGCTAAAAAAATTGTAACACCCAAGCGTAAGAATAAAAACTCAAAAGAAAAAGCGCAAATAACCGGTATTAGAAAATTTATAGCTTTTCTTCTACTTTTATCTATACTATAGGATATTTTCTCAATCAGATAATTTAAAATAATCCCCACAATCAAGCTAAAAATAAAAATTAGTATGTGCATAATAACCTTTCACGCTAACCTCTAAATAGAATTATCTAACGTATTATGGTTTTATGTCAATAGACCATACTGCTTATTTCGACAAATTCTTTAGTACTATTATCTCACTAATAGGTTAAATCATGAAAGCAACGTACGGTCATTTGCAAACTGTTCACCGCTGACTTTACCAAAACGCTCCAGCAACTGTTCGACAGTCAGCTTCTTTTTCTCCTCGCCTTTAATGTCAAGAATTATACGCCCGTCATGCATCATTATCAGACGATTTCCGTGCTTTATTGCATCACGCATGTTGTGTGTAACCATCAATGTTGTTAATTTGCCTTCGTCGATGAACATATCACTCAGCTCCAATACCTTTTCGGCAGTTTTTGGATCAAGTGCAGCTGTATGTTCATCCAAAAGCAATACCTTCGGTTTTTTCAATGTAGCCATCAGCAGAGTCAGCGCCTGCCTTTGACCACCTGAAAGCAACCCCACTTTTGCGCTTAGCCTATTTTCCAGACCAAGTCCCAGCGGCTCCAGCAACTCCTTGTATAATACTCTCTCTTTGTTGCTAATACCCCATTTTAGACCGCGCCGCTGTCCACGTCGATGAGCCAGCGCAAGATTCTCTTCAATTCCCATGTTTGCGGCGGTACCCATCATAGGGTCCTGAAAAACACGCCCAAGCAAAGCCGCACGCTTGTGTTCCGAAAGCTTTGTTACATCTACATCATCAATCAGAATAGATCCCTTGTCAACTGAATGTACTCCTGCAACACAGTTGAGCAATGTAGATTTACCTGCCCCGTTACCGCCAATCAGTGTAACAAAATCACCTTCGTCGAGCTTAACACTTACATTTCGCAATGCTACCTTTTCATTTATTGTTGAAGGGTTAAACACCTTATATATTCCATTTACCAATAGCATTCTATTCGCCCTCCTTTATGGATATTTTTATTGGGCGAAGATATTTTTTGAAAACAGGTAATGCCAATGCTATGGCAACAGTAATTGCCGTAAACAGCTTCAAGTCATTTGCAGGCATACCTAGTTTTAATACAAGTGCGATAATTATTCGGTAGGTTATAGCGCCCAGTACCAGCGAAATCAATCTGCTCATAAAATGCTTTTTACCAAATAGCACTTCTCCAATGATTACTGATGCCAAGCCGATAACTATTGAACCTGTACCCATTTGCACATCCGCAAAGCTTTGGCTCTGTGCAATCAACGCTCCACTGATTGCTACCAAACCATTGCTAATGATCAAACCAATTATTTTCATAACATTGGTGTCAATGCCTTGCGCCCGCACCATATGAGGATTGTCGCCCGTAGCACGGATACTGCAGCCAATTTCTGTTCCGAAGAACCAATATAAAATTAATACCACACTTGTAACACAAATCAAGCCCAAAACTATAACAGCATAGGTAGAACTTAGTCCCATGTTTTGAAATACGGTAAAAACAGTATCAGTTCGCAGCAGTGGTATATTTGCTTTTCCCATAACTCGCAGGTTTACTGAATAAAGGGCAATCATAGTTAAAATACCTGACAATAGTGCTGGAATCTTAAGCTTTGTATGCAGAAGACCTGTGATAAGACCTGCTGCCAGTCCGCCAATCAGAGCCATTGCAGTTGCTGCAAACGGATTTATTCCGCTGCTGATTGCTTTTGCAGCAATAGCTGCCCCCAATGCGATACTGCCCTCTACTGTCAAATCTGCAATATCTAATATACGATAGGTAATATATACTCCAATGGTCATTACGGCCCATAACAAGCCAAGTGAGACCGCACCCATTAATACATCCAACATTTTACTCCCCTCTTCCGTCCTTTAGTCACGCTTGCATTTTATTTGTTGCTGATAACATATTTTTCGAGATCAGCAGGGATAGTCAGCCCAATTTCCTTTGCTACCTGGCCATTTATGGCAAAATCAAATTCTGAAGCTGATTCAATAGGCATTGTGGCTGTTTTTGCCTCACCTTTAAGAATTTTAACAGCCATCAAACCTGTCTGATATCCTAACTTTTTATAATTAATTCCCAGCGTTGCCAACCCGCCATTGTCAACCATACCGGATTCGCCGCAGATAACAGGAGTCTTCGACTTTGATGTTACGCCATAAACAACCGGCATTGCTGAAGCAAAAGTATTGTCAGTGGGAATATAGATGGCATCACACTGTCCAACTATGGATTGTGTTGCCTGCTGTACATCATTTGAATTTGAAACTGTTACTTCAACATATTTTAAGCCTTTTTTCTCAATAGCTTCTTTGGCTAGTTTAGCCTGTAGTATTGAATTATCCTCACTTGAGGTATAAAGTACTCCAACAGTTTTTGCCTCAGGAGCTAATTTGGTTAAAAGATCAATCTGTTCTTTGATTGGATTCATATCTGTTGTTCCGCTTACATTTCCGCCAGGAGCCTCTGCCGTATCGACTAGCTTTGCCGATACGAAATCAGTTACAGCCGTTGCCAGAATAGGTATTTCTGTAGTTTTTCCGGCAATTGACTGTGCAGCAGGAGTTGCTATGGCCAATACAAGATCAACTTTATTACTTACAAAACGATCGCTGATAGTGGAAAGGTTACTCTGATCTCCCTGTGCATTCTGCAAATCAATTGTTATATTATCGCCATCAACATAACCGTTTTCTTTCAATGCGGATATAAACCCTTCCCTTGCAGCGTCAAGGGCGCTGTGATCCATGTATTGGACTATTCCTACAGTGAGCTTGCCTGTTTCTTTTGATCCGCTTGAGCAGCCTGCCACGACAGATACCATAATTATACTTACCAGTAAAAGAGCTAAAATCTTAGTTAATTTTTTCATGTGAAATCCTCCATTTCATTTAATAAATTATTTGCGGCTATTTTAGCCTTATTGATTTTTGGGTATAAAAAAACGCCTCCTGTATTTACAGGGGCGATTATTATTCGCGGTACCACCTTGCTTCGTTGATTTCTCAACCTTAGTGAGCAACTATCATTGCTCCTCCACTATAACGGGTAGATCCCGGCACATCCTACAGGGCATTCGCCTTTCCGAGTGCAGCTCCCAAGATGAATTCACAGTATCTGCTTCCTGCTTTCTCGCACCAACCGAAAGCTCTCTGAAAGGATTTTATTACTGCTACTTGTTCTTGATCGTTACATTTCAAAATGTATTATTTGTTTTTGTAATTTTACCCTATGGACATACTGTCTGTCAATTACTGTTTTTCCCTTTTCACTATAAATTCTTTAATGTTTTTTGCTCTTTATCTGATAGTGCATAGCTGAATTAATAATCTAACAAGTAATTGTTAACACTATAGACTCAAGAAATTATTTAATATTATATATACCCGGAGGTTATAATGTTAAACAAGGCCAAAATATTATTAGCAATAAGTGCCCTTTTTACACTTGCAATAGGGCTTTCTAATGTTTTCGTAAATATATTTCTATGGAAAAGTTCAAAAAATTATATTTTGATCGCACAGTACAACCTTATGCATTATGCTTTTGTTCCTCTTACCTTTATTTTTGCCGGCTGGCTCTCAAAAAAAAAGAACGGTATCTGGGCATTAAGGTTGGGTATAGCTTTCTTTATCCTTTTCTTTTGCTCTATTCTTTTTTTAAAAAACAGCGTTACTATGTATGTTATACCGCTGGGTATACTTTTCGGAATTGCTGCAGGGTTTTACTGGCTTGCCTTTTCCGTGCTCAGCTTTGATTTTACATCACCTGAAAACAGGGATACTTTTAACGGTTTTAACGGCTCAATAGGCGGTGTATGTGGCGCCATCGCCCCAGTAACAGCAGCTTTTATAATTATGAAAAATAATTCGATGGGATATACCATCGTTTTTGCAATTTCCTTAGCATTATTTGTAATTCTGATTCTGGTATCATTTTTACTCCGAGCAGAGTATTACGGAAAGCATTTAAATTTTAAGACTGTGTACAGCGACAACTGCGATGATTGGAAGATGCTGAGGAAAGGTATGGCTGCATGGGGTTTCAGAGATGTTATAATCGGTTTTCTAATTACAATATTGATTTTTCAGGCAACAGGCAGTGAGTGGGCCGTAGGAAAGTTATCACTTTTTGCTTCACTGGTATCATCGACTTCATTTTTAGTAGTGCAAAAACTCATAAAACCTAAGCGAAGGCTACTATCTCTGCTTGGCGGATCCATAATTATGTTTATTTCCGTTTGGGGACTTGTTGGTAATATAAGCTTCGGGTCTCTGTTGTTTTATATATTCGTAGATGCCGCATTTACACCATTCTTTCTGGTTCCATTTTCTTCATCCAGCTTTAATATTATCAGCATGCAGCATGAAGAGGATTTGCGTGTAGAATACATTATTAACAAGGAAATAATGTTAAACAGCGGAAGAATAGTAAGTATCGTTATACTTATTGGGCTGTTGAGTTTTGTTAAATATGAGAAAATTCTGAACTACTACTTACTTTTTATCGGATTTGCACAACTTGTTTCATTTTTCTTTATACGAAAGCTAAAGGTTTGGAAGCTTTAATTTAAAAGGAGAGACTTGGTGTTCTCTCCTTTTAATGGCTCAATAGATTTTCAAGAACTTTTGTATTCCGAACAGCTTTACACATATTTAAAAGTTGGTCACCATCAATACATTCAATGACATTACTATGGCAAAATCCCTTTGTAGCCGGCTTGAAAGCACCAAGTGTTACTATCATACCTCGGTATACTGAATTAGTTTGCATACATTTTGCCAAATTCATAGCCAGTTCAACATCTACCTTCTGGTTTAGCCCATGTTTCCATATTTCTGCAAACTGAATGCCATTAAGTTTCAAGCCACCGCCATCTAGTCCGCATTTATCTGTAAATTCAACTGTATAGCCGGAGCGGTGCAAGACCATCGCAATAATATATACAAAGTCTTTAAATCTAAGATATAACAGATCTTCTTTTGTATTTATAGTTTTTAAAAGGTCATTTATTTTCTTTCTATAAACCATATTTTTAATTACAAGAAATATCTGAACAAACATTATTTGTATCAGGAACAAAAATAATAACATTATCAGCATAATTATCACCCGCTATTATTGTTTCACTTAATTATCATTATATTCTTTAAGTCAACTCATTTTTACTATTGCATTTATCGCAATAACTCTTTAGTATTGAGAGTGATAATTTAATGTTTTGGAGATTTTTATATGAAACTTTTTTTAGCGCCAATACAGAGTTTGACTATTGCCTGTTACAGAAACGCATTTAATAGAATTTTCGGTGGCTTCGATGCATATTATGCACCGTTTATAGCCACTACCGATATAAAAAAAATAAACAATTCCCTATTAAAGGATGTTCTTCCAGAGCGCAACGATGCTGCCATTAATCTGGTCCCTCAACTTCTCAGCAATAATGGAACTGATTTCAGATTCTATGCTTCCGCTTTGGCTGATTTGGGATACAAAGAGATAAACTGGAATATAGGCTGCCCATTTCCTATGGTAACAAATAAGAAGAGAGGCTCAGGAATCCTTCCATATCCTGATATGATTAAAAATTTACTTGATTATGCCTGCAGCGACAGCTCCTATACAATTTCCGTAAAGATGCGATTAGGATTGACTAATACTGAGGAGGGCTTACGGGTAATAGAGGTGCTTAACCAATATCCACTTGCTGGTGTAATTATACATGCCCGCACCGGTATTCAGAGGTATACCGGCAACGTCGATCTGGCTTCCTTTGAAGCTCTTGCCTCTTCCTGTAAACATGAGGTAACCTATAATGGTGATATTTATACTTACGACGATTTCGTGCATATCAGTTCGCGTTTCCCTGCTATAAAAAACTTTATGCTGGGCAGAGGCGCTCTTAGTGACCCGTTCCTGCCAGCTGCCATTAAAGGGAAAACAATCCCTTCCTCCGCTAAAATGAATATGGTCAGAGAATTTCATGACGAAGTTTTTAACTATTATAAAAGCATACTTTCCGGTGAAAACCATCTGTGTGATAAAATGAAGGAGTTTTGGGTATACATGTCGGTTCATACCGACAAGGAAGGCAAGCTTATTAAAAAGATTAAAAAATGTCATAAAGCTGCTGATTATTTGGAAGCTGCAAACAAGATTTTCAATTTACCTGAGGGATGGATAGAGAATTAGCGTTGGGCTGTCTTTCCCATCTGACTCATAACCATTTCATAGTAATGACCTTGCTCTTTCATAAGGCTTTGATGATTTCCATATTCCAGGATCTTTCCATCACCAATCACCATAATGTGATCCGCATCCCTGATTGTAGAGAGACGGTGCGCAATCAGAAAACTTGTGCGATTTTGCATGAGTCTGGTCAGCGCTTTCTGAATCTCTTTTTCTGTCTTTGTATCAACGCTGCTTGTTGCCTCATCTAAAATTAATATAGGGCTGTCACAAAGAACTGCTCTTGCAATGGATATAAGCTGTCTCTGTCCCTGGCTCAAATTATCGGTGGTTGCAGATACAATTGTTGCATAACCTTTGGGGAGTTTATTAATAAAGTCATGGGCACGGGCAATTTTCGCCGCTTTAATAACTTCCTCCTCTGTGGCGTCATTTTTTGAGTAACGGATATTATCCATTATGGTTCCACTGAACAGGCTGGTATCCTGTAGCACTACGGAGAAACATTTTCTCAAACTACCCCGTTTAATATGCGTAATTGGAACATGGTCAATCAAAATATCTCCACTGTCTGCATCATAAAATCTGGTCAACAGATTTACAATGGTAGTTTTTCCGGCACCGGTTTCTCCTACCAATGCAACTACCTCACCGGGATTTACATGAAAATTTACGTTTTTAAGAATCGTTTTTCTCTTATCATAGGAAAAGCATACATTATGAAAGGAGACCTCTCCGGTTGGATGCTCCATTTCAATTGCGTCCTCCTTATCTTCCGGTTCTTGTTCATTGTCCAATATTTCGAAAACCCGCTCAGCCCCTGCAAGTGCCGATTGTATTGTATTGAACATGCCCGCCAATGAGTTCAAGGGCTGTGCAAATTGCTTGGAATAGCTTAAAAAACTAACAACAGTTCCCACAGCCAGACCATAGCTGACCGATAAAATGCCTCCAGCTATTGCAACAGCGGCGAATACGAAATTGTTAATAACATTCATTAACGGCATCATGTAACCGGACCAAACCTGGGCTTTATTACTACTCTTACATAAACGTTCGTTGATTTCCTTGAACTGCTGAAGAACGTCCTCCTGTCTGTTAAAGGCTTTCACCATTCGTAAGCCTAGAACACTCTCTTCAATAACTCCATTTAATTCCCCAAGACTTTTCTGCTGAGACAAAAAGTAAGCACGGCTTTTGGAGGCAATTGTCTTCGTTAATAAG
>CAYQCA010000148.1:0-10430 GCA_964415835.1 uncultured Clostridium sp. | reverse complement strand
CCAGTTCCTCTACAGACCTTAACCCTACCATTTGGGCAACTTTTTCTCCTTCTTTAAACAATATTAGCGTTGGTATACTCATAACGCGGAAACTTGTTGCTAATTCTGGTTCTTCATCTACATTCAACTTACCGATTTTCACCTTACCATTGTATTTTTCAGCCAACTGTTCCAAAACCGGAGCTACTGCACGGCATGGGCCGCACCATGGTGCCCAGAAGTCCACAAGAACAGGAATAGATGAGTTTTTCACCTCTTTATTAAAGTTATTATTATTTACATTTACAATGTTTGCATTTGCCATAAAATTTTACGTCCTTTCCACTTGCAATATTTAAAAATTCAGATATAATAATATTATCATATACCCTAAGGGGGTATATGTCAAGTTGATTTTATAGTTTGAATGAGGATATCAAATGAGAGACTGGAAATATTATTTATTTGTAGTTACTATATTATTTTTTACTTTAGGATTTTTTAATATTGTTTTTGCTTGGCTCGGTTTTATATGTATGGTATTACCGTTTATATTTCTTGCTAAGGATGGTAGAAAGACCTGGTGCCAGAATTACTGCCCAAGAGTAAGTTTGTTTACGAAACTGTTTAAAAACTTATCTCTTACAGGCAAGGCCGGGCCAAATTGGCTTATTAGAGGTAAAGCAAAGTGGTTTGTATTGGCTTACTTTATTTTTAATTTATTTGTACTTACAATGTCTACAATTATGGTGTTTAAGGGCAGAGTTGATGCTGTTGAGAGAGTGAGATTCTTGCTTGCATTTGAAATTCCATGGAATATGCCGAATTTATTGAAATTTGGATTTTTCCCTAATTGGGTGGTACATCTGTCATTTAGGGTATATTCTATGATGCTGACAACAACTGCTATTGGGCTCATACTGGCATGGATTTTTAAACCGAGAACATGGTGCACGGTATGTCCTATTAATACAGCTTCAGATATTGTTTTAAACATTAAAAATAAATAGGTATTTTTTAGGCAATGTTGGGTATATAAAATAACAATAAGCATCGGGAGGTATTTTATGAGTAAACAACAGATTGGAGTAATCGGTCTTGCGGTCATGGGTAAAAATCTTGCTTTAAATATAGCGGACCATGGCTATTCTGTTTCAGCATATAACCGTTCACCTGAAAAGACTAAAGAGCTTATGGAAGAAGCACAAGGGAAAAATTTAGTTGGAACCTTTTCATTAGAAGAATTTGTGCAATCTTTAGAGCAACCAAGAAAAATCATTCTTATGGTAAAGGCAGGGGATGCTGTAGATGCTACTATTCAGCAGCTGCTACCCCACCTGTCACAGGGTGATATTTTGATAGATGGGGGGAATTCCTACTATATTGACACAATCAGAAGGTATAACGAGCTGGAAGCACAGGGCTTCAATTTTATTGGTACAGGTATTTCCGGTGGAGAGGAAGGCGCAAGATTTGGCCCTGCAATAATGCCTGGCGGAGATGAACAGGCATATAAGCTGGTTGAACCTATACTAAATGATATCTCTGCCAAGGTTGATGGTGACCCCTGCTGTACCTATATAGGCTCAAATGGAGCAGGTCACTTTGTCAAGATGGTGCATAACGGAATAGAGTATGCAGACATGCAACTGATCAGTGAAGCCTATTTTTTAATGAAAAATGTTCTGGGAATGTCAGTACCGGAGCTGCACGAGACATTTAAAGAATGGAATAACGGAGAGTTGAACAGTTATTTGATAGACATTACCGCAAATATTTTCACAAAGGTTGACCAGGATACAGGTAAATACCTTGTCGATGTAATTATGGATACCGCAGGCCATAAGGGTACAGGAAAGTGGACCGGCCAGGTAGCTCTTGACATGGGTGTTGCAACACCTACAATAACTGAGGCGGTGTTTGCACGTTATTTATCGGCATTTAAAGAAGAGCGTGTAAATGCAAGTAAAATTTTATCAGGTCCCAAAGTTACTGTTCAGAAGAAAAAGGATTTCGTGGAAGCAATCAGAAGAGCACTATATGCCAGCAAGATTTGTTCCTATGCCCAGGGTTTTAATTTAATGAATTATGCATCCAAAGCTCAAAACTGGAATTTAAATCTTGGTAATATAGCAATGATCTTCCGCGGCGGGTGTATCATCAGAGCACAGTTCTTAAACCATATTAAGGACGCATACCAAAGTGATGCCGGGTTGGCAAACCTACTGCTGAATGACTATTTCAGAGACATTGTCGACAGATACCAGCAAGACTGGAGAGAAGTTGTTATGACCGCAGTTTCAGCCGGAATACCTGTTCCTGGCTTCACCAGTGCACTTTCCTATTATGACAGTTATAGAGCGGCAGACCTTCCGATGAACCTTCTGCAGGCCCAAAGAGACTACTTTGGAGCACATACTTACCAAAGAGTTGATAAAGAAGGCGTATTTCACACTCAGTGGTAGGAGGTGCAATTATGAATAATGAAAATAGCAGAAACCTTTCCGCAATTATGGTCATATTCGGAGGGACCGGAGATTTAACCCATAGAAAGCTGATGCCTGCATTATACAATCTGGTAAATGATAAATTACTGCCTGATAATTTTGCTGTTGTTTCTATAGGCAGAAGGGAAAAAACGCAGGAACAGTACAGGGCAGAAGTATTTGCCTCGCTGAATAAGCATTCCAGGAGCAAAATTGATGATAAACACTGGGAAAAGCTAAGAGAATTAATATATTATAAAAAATTGGATTTCACAGATGTAGATTCGTATTCCATTTTAAAGGATTATCTTTCAGAGCTTGATGAAAAGGCAGGTACAGCAGGTAATAGAGTTTTTTACCTGGCTGTGGCGCCGGAATACTTTGAAACAATTGTACATGGAATAAAGATTGGCGGCCTTGCAGATGATGGTGCGCCCTGGAAGAGGCTTATAATAGAAAAGCCCTTTGGAAAGGATCTTATCACTGCAAGAAAATTAAACAGTAAGCTGCTTGAAGTTTTTAATGAAAGTAATATTTATAGAATAGACCATTACCTCGGTAAGGAAATGATACAGAATATACTGGTTTTGAGATTCTGTAATTCAGTATTTGAGTCTGTTTGGAACAATAAATTTATTGATAACGTACAGATTTCTCTTAATGAAAAGTTTGGTATTGGTACAAGGGGCGGATATTATGAACATTCTGGGGCTATGAGGGATATGGTCCAGAACCATATTATTCAGATACTGTCTTTAGTGGCAATGGAGCCTCCTGTAAACCTGAAAACAGATTCTATCAGAACAGAAAAGCTTAAAGTTATTCAGGCAATTGAAGAATTTAGCCCTGAACGTTTACGAGAAAATATAGTATTTGGACAATATGGAAGTGGTATTATTGATGGTGAACATGTAAAGGGCTACCGCGAAGAGGATGGAGTGCCTCAGAATTCAACAACCGAAACTTTTGTTGCTTTGAAGCTCCATATAAACAATTTCAGGTGGGCAGGAACCCCATTCTATATAAGATCGGGAAAACGGTTGGGGGAAAAATCTGCAGAGATTGTCATTCAATTTAAAGCACTTCCAAATATTCTGTATTTTGAAGAGGATAACGTTCAGGAACCGAATTTGCTAGTGATTAAGATACAACCAAATGTTGGAGTATATTTTCAGTTCAATACTAAGGATTTTAGTACTCATAATGATATAGTTTCAACCAAGATGGATACCAGCTACTATAGCCCAACAATGGGGAATACACCTGAAGCTTATGAGAGGCTGATTTTTGATATTTTACGCGGGGATTCCACTCTTTTTTCAAGATGGGATGAGGTTGAAGCCTCATGGAAGTTTGCTGACAAGATTATTGGGTACAGAGAGCAGAAAAAGTTTAATTTTCCAAACTATGATGCAGGGTCAATGGGACCGGTAAAGGCGTTTGAATTATTAGCCAGAGATGCCAGGCAGTGGTGGAGTATTTAATGAAAAGGAGATCAGCATGAAAATATATGATATTTCAATGAGTATAGCCACCGGAATGCCGGTATACAAGGGAAAGGAATCTAAAAAGCCAGTTATTACAACCGACAGTGATTTTAAATCATCTTCCGCATATGAAACCAGACTTGAAATGAACCTGCATACAGGAACCCACATTGATGCACCTTTGCACTTTATTGAGGGCGGGAAGCAGATTGATCAGTTAGAACTTGAAAGAGTTGTAAGAAAGTGCAAAGTATTTGATTTTAAAGATGTGGAAGATAGAATAACTAAGTATGACCTGGCTGAAAAAGATATTTCTGAAGGTGACTTTATAATACTTAAAACAAAAAATTCTTTTCTAGATATACTGGAAAAGAACTATATTTTTCTTGAAAAGTCAGGTGCGGAGTATCTGAAAAATAAAAAAGTCACCGGGGTAGGTATAGATGCACTTGGGATTGAGAGAGACCAGCCGGAGCATGAAACGCACAGTATCCTGCTGGGCGCCGGTATAGTAATTTTAGAAGGATTATACCTGCGTGAGGTGGAGGAAGGGGATTACTTCCTTTTTGCGGCGCCGATTAAAATAGCCAATGCTGAAGCTGCACCGGTGAGGGCCATATTAATTAAAGAGGCTGAGTAAATCTCAGCCTCTTTACGTGCCGGGACATACTTTCAGGGCGTGCTACATACGCTCTAAGAGTGTTCCCGTTTGATACTCCTGAACCGCTGCAAAAAAGGCATCGATGTTTTTCCAGCTTGAAAGGGGTGGAATATCACAACCGGATGAAATAACGAAGTTTTTATGCTGACTACAATCTTTCAGAATATTTTGAGTTGCTTCTCTGATTGACTCGGGAGTTCCATTCCTGAACTGTCCTGCAGGATCTACATTACCGAAAACAATAGTATCAGAAGGTATGAGCTTTAACATCTCCGACATCTTGATTGCATTTCCGAAATGGTATGCGGCCGCCCCAACAGATAAAATTGAATCAATTAAAGGAATGGTATTACCACAGTTATGATATATCAATATAAAGTTATCTTCTTGTACTGCATCCACAATTTCCTTTACATATTTTGATGAAAACTCGGCTGTTAATTTTGGAGACAATAAGCCTGCAGCTGGCTCAGCGAGCACAACTCCATTAGCACCTATAGCTTTATAAGCTTTTATATATTCTATAATAAATTGAGTCGTCTTTTTAAGGGTCTCGTGAACCATATCAGGCTCTACCTGGCAATTTACCATTATTTCGGTCATATCCATAAGTCTTCCGGCTAAGGAGAAAGGTCCGATTACTCCTGCAAAAACAGGCCGGTCGGTTATCAGTTTGGTTGCTTTCTGAATTGCTTCGATATAGAGACCTGTACGACCTGAACCGACTTCAGGGACTTTAAGCGCCCTTGCAGACTCTTCATCTTCAATTAGTTTACCTATAACGGTGGGAACTTCGTCGCCTGATACTTTGATTTGTGAACCGAAGGCCTCAGCCTCCACGGATAAGTCCATCATGCTGACCGATGCGGCAGTATCACATCTGTCTGCAATAAGTTTCATACCTGTAGCTTGTTTTTCACTGCTTGATATAAGATCAACAACGCTAATCCCCATAAGACTAATCGAAGGGAATGAGAGTACCGGCATAGCCTTTTTTACATCGGCCGTCAGTATTTCCTTAAGCCACGTTTTCATATTTTTATTCATTAAAAACCTCCATCTGTGTGTTTTGCACACTCTCCTTGAAATATTGTCTATATTTTAAAGAATACCTCGGCTAATTTGTATGACATTTTTGTGATTCTTGGTAAGTATTTTACCAAGTGAATTTATAAATACAACTTTCAAGGAAAATGGCCATTAACATCACGTTGATAGCTGCTGGGGGTTCTAACTACTGGAGGTGGTCTACTTAGCTCCTGTGAAATCCTTACATGCTTTAACATAAGCCAAAACATTTTCCCAGGGTACTTCAGGCTCCAGGAGGTGGGTGGGTGCGGTAAATAAACCACCGACATCTCCTGATATTTCAAGATTACGGAAAACCTCTCTTTTTACATCATCCGGACTTCCAAAAGGCATCGTAGTCTGGGTACCTATAGTACCATGGAACGAGAGCTTATCTCCGTAAAGGGTATGAATCTCTTTAAAATCCATACATTCAGGCTGTATTGGATTTAATACATCTATTCCTGCATCTATAAGATGTGGGATAAAAGGTGTGATAAAGCCGCAGGAGTGATAAAATATCACTAAATCCGGGTTAATGGCTTTGGCAGCATCAATTACTTTTTTTAAACGAGGCTTTAGCCAGGTAGTATAAAGGCTGTCGCTCATCATAACAGTCCTTTGCATACCTATATCATCTCCCAGAAATAGAATGTCAACACCCGCACGGGTATAGGCTTCTGCTCTCAGTATAGCAATTTCGGTTACTTTATCCAACAGATATTCTGCCTTGACATCTTCAGACATCATATCCATCATCAACTCTTCCATGCTGCGCAGATACCAGGCAGTTTCCCACACGGTGCATTGCATGTTGCCCACGGCAGCAAGACCCTTGGAATGGACATCATCTACTTCTTGCTTTTGATGGTAAAAGCCAGCGTTCTTGAAGTCCGGAAAAGGATATTCCTGAATTTCTTCCAATTCCTGCGCATCTTTCAGAGGGTGGCGCATGTGTGTCATATGTTTGGCTGCTGCACTGCCTGGTTCTTGAGCTATACCCCAGATATCTATAGTTGCCCCCGGTTTAAGCTGAAAATTATAGTACTTTTTAAAGTGCTCAGTATCATTAGAGGCTAATTTTAGGTCACAAATGCTTCTCCAGGGTGAATCAAAATAATCTCTGTAATTTATTTCGGATCCAGTCTGTTGCTTAAATTCCTGCTCCAGCGAAGGGCATAGGTTGAAGTCGGTAGGAACCCATTTATAACCTTTACGCTTTAGCAAAGATAAAAGGTTTTCTCTTTGATTCATTATTATATCTCCTCAAATGTTATTTCTAATTAATTTATTACAATTGCAGAACAGACTTACAAAGCCCGCAATTGATTTGATTACAACTATATGTTACTATTGAATTACAGCTTGTAGAATTGTAGATGTGGTATATTTGATGTCATTTTTGGTATTCAACTTTAACTTGGCCGAGGTAAAAAAATGTTCCAACTGCCTGAACAATTTTTTAAGAATGAAACAGTGCATCGCATCATTGGGAATGATGAACAAAATGGAGTTTTATCCTGTGGGTTTTTGCATAAAAAAACAGATAGTTTCACTAGTTTCCTTTTTGAGTATTATGGTGCCTTGCTGTTGCTAAGCGGTGAAGGTGTTCATATCGATAGCGAGGGCAAAGAGCATAAACTATATCCCGGCTGTTTTCTACAGCGTATACCTGGTAAGCCCCATTCTACTTTTATTAATCCTGATGGGAACTGGGTGGAGTTTTTCATTTGCTTTGGAAGAGACTTATATGAAGCTCTGGTCAAAATTAATATTCTTGAAGGTACACAGGATGTTTTGTATCCAGGAGTCAATTACGCCCTACTTGATATGTTCGTAAACCTGCTGCAGCATCTAAAGCATTCACCGGCAGACCAGCTTTCATTAGTATTAGCGGAAGCGCAAAAAATCATTTTTATCATTTACAATATGCATCAAAGAAATATGTCTACAGACGAGAATCTGGAGATAGTCCAACAGGCATGTATTATTCTTCAGCATGACCTTGATGAACGACAGAGTATACCTGAATTATGCAAGAAGCTGGGAGTGGGTTATGAGAAGTTTAGAAAGCTCTTTAAGGATATTATTGGGATGTCACCGGCTGAATACCGAATTCAAAGCAGGATGAATGCTGCTAAAGCGAGATTGATAGAAAGCAATCACAGCGTAAAGCATGTTGCCTTAGAGCTGGGCTTTACTGATACATTCACATTCTCTAAACAATTTAAAAAAAGTGTCGGTATATCACCCACAGAATTCAAGAGGAAGTATTAAGGAATGGTCAAATAATAAATAACTTGTATTTCTTTGTTTGATTTTGTAGAAAAAGAATCATATACTTATTTTAGAATCAAGTATACTTTTTTTGCTAATGAAGGCGGAAATTATGAGCGGTGAAAACACGTATAAGAAAATAATTAATTCACTTCCAAATGGCTTTGCATGTTACAGATTAATTAAGGATAATGATGGACAACTTATAGACTTAATTACACTAGAGATGAATGAAGCCTATAAACAAATCATGGGACTGGATGATGATGTGATTGGAAAGCTGGCTTTAGAGCATATATCTATCTCTGACAAACGAGTTTCTGCCTGGGTAAATACTTTTACAAATATCATTGCTGCCGGAGGGAGTAATACAATAGAGCACTATGCTGAAGAAGTTGACAGGTGGTTTCTTGTAACTGTATCTTCTTATGAAGTTGACCATTTTGCGGTATTACTCCATGACATAACAATGGATAAGCTAATCGCTGCTGAAAAGAATATTCTAAAGGATGAATATGAGACGATTTTTAACAATACCCAGGATGCAATGTTTTTAATTGATGTAGAAGCTGATAACAAAATACAATTCCGCAGACTGAACCATAGTCATGAAAAGGCTACAGGCCTAACAACGGAAATGGTTTGTGGAAAATCGCCCAAAGAATTATTCGGAGAAGAAATGGGTACTTTTCTTGAAGAAAACTATATGAGGTGTGTAAGGAGTAAAAAACCGATTTCATACGAAGAGACGTTAACTCTACTTAAAGGAACAAAAATATGGATGACTATGCTTTCTCCAATAATACAGGATGGCAAAGTGGTCAGGATAGTTGGTGCCGCAAGAGATATCACCGATATGAAGAAGGCGGAAGAACAGTTGTATGAAGAGAAGGAACGGTCGGATATTACACTTGAGTCTATAGGAGATGGTGTGATTACAACAAGTATCGACGGAGAAATTACTCTAATGAATAAAGCTGCCCAAAATATTACGGAATATAAACCCGAATGTGTTTTAGGAAAGAGTATTGAGCATATTTTTAATATTCAAAGTGAAAATACTAATTTAATTTTAGGTGAAGCTTTGCAGAAAATTATTGATTCTGGGAGAACTACTCCGATTTTTAATGATACCTTGTTGATTACCAAAAATGGGAATGAACGAAGAATAACTGGCAGTGGAGCTCCTATCAGAGATATGAATGGTAACATTCTGGGGATTGTAATCACTTTTCGTGACGAAACGGAAGAACTAAAAAACAAAGAGCAATTAATTTACTTGAATTTTCATGATCAGCTTACCGGTCTGTATAATAGAACTTATTTTGATGAAGAACTTAAAAGGCTTGACACTGAGAGCCGGTATCCGATATCTATAATTGTTGGGGATGTCAATGGGTTAAAGCTTTCAAACGATGTTTTCGGTCACACGGAAGGTGACCGTTTACTGATAGCAATAGCAAAGATTATGAAGGAATCCTGCAGATATGAAGACATAATTGCCCGTTGGGGAGGGGATGAGTTTTCAATTATTCTGCCCTCTACCACCTATGAGGAGGCAGTAGAGGGATGTAAAAGAATAAAGGAAAGATGTGAAGCTTCGGAGCCTATTCCTATTAAGCCAAGTATTGCTTTAGGAACTGCTACTAAGGTGGATCAAAATCAGAGCATCAGCAAAATATTGTCCGATGCAGAGAATATAATGTACAGAAATAAGCTTAAAGAAGGCAAAAAAGTACGGAGTGATATCATTTTCAGCCTTCAGAACAGACTGCAGGATAAGAGCATTGAGACTATAGAACACTGTGAACGAATGAGAAAAATGGTACAAAAGCTCAGGCAGTTTATTGATATGTCCGACAAAGATTATGATGCTCTAAGCATATTTGCAATCCTTCACGATATAGGAAATATTGTAGTCCCCAAAAGCATCCTGCAAAAACCCGGTGAATTAGATAATGAAGAATGGTTGGAAATAAAGAGGCATCCAGAAACAGGCTTCCGAGTTGCACAGTCTACTCCGGAATTTGCACATATTGCGGATCTGATTCTGTCTCATCATGAGAGATGGGATGGAAATGGCTATCCACAGGGCTTAAAAGGAGAGCAAGTACCGAGGCTGTCAAGAATTTTAGCCCTTATGGATGCTTATGATGTTATGACCCATGACAGACCATATAGAAAAGCTATGACGCATACTGCAGCAATCGATGAAATCAGGCGGTGCAGCGATACTCAATTTGACCCGCAGCTTTCAGAGCTTTTTATTATTGCTGTAAACAACAGTTTTGATGAATAATAAATTCGCAACATCAATCCGCAAACAACTGCTACAAGAGCAGAAATGGCACAATTGCTGTATAACTTGCTAAAGTAGGCTTACGTAGTAAAACTATAAGATACTAAATAAACTAAAAAGCCTAGTTTTAAATAAAAATTGCAAAAAGTTTGCACTTAAAATCCCATCAAAAT
>CAYQCA010000147.1:0-10435 GCA_964415835.1 uncultured Clostridium sp. | reverse complement strand
GGAAGCTCGGGTAACTTAACAGTCGGCAATGTCTGGTACCAATATGCAACAGACGAGATATCATCCTGTAGAGGTAAATACCTGCCGCCGGTTTTCCAACCTAGTGCTTGAATTGTAACCTTTAAATTATTCTTGAATCTTATTGGATCAGTTATATGCCAGCGATAAAGCCCAAAACGCTGCTGAGAGCTGTAAAGTCCATCAGGTCGTATTACCTGGTGCAGACCTGCATACGGTGTGGTAAACTCTTGATATTGACGCGTTTTCTGGTTTTCAAAGTTATAAGAGCCGCAGAAATAATCTTCGGTTCCTGTGCCACAAATAGTTGGGAATTCCTTATCATCATCCAGAAAGAATTTAATTTCGCCTTCACCCCACCAACCGCAATTATTTACTCCCCAGGCCATATATGTCCCTACATAATGTCCCTGACCGCATACGTTATCAAGTATAGTATAAACACCTTTGTAAGGAAGTGGATTTACTCTTCTGAAGCTTGCATGGAAGTAGGCACAATTATCAGGTATCTCAGTCAGAGTATAATTTATTTGGTAGTAAAGCATCATATCTTCTTCGCCTATATTAGTCATCGTTATAAGGCATTTTTTTCTAAAAGGCATTTCCCAATAACAATTAAAGGCGCTTCCCGGATTTACACATATAGCTAACGAAGATAGCTGCGCGAATTGGTTCCAACCACTGGCAAAGAAATCACCAACCGGGCATTCAACAGAAGGATTTTCCTGACCGTCCCAATAAATCCGTAGTATACTGAAACGCCAATTTCCTGTAGGTGTCATCCAGATCTGTTGAATTGCTCCAGGACCATCTATTTCTGCCAACGTGAATGTTGTTCCGGCATTTATTTTGATTGAAGGAGAAATTTTCCAACCCTGCCCAAGTTCGCGCGCACAATTTGCACCTGTGCCCTCAGTAGCCATACCACCCTTTCCTTTTTCACCGGAGAAATTTTCAGGGCTTATAGAGCGAGTTTCAGCATGGGATAAAAGAGATAAATTTCCAAGATTCATTCCTAGACCATTAAATTGACTCATATAATCACCTCATTAATAATTAACTTATAATTTAAATTATATATAACATAAATGCTTATGTATCTAACAAATATTGAGTATAATTTAACATTTATTGCTCAAAATACAAAGTTAAATTATAATAGACATATATAAAATATGGAGGCATTTTATGGACACAAATTATATATCACCATATATCCGCGTTGCCATTGACAGCATAATCAATCCCCCATGGAAATTAGAAGAAAGAGTTATATTTGATTATGAGCTGCTTTATATAAAAGAAGGAAATGTAATTATAACAGTTGAAGATGCAGTTTATGAGGGTAAAACAGGGAACGTTTTTTTATTTAAACCAAAACAAAGGCATTCTATAAAGCCTGTAGATGGTACAAGGTTCAGACAACCACATTTGCACTTTGATCTGTTTTACCAGGCAGATAGTCCGGAAGTAAAAGTATCCTTTAAATCTTTAAATAGAATGACTCAGCAAGAACTGAATTATTTTAGGGATGATGTGACACAAAACAGTGAAATGGTTTTACCCAATAAAATACCAATAAGAAATATCGAATACTTTGAAAAAATGCTTTTTGAAATTATTTCGGAATACGAAAAACAGAGACAATTCTATGAAATAATTATTAAAGGTCTGTTTTTAAAGCTATGGGCATTTTTACTCTCAGAATATCATTTTTTTATCAATCCTAAAACATTCAGCAAAATGGATGAACTGGAGCGAGTTAAAGAATATATCAGAAATAATCTGGAAACACAAATTAATCTTGATGATTTGGCAAAACAATTTAAGATAAGTAAATATCACTTGCTAAGAAACTTCAGCAATGCATTTGGAATAACGCCAATTCATTACTGTCAGATGCTTCGTATCGAAAAGGCAAAGGAATATATCATCTACGGTAATTGGACCATGACCGAAATTTCTGAAAGACTGGGTTTTAACAGCATCAATGCTTTTAGCCGTACTTTCAAGAATATTGATGGAGTTTCGCCATCATTTTACCGCAGAAAATAAGAGGGAGTCTTTATTTGAAATGTAAGATTAAATGACATATAATTATCATAGTTGAAATATTTTATTGAACACTAAAAGGAGTTTTAGAATGGATTTAAAAGACAGTTATATAAATATTTTTAATACATATATTAAACGTGAAGGGGCGGATAAGCTTTTAGAGTATTTACTGTCCAAATCCAGCGATTTTTTTACTGCTCCTGCAAGTACCAGATTTCATGGGGCATACGAAGGTGGTCTAGTTGAGCACAGTTTAAATGTATATTATTGCCTGAAAGATTATTTGGCACGAGATCGGGTTAAAATAGATTACGGTATGGTTTATGATGAGGAAGCAATTGCAATAGTGGCTCTTCTTCATGATATTTGTAAAATAAACTGCTATAAAGTAGGTTCAAGAAATGTAAAGGATGAACGAGGTGTTTGGCAAAGTGTTCCTACTTATGAATTTGACGACAAGCTGCCCTATGGGCATGGAGAAAAATCAGTTTATATCATTTCAGGATTTATGAGGTTATCCAGGGAAGAGGCTTTTGCCATAAGATACCATATGGGCTTTTCCGGACTGGAGGATAAACGCAATATCGGAGACGCTTTTGAGCAATATCCGCTTGCTTTTTCTCTATGTACAGCAGACATGGAAGCTACATATTTTATAGAGGGTAAGAAATAACTGATAAATTGAGAGGAAAGTATTTTGGAGAAGATTGTTGAAGTCTGTGAAGTAGTTAAAAATAAATTAATTAAAAATAGCAATACATATTATGTTAAATCAAAATTAGGTTTATTGTTTTTTTCACTTTCAATTATTTATATGGAACTTGTTTTTAAAATTGCAGTTTTCCAGGACGCATGGAATATCGGGTTGTTATATATGGCGCTTTTTTCAATACCAATAGGTCTGATGCTTTTCATTGTCAGTACTTCCTTTAATGAAAAAATTAATAGACTTGTTTCAATATCTGCTACAATAATTTTGACCTTAATTTATATAATACAAGCTGTTTATTATAAAATATTTTCTACGTTTTTAGCTCTCTTTTCGATAAATGGTACAGGACAGGTACTTCAGTTTTGGCAGGAGATTTTGATTGCAATTGAAAAAAGTATATTGCCAATAATATTTCTTTTAGTACCTTTATTGCTGTTATTAAGATTTAGGGTAAATTTGCTGCCGGCTGCAAAAACATCCAAGGTAATTAAAGCTGTTACAGTCGGGGTGGCTATACTGATTCAGTCATTTGCTACCGCCCTTGTGGCAAGTGCAGATAGTGGTGAACTCAGTACGAATTTTATATATTCAAAATCAATTATTCCGGTTCTTTCGGTAGACAGATTTGGATTGCTTACCACTGCCAGGCTTGATTTAAAACATTTGTTTTTTGGGTTTAATGAAGAAGATATCGAGCTGGCTGAAGAAGAATTTAATAACCCTGGTTCAGAAGCACATATTAATGATGATCAAAATCAGGTGTCTACAAGTTCAGACATTGGAAAATCAAATGCAGCTGTTTCAGAACCAGCAGCCGCTACAAGTAAATCCGTAGAGTATAATACAATGCAGATAGATTTTGACAAGCTGATATCCGAAGAAAAGGATGCGGGTGTTTCAGTTATGCATAAATATTTCAAATCCTTAGAGCCAACCAAGAAAAATGATTATACCGGAATATTTAAAGGTAAAAATCTTATTTTAATTACGGCTGAGGGATTTTCACCATATGCAATAAACAAGGAGCTAACACCTACTTTATACAAGATGTCTAAGGAAGGCTTTCAATTTACTAATTTTTATACTCCCATATGGGGCATAAGTACCTCAGACGGAGAATATGTTGCATGTAATTCTCTTGTACCAAAAACAGGTGTGTGGAGCTTCTACCTCTCAGGTAAGAACTATATGCCATTTGTTATGGGTAACCAGTTGCAGAAAATAGGCTATAGCACAAGAGCCTACCATAACCATACTTATACCTATTACCATAGAGAAGTTTCTCACCCCAATATGGGTTATATATTTAAAGCTGTAGGTAGTGGTCTTGATGTGAAAAAGACATGGCCTGAATCTGACCTTGAGATGATCGAGAAAACAACTGATGAATATATTGGAGATACACCGTTTCACACTTATTATATGACTGTTAGTGGTCATTTGCGGTATAGTTTTGACGGAAATTCCATGTCCAGAAAAAATAAGTCGTTGGTAGAACATTTACCATATTCTGATGCTGTTAAAGCATACCTGGCATGTAATATTGAGTTCGAAAAGGCCATGGCAGAGCTGATAGGGAGACTTGAGAAAGCCGGAATTGCAGAAGATACGGTAATTGCAATAAGCCCGGATCATTACCCCTACGGTCTTACAATTGATGAAATTAGCGAGCTTGCAGGTCATAAGGTTGAAAGTAATTTTGAACTCTACAAAGGTGTATTCCTATTGTGGTCCAAAGGTATGAAGCCGGTCAAAGTTGATAAATTATGCTCCAGCTTAGACATCTTACCTACAATATCAAACCTTTTAGGAGTTGAATACGACTCAAGGTTAGTGATGGGCAAGGATATTTTATCTGATGCATCACCTCTGGTAGTGTTTTCTAACTGGAGCTGGATAACCGATAAGGCTAGTTATAACTCCAAGGAGAAAAAACTTACCCTTGCTGAAGGTGAAACAAATCAAACCGTTAACAAAGAATATACAGGCATGATATCAAAAAAGGTAAGCAACATGTTCAAATATTCGACGAAAATTCTTGAGACTGATTATTATGATAAAGTCTTTAAAGGCAATGAAAAGTGAAGAGTTAAAAATGAATAGTTAAGGATAGCCCGCTCCGCGGGCTAAATTCAGGTTAGCGGAGCCAACCTTCCATAACTTTTCACTCTTCATTATTCACTCTTCACTAAAATATAGCATTGACAAGTACAACTTGTTAATGCTATATTTTTATACAAGTAGAGACGAGAAGAGCTGAGATAAGACGAGATGAGATGAGTAACAGGCAGGAGCCCTTTGGGTTGGTTGCATGTTGTAGTTTGAACAATTTTGTTCAGATTATTTAAATTTAAATATTTGAACTTCAAACCTCTACTAAATATAATTTTATTTATGGAGGTTTTTTTATGGAAAAAAGAGTAGTAGTAAAGGAAAACAAATCAGGTCTTTCTACGGCAGACGTACTATTGGTAGGGGTTCTGCTGGCAGTAGGCGCAGTTCTTAAGTTTTTTGTAGGGTCATTGTTTTCAGCAGGTATGAAACCAAATTTTATTATTGCAATGTATTGTCTGGCTATACTGCTAATTAAGCCAAAATTTATTGAGGCAATTATTATTGGAATTATAGCCGGAGCTATCTGTCAGGTATTCCCGGGAACACCATATATAAACCTGATTAGTGAACCTGTTGGTGCAATGTTAATGGCTATATTGGTCTACTTACCCCTGCAAATTAAGAAAATTTCTTTAAAACCTATAATAGGAACATTCATTAGCACATTAGCCAGTGGATTCACATTTATCGGAGTTCTTTATACGGCATTTTATGCCGGTGCCGATGTTAAGCCTGTTCCAATTGCCATTTTTATCGGTATCATACTCGGTACAGCATTAATTAACTCAATTATCGTTCAGGCATTATATATACCTTTAAAGCTTGCCTTAGGCCGTGATGAAACAATAAGGAACAGCTAAATAATTATAAACAAATGGCACAACAATCCGGAGGCTGGTATGATTGAATTCAAAAACTTTTCATTTAAGTATAAAAACAGCAAAAGAGAAGCTTTGAGCGGAATAAACCTGACTATTAAAAAGGGTGATTTCATAGGAGTTATCGGTAATAGTGGAGCAGGTAAATCTACTTTTACGTACGCCGTTAATGGTGTTATACCACATCACTATGATGGAGATTTCTATGGCGAAGTTATAGTTAATGGGCTTGATACGATAGAATCGAACCCGTCACAGTTAGCTTTAAATGTTGGAAGTGTTTTTCAGGATATAGATGGTCAGATGGTCTCATCGGTGGTTGAGGATGAAATACTTTTTGGTCTGGAAAACTTTGGTGTGCCTCATAATGAAATAGAAAAAAGAATTTCGGATATTTTGAAGCTTGTTGGAATTGAGAATTTGCGGTTCCGAAACATAAGCACACTTAGTGGCGGCCAAAAGCAAAAGGTTGCAATTGCAGCTGTTGTCGCACTAATGCCTGACATTCTGGTTCTGGATGAACCAACGGCAGAACTGGATCCTCAAAGCAGTCTGCAAATTTTTAATATGCTGAAAATACTAAATGAGAAAATGGGTATGACAATTATAGTAGTTGAGCAAAAAATCATGCTTTTAAGTCAATTTACAAAACGGTTGCTGGTTTTCAACGATGGCAGTATTTATTTGGATGGAGCACCCCATGAAGTATTGATGGACACTTCCAAATTAAAGCAGATAGGGGTTAATTGCCCAAGAGTTGCATCTTTGGCAAATAATTTGAATGAAAGAAAAATTTATACCGGGGCAGTACCTGTCAATGTAGATGAAGCTTATGTGATGGTTAGGAGTGTCATTGGATGATTACATTTAATAATGTTTGCTTTGCATATGATAAAATTAACATTTTAAATAATATAAACTTTTCAATCGGCAAAGGGGAATTTGTTGCAATAGTAGGGCGGAATGGTGCAGGAAAAACAACATTAATGAAGCTTTTTAACGGGCTGCTGAAACCAACTACAGGTAATGTTATAATTACGAATCTGGATACAGCAACCTCAAAAACAAGTGAGCTTGCCAGGCATGTGGGCTTTTTATTTCAGAACCCTGACAGGCAGATTTGCAAAAATACTGTGAAGGACGAGATTGAGTTTGGTTTAAAGTGTCTTTTTACAGATAAGAATGAGATTGAAGAAAGATGCAATGATACAATTAAAAAGTTTGGACTTAAAAGCGAGAAAGATCCATTTTCACTAAGTAGAGGAGAGCGGCAAAAAATAGCACTTGCTTCAGTACTTGCACTTTCACCTGAAATACTGGTGCTTGACGAGCCAACCACAGGACTGGATTACCGTGAATGCATGCATATTATGGAGATTATCAGTGATCTGAATAAAAAAGGTACTACTGTCATAATGGTATCCCATGACATGGAACTGGTTGCAGACTTTGCTCAGAGGGTAATAGTACTTGAAGAAGGAAGTCTTTTGAAAGATAATTCATGCCGGGAGGTAATGGTAAATCCTGATATTCTGCGAAAGGCATCACTGGCACCTCCACAGATTGTTGAATTGGCAGAAAAACTGGGGGAGGATTTTAAGGATATATTAACTCTGGAGGAAATGACCCAAAACATAGAAAGCAGGTGTTCTGCATGACAGGAATACTAGAATACGCTCAGGGCGATACCATAGTTCACAGGTTAAATCCGTTGACAAAAATGATTTTTTCGTTTCTACTGTGCCTTAGCAGCTTTTTAAGCAATTCTATCGAGCTTGCAGCTTCAATAATAGTAATAAATCTTGTTGTTTCGAATTTGGCTGGAATAACAAAAAGAGCGATTTCTTTATTAAAGACGTTATTAAAAATAGGCATAGTTTTATTTTTGTTGCAGGTTTTCTTTATTAGAACGGGAAACAAGATTTTAGACCTGCCATTTAATCTATATATAACCGATAAGGGACTGGAATTTTCAACATTACTGGTGTTACGACTGATAGGAGCCACAATGCCGCTGGTACTAATGCTGACAGTTACCAGAATGAGCGATCTGACAAATGTATTTGTTCAGAAACTTCATATACCATACAAATACACGTTTGCTTTTATAACAGCATTAAGATTTATACCTATATTTGAGCATGAAATGAGGGGTATTATTGAGGCCCAGACTGCAAGAGGAGTTGAATTTGATACAAAAAACCAAATCAAAAAGTTAAGGCTGGTTCTACCACTTTGTGTGCCGCTTCTGATTTCATCGGTAAAGCGTATTGAGGGCAGTGCAATCTCTGCAGAACTAAGAGGGTTCAATGTACGTAAAAAGGACAGCGGATATAAAAAATATCGTTTTAATGCAGCAGACTATACAACAATAGTATTTTCTATATTGACTCTGTTAATATGTTCAGTCCTTGTTTAAGAGCCTATTTAATATTTGTAAGTTACCAATCCTTTTGGGGGTTGAAGCCATAGATTTGAACAACCTCCAAAAGGTCACTTTTGGCTATATCTTCCGGTGTTACAAGTATTCCTTTATTACTGTCTAAATCATAACCATATCTTTTGAAGGCTTGCCAGATCATTTGAGAGCAATTTTCACCCGATAGGTTTTTATTGTCATAACGTTTAAAAGCTAATATTTTGTACTTGATTCCAATTAGGTTTTCTTCAGCAAACTTTGCTATTTCATCAAGTTGTTTCTGATCTGCATCTTTTAGCCTCAAAATTTTCAATGTAGGGTAATGCTGCCATTTGGTTATACTCTGCTTTTTGCTTATTGTTCCGGGGGTTAAAGACTCCAGTACTACACCGTTTTCAGCATCAATGACAATCCCGCAATGACCGTGCCTCCAGTACATTGTATGAACAGATTTAGTCAAAAGTATATCACCATTCTTCAACGGTGCAATTAAATTGTCTTCTCTTACAGCTCCGTTAACCATTATATATTCTTCAACAGTGAAAGGGTTAACCTTCTCAGAAAAAACATTGATTTTTTCAAAGTAATTCCTTTGAAATGCCAAAAGACTGTTTATACCGTCCTGCCGGTCCAGAATCTCATCAACCGCCAGCTTTGAAAGACCTGTTTGACTATATATCAGTGAATAATCATTTGTATTTAAAAATGTCTTTGACAAAATAGGTTTTAAATCAAACATTGTTAATGTAGGAGAGTAGGTTGAAACATAAGTATTCGCAAGAATAAAAAGACAATATAAACTTATAAAAATAGTTAATATGCTTATAATTATTTTTGTTCTCAATTTCATTTTTCGCATGTCATAAGCTCCTGCATTATAATTTATCTGTTTTAAATTCCAGTTTAGTATTAACCAATTTTTAGATTTAAATGCAGAACTTATCAGACATTTTACGGTTTTAGAATGTATAATTGGTATCGAAAAGAATAGAAGCGAATGCTTTAAGGAGAGGGTGCCATAATGAAAAAAAATTATTCTACAGTTGGCTTATTACTAATTGCGGTCGGAGCTGTTATTTTGATTTTGAGAATGTTTGGGATAAAGATATTTGAGTTGGATACTTCTGATTTTTGGGTATTTATCGTACTACTCATAGGATTAGCTTTTGAAATGGGATTTTTCCTTTCAGGAAGAAACTCCGGATTATTAATACCTGGCGGAATAATAACAACTATAGGTGTATTATTTATATTCGAAGTTGCTACCAACTGGAATTTCGCAGAGTATACCTGGCCGGTTTATATATTATCGGTTGCAGTCGGTCTGTTTCAAATGTATTTATTCTCAAGCCGGGCGAAGGGTTTATTGATTGCAAGCTTAATTGTCGGGGGAGTTGCAGCCTTCTTTATGGCAGCTATCATCCTTACCCAGGTTACCTCAATTATACGTCCGGGTATCTTAATACCTGTATCATTGATTGCCGCAGGGATTGTATTGTTCTTTAGCGGAACTGCAGGGAGAAGGGCGAGATATTAGAAATAAGAAGACAGAAGGTAGAAGTATAGAAGAGAATTGAGGAGTAGCAGAAGTACAGAAGTATAGAATATGGTAGCTCGGCTATGCCGAGCTATCAATTTAAGTGCGATTCCTTATTAATCACATACTTTTCTTAACAATACAAAATTTAGAGATTATAAATACATAGAAGTAATTTAATGTATATACGATAAAAATATTTTAGAACTGAACTTGGCTAGGTATTACAATTATAGTGAACTATTGTTGGAAAGTATGAGTTAATGATTCAATGATAAAATTTAGATTTTCAAAGGGGAAACACCATGTTGCAATTTGTAGAGAAAGTTATTCTAAGCTTTTATAATGATAAAACGATTGATGTGAAAGATTGTGGGGGAGGATATTATGGGAAAGTATTTCTAGCATTTTTCTCCAAAGCGCCACATAGTGTTATTATTAAATTTTATTTTCGTATCGGTCTTTGTGAGAGGGAAAAACAACAGCTAGAGGAACTTTCAAAGTATGCACTCTTAAAAGTTCCGGCAACATACTTTATGTACAGAGCTGATGAATATGTACCTTATGATGCACTAGTTATGGAGTACATAGAAGGTCAGAATGCCGGTAATATAAAAGAAATTCCTGAAGAGACAAGGGAGCATATCGCAGAGAGGATTGTTGATAATTTGATAACTTTACACCGTACAATCCACCGGGAA
>CAYQCA010000146.1:6818-10436 GCA_964415835.1 uncultured Clostridium sp. | reverse complement strand
GCTTTGGTAACCTGGTCTATTCTGCCATTTATTATTCCGGCAGCAAATCCTATTAACAAAAGTCCAACCCAGATATAATTAAGCATATAAACCTCACGCCAACTCCAAAAATACCAATATCCTTTAACTGTTCTCTGTATTATATATGCTTTATGCTGAGCTTTTTATAACGCATCAGTTCAGAGAAAATTTTTCGGCTGTAGAAAAATTTTCTTACTTTAGCTGCGTTTCAACGAGGCGGAGATGATGCTCAGTGCCAGAAAAACACTGGCACTGCCTAAAAACCAAACCGGTACCCGTCGCTTATAGAAGAGAGGAACATTTTGTTGCCTCGTTATAACGCCTTAATTCAAAGTAAATTTTCCGATTGTAGGAAAATTCACTTACTTTAGTGGCGTGCGAATTATGTCGAATTGTATTTTTTTATGTACATTACTTTCCCAGTATATTTTTTCTAGCTTTGTAACTTTCTATTAATATTTTTTTAATAAAAAAAATATATTTTATTTTTTTTTACAAATTTCGCAAAAGCGAAACAGTCAATCGCAAGAAATAAAGGCATTTGAAAGTTTTCATGACCTTTTAATAACATATTTTTTTTAAAATTTAAAAGTTGACGTTTATTGGTATTTATGGTATTATAATTTCGAAGTTTGTCGAAAGATGTAGTGTAATAAGAGGAGGTCATTGTGATGAAATCTACTGGTATAGTAAGAAAAGTTGATGAATTAGGAAGAGTGGTTCTTCCAATCGAGCTTCGTAGAACATTGGATATAGCTGAAAAGGATGCTTTGGAAATCTACGTTGACGAAGCAACAATTATTTTAAAGAAATATGAACCTGCATGTATCTTCTGCGCAAATGCAAAAGACGTTCAGGTTTACAAGGGAAAAAATATTTGCCCGGATTGCATGAAAGAACTAAAAAATGGTAAATAGAGCAGATCCGAAGGGACTCTCTTTATAACGCCTCAATTCAAAGAAAATTTTCCGGTTGTAGGAAAATTTTCTTACATTATCGGCGTTTCATCGAGGTGATAGATGTCATTGTTACGGTGGATGACCACGACATCTATTACTTCGTTATTTTTTCATAACCATATTGTATAGATCTCTTTTATTCATTCCTCTATCATCAGCGACTTTTTTAATAGCTTCTTTTTTTGAAAGTCCTTTTTCCATATACATATTAAGATGCTCTTCCAGACTTATTTCTGTGTACTTATCCCTTTGGTTTTCTAAAATCAGCTCCTGGCTTTGGCCTTCAATTATTACAACAAATTCACCCTTTGGGGCCTCAACCTGGTATCGTTCCATAGCCTCTGAGAGACTACATCGGATAACTTCTTCATATCGCTTTGTAAGCTCCCTTGCCAAAGCAATTTTTCTATCCCCCCAAGCATTATACATATCTTTCAGCGTATAGGGAAGTTTATGTGGTGCTTCATAGAAAACAATGGTTCTTACTTCATCTTTTAGCTGCTGTAGCCTTTCCTGCCTTGACCTTTTGTTCATAGGAAGAAACCCTTCAAATACAAATCTCCCTGTAGGCAATCCGGATATTACCAGCCCTGTTACGGCAGCAACCGGCCCTGGAATCATTGTAACCGTTATCTCATTTTCAATAGCCAGTTTTACCAGATCCTCACCCGGATCGGATATACCCGGGCTCCCTGCATCTGAAACCAGAGCTATGTTTTTGCCCTCTAGAAGCTGTCCGATTAAATAATTCCCCTTTGTAATTTTATTGTGCTCATAATAGCTGATGAGAGGCTTTTTTATCTCAAAATGATTTAACAGTTTAATTGTTTGCCTCGTATCCTCAGCAGCAATCATATCAACCTCTTTAAGTGTATTTATCGCTCTTAACGTAATATCCTGAAGGTTTCCGATTGGAGTTGCCACAAGATACAGAATTCCCTTTTCATTCAATTTGTTTTACCTCTCTGCCATAGATTTTGTTAATTTCATCCGAGTATGTTCCATCTGAATTATATACATACAACGGGTCAAGCACCTTAAGTTCAGGATTTCCTCCCCTGTTGCCCTTTACAAGCACCATATTAGGCTTTTTATAAGGCTTCGGATGGACAAATCTTAAATATTTAGGCTCTATACCATTATTTCTCATGCTGAAAAGTATATCCACCAGCCTCTCCGGTCTATGAACCATTGCCAGTTGTCCGCCGGGTACCAGCAATGAAGCCGCACTACTAACAATATCCTCCAGCGTGCAAAATATTTCATGCCTGGAAATAGCTTTACTGTCATGGGGGTTTACAATCCCACAACCCTTGTTTGTGTAAGGAGGATTAGATATAACAACATCAAAAGTCGATTTCCCAAAATATTCATTGTATCGCTTAATATCTCCATGGATTATTTTAACTCTATCTTGAAGGTTATTCAATATAACACTACGAGTTGCCATCTCAGCCATACTCTCTTGTATTTCAAGACCGACAATAGATTTTGCACGTGTCTTTCCTGAAAGCAAAATAGGGATAATGCCCGTCCCTGTTCCAATATCCAGAACTGTATTGTTCGTCTTTACATCGGCGAAGTACGACAGCAGTACTGCATCAACACCAAAACAAAATTTCTCAATGTTCTGAATAATCTTTAAGCCGTAAAGTTGAAGATCATCTACCCGTTCTTTATCATATATATTTACCAAAATTCATCCTCCACCGAAAAAAGGGTCAAATAAAGGTTTATCCTTTACCTGACCCTAATCACTCTAAAACATTATAACGCATCGGTTCAGAGAAAATTTTTCGACTGTAGAAAAATTTTCTTACCGCTTCGCGTTTCAACGAGGCGGGAGATATTTGCTCACCGCCTCAAAGTCAAAGCGTAGCCCGTTACCTATAGAGGTAGGGAACATCTATTGCCTCGTTATTTTTGTGCCGGAGCATCAACTGGACATACATTTGCGCATGCACCACATTCGATGCAAGCATCCTCATCAATTACGTATATGCCATCTCCTGCGCTTATGCATGATACTGGACATTCAGCTTCACATGCCCCACAGCTTATACAAGCATCGCTTATTGAATATGCCATTTAGAAAACACCTCCCTAATAAAAAGGAAAACCAAACCCTCTTTTATTTCCGCTACTATTTTACCATCAATCTATATAATTTACAAACTATATTTGTAAAATTTAATGCGGGTATATTTTCTTTTTTCTATTGATAACTAGAACATTTTCATTTCTGGTAATCTATTATTTCCTTTGCTACATTCTCAATTGTCTCATATTCATGGCCAATAATTCTAAATTCTAAATTGTTTTGCTTCCAATTAGCAGAATATTGTATGTTAGGGGTATTATCTTCTCCAATGTTTATTATTATCCCTGAATACGTTTTTTTAACAATACTTTTCTGTTTTAGCATATAACCAGGCTCTTTAGCTACATACAGGCACAAACCATTCGATGATTTATCCATCTCGTTACCAGCTGTATATGATAACATAACAGATTTTTCATTGTTAATTGAATTTGTGCTCCCGAAATCGAAAATATATCCATCTGAAAGTGTTTTAGGATAATTAAACGCAAACCCAACTTTTTCTTTAATTTCAGATTGTGTTGTATCACCTTCTAT
>CAYQCA010000146.1:0-6787 GCA_964415835.1 uncultured Clostridium sp. | reverse complement strand
GAGTTCGACTGGATTTACTAACTCTTGGGGAAGGCTCTCTGCTGTCTTAATGGATTCCGCAATCTTCATTAAATCGGACCATATCAATATTTCGTCTTCACTGTTAATGAAACTATCCTGTAAAATCAAATAGTTTAATCCGTTACAATTCCAGGATAATGCATATCCTATTTTTAAAGTATTTGAATTTTCAGTTACATTTGCTATTGTTTGTAAAGGATATTCATATAACTTAGCCTTATTTCCATTAACCTCTAATTCCTTACTGAATTCGCTGAACGGAGGCAGATAATTATTGCATATCTTAAAAGAGAAACCCGAATAATACGCAGTTATGCTTGTAAGTTTTGCGGTTTTTTCATCTTTGTTAATTGAATATTTTATTAACCGGGAATTATCCGGAAGATATGAAGGCAGATATAACTTAATATCTACTTGTTTTTGCAGCTTTTCAAATGAATAATATTCATTTAAAGTTGAAATTTGAGCAGTATTTAAAGAAGCATATTTTGAAACATTTGCGCTTTGTAATGCCAGCAACTTTTTATATTCATCTTCGGAAATTGCTATTTTTTCGTATCCATCACTGTTTCTAACTAACTTAAAATAAGAATCACCTGAAGGTTTCTGAACCTTATAAAATCCGGTAAGCTTTAATACCATAGCTTTTGCTTGCGGTGAAACACTAATAATTCCTATAGATGTTAGTGACAATATTAAACATATTATTATTGCTACTTTTTTAACTTTAAAAAAATTCAATCCTAAATATTTATGATATGATTCACTTTCAAGCTTATAATGAATCTTTTCAAAAGGCACTTTGATATATTTCAAGCTTTGATATTCCTTATTTAAAGAATCGTTAATATGTATATCAATAAAATTCCTTTTCATTTTTATATCCTCTCTAGTTAACTTAATTTAACATCAAAATTATTATCATTTCTCGCATAGCCACTTTTGATCAAGTCCTGCTGAATCTGCTTTCTTGCAAGAAAAAGTCTAGATTTTGCTGTTGCTTCAAAACAATTCATATACTCAGATATTTCTTTAATTGACATATTATTAAAATAATAAAGAACGACTGCCATTCTTTGATTTATGCTTAACTTCTCAATTGATTTTTTAATAATTTGTTGAATTTCTAAATTTTCAAAATTCTTATGAGTATCAAAATCACCACTTGTTTTACCTTCCAGATGTATAGGATTCTCACCTTCAATATGCCTTTTTCGGGTATCTTTTTTTGCCATTTTGCAGCTCACTCTAAAAAGAATCCTATAGAACCATGCATCAAATAATCCAGGGTCTTTTAATGTCTTTATGCATTTAAAGCATTGCAAAAATGCTTCACTTACAATATCATCACACAAATCTTCTTTTCCAGTTATTTTCTTTGAATAAAAATATGCCTTCTTATAATTTGTATCATATAATTTTTTCAACGCTTCTGTATCTCCTAATTGGCACTTTTTAATAAGTTCAATATCCGACAAACTTTTCCCACCGCCTTTTTTATTTCCAGTTCTCAATATTAATGTGTCAAATAACTAAAAAAGGTTTAATTAATTTTATAACACATTTAGTTTAGAGAAAATTTTCTCTAAACTAAATGTGTTTCAACGAGGCTTGAAATATATGCTCGTAGCCTGAAAAACAAAGTGATACCCGCCACTTGTAGAAGCGGGGGACATTTCGCTGCCTTGTTATATGCTAAAATATTTTTTCTTTGATATGATGTCTATAATGAACTTATCAAAAAAGAGTCTGTGAAATGAATGTAATACATGGACGAAACTTCAGGAAAGCAGGTGAATAGGTCATGCAAAATGGGCAGGAAATCCTGCCCACATTATTGTCCAGAATGCAGATACTGATAACAAAATATAGTCAGCTGAGTTTACATTTCTACTAACTTGTAGAATTAATCCTCCAGCTGTTTTAAAGCCTCAAGGTCTATATCTGTATCATCATTTGATACAGCATTTTTAATAACTTTAACCTCTCCGTCTTTATAATTGTAAACCCTCAGATCAGATTCATTACCAAGATCAAGCTTAACTTTTAATATTTCCTTCAGAAGATTTACATCAACAACCGTCCCTTGTCCTTCAGGTGTAGCTACAATAGCACCAACCTTCGGAACGCGGCTCAACAGATCCTCATATGCCTCCTGCTCATATTTGAGGCAGCACATTAGCCTTCCACAAGTTCCGGATATTTTTGTTGGATTCAATGACAGAGACTGCTCTTTTGCCATCTTAATGGAAACCGGCTGAAACTCACCCAAAAATGACTTACAGCACAAAACCCGGCCACATATCCCAATCCCGCCCATCATCTTGGATTCGTCTCTTACACCAATCTGACGCAACTCTATTCTGGTTTTAAAAACAGCCGCTAGATCTTTTACCAGTTCCCTAAAGTCTACCCTGCCATCGGCAGTAAAATAGAACAACACTTTGTTATTGTCAAATGTGTATTCTACGTCTATCAACTTCATATCCAACTTGTGATCATTTATTTTTTGAATACACACATTAAATGCTTCTTTTTCTTTCCTACTGTTTTCTGTTGCATGAGCAATATCTTCGTCTGTTGCAACTCTGATTACTTTTTTAAGAGGAGCGACAATTTCCGATTCATCCACATCCCTGTTTGGTACTACAACCAAACCGAACTCAATGCCTCTTGCAGTCTCTACTATAACATTTTGATTTAAATCTATAATAAACTCGCCGGGATCAAAATAGTAAATCTTACCGGCTCTTTTAAATCTGACTCCAACTACCTTTACCATTAATATATTTCCTTTCTATATGGCACCTCTTAAAATTACAAGCTCTGTTCTTTAATTTTCATAAGCATTACATCTATTGACAGCTGAAAGTTTGCATTGTTTTTCAAACTTCTTTGAGTATCCCAAACTGTCTCAATACATTTTATCAATCGGGAATAACTCATATCAGCATTCTTAATAATGATATCTTTTTTATCGGAATTAATCAATAGCGTAAAATTTTCTGTCATATTATATATTAGAATATCTCGGAAGTACAGTAATATTACACTCAAAATGTACTCTATTCTATCGCTGTTTTTCTCAAACACCTCAAAAATTTGAAACAAATCTGTATTTTTATTAGAGACCACTGCTGATATTGCCGCTAAAATATCAGTCCTAAGTTGAATAGTATCCGGGGAGTCAATTAAATCCATAGCTGTACCAATAATACCATCTGCATATGAAACAATAAAATCCCAATCGGTATTCTTCTTGCCGTATTTAGTTTCAAGTATTTTAAAAACTTCTTCATTAGTTAATTTGTTAAAGAGAATCCTCTGGCATCTTGACAAAATGGTAGGTGTGACAGCAGCTGCAGACTTTATAGTTAATATGAAGACAACATAATAAGGTGGCTCTTCAAGGGATTTAAGAAGCGCATTCTGGGCTTGAACAGTCATTCTGTCCATATCATTTATTATTATTACTTTATATTTTGAATATAGAGGTTTAATAATCAACCCTTTAAGAAGTTCCCTGGTATCCTCAACACCAATACTTTTGTCTTCCGTGTATACTTCCAGAAAATCAGGGTTTGAGCCCTGTTCAAATAACTGGCAGGATTTACATTCCCCACAGGGAAAGTTTTGTGATTGACACATAAGCATAGCCGCAAAAGAGAGCGCTGTCTCCCTTCGTCCTATGCCTTCAGGTCCTTCGAATATATATGCATGTCCTACATTATCGTTTTCAATTGCTGCTTTTAGTGTATTTAATACCTTTTGGTGTCCTACCATCTATCCTCCGTCACAAAAACAAATCCAGTATTAATCCTCTGATGTCGTCTAATTTTTTAAGTATACTTATATTATCCTGTTCAGCTTTTAGGACTTCGTTTGTCAGCTCAATCAATTCTTCGTTTATCTTTTTTATTATTGCATAAACTCTATGCCTGCCACGTCTGTCCAAAAAACTCTTTTTAGTAAAGCTGTGTGCGTGGGAAACTGCTTCATCAAGAAACTCAGATATCAACTGCTTATATATCTTCAAATCCCGGATATCGGCCTTTTTCTCCAGTTTCTTTCCCTGGTCCTGAATTTTGTCGACTAAAACCTTTATTCTTTCCTCATAATTCTTATACTCCATCCTTCTCAACTGAGATGAGAAGGATGCATCTCTTTCATTTCGGATTGTTCTTTCATCCCTGCCAGCCAACGCTGCAATATTTGAGGGTTTGTTAGATGTATCCTGTATCTTGATGTAACATCACCGCCTTGCTACTAAATAGAATCTGTTTAAACTTTATGGAATCTGTCTACGTCAACGACAAATACTGTTGCTCCGCCAACAACAACCTCTACCGGGTATGGCATATACATTCCGTTCATACCATTCATTCCTGTAGGTGAAGCCGGAGTATTTATAACCTGTTTTCTACTTTTAGATTTCTTTTCTATTATTGAAATTACTTCGTCCAGCCTTTCTTCTTCTACACCAACCAACAAAGTTGTATTGCCTGCTTTGAGAAAACCTCCGGAAGAACACATTTTCGTTACTCCGAAACCATTTTTATTTAGTTCCTCCATTACTTTATGACCATCCTCATCATGGACTATAGCGAATACCAATTTCATAGAAATACCTCCTTCTGCGTGCTTTACACGCTAAAAAATTTAATGTATAAATAAAAAAACTTAATGACTCTTAACCAGCTCTGCCAGACAATCATTTATTTGAGAAGAAATCTCCTCTATTGTTTGTGTAGCATTTATTGTCTTTATTCGATCAGAATAAAGCAAAGCCATTCTCTTGTATGCTTCATAAACTCGCATGTGGAAATCCATCTTTTCCTGCTCTATTCTATCTGCTCCGGTAGAATTTATCCTTCTTTGCAATGCAACTTTTGGATCTATATCTAAAAAGAATGTTATATCGGGAACCATACCATCAATAGCAACTCTGTTTACATCAGCGACCAGTTTTAAGTCTACCCCTCTGCCACAACCCTGGTAAGCATAACTGGAGTCTACAAACCTATCGCATATTACGACCTTTCCTTCATTAACTGCGGGCTTAATTACCTCGCATACATGCTGTGCTCTTGAAGCTGCATATAGTATCATTTCTGTAAGTGGTACAATGTCAGTATTGGAAGGATTCAGGATCAAGTCCCTTATTGCTTCACTAATTCTTGTACCTCCCGGTTCACGGGTCAATACTACTTCGTAGCCCTTATTTCTTATATACTCTTCCATAAGTTTTATTTGAGTTGTTTTCCCTGATCCATCCGTACCTTCAACAGTAATAAATAAGCCTTTTCTCATTTTTCCTCCAGATACCTCGTCTTTGTGCTTCGTTATGTTATTAAGATTATACCACAGCACAAACGTAGAATAAAGGATTATGCAATCACCTTACTACCCAAACTTTCATATCTCCCTGAATTCCGTTCACTCTTCCGCCTATATTAATTGTATTGGTAATGTAATCAATAAAACGGCTATCAATAATTTCCCCAGGATAAATAAGTGGTATACCCGGCGGATAAGGTGTAATGATGTTCGCACAAATTCTACCTCCGCTTTCCTGCAGTGGTACCTGCTCCTTCTGGGCCTGATAGGCATCTGATGCGGAAATATATGGGCAACGGTGTTTTAAATCTTCCAAATTATATCTATCTGTTTTAATCCCCTTCCGAGTAGAAAAAAACATATTAGTCAATACTTTCATTGCATCGAGTAATTCTTTAAAATGTTCGCGGTTGTCAGCTATAGTTGCAATAAGCACCAGATTTTCATAATCAGCCATTTCCACCTGTGTTTTAAGTTTATCCCTCAGTACTTTTTCTGCCTCATAGCCACTTATACCCATACTTTTAACATTAATAACAATACGTGTCGCATCATGTAATACCTTTTTCCCAAGATTTTGACTGGATAAAACCTTGCACTTATTATCCTTCTCTATTTCCTGCTTGAAATATTCTACATTTTCTATCAGTCCCGCAAGTTTTGATGCACCTTCTGTCTCCATTATTTCTCTGGCAATATCGAGATACGACATTATAATATATGAAGGACTAGAGGTTTGGAGCATGGCTAAATTTAATTTTAGTCTGTCTATATCGACTCGGTTGCCTTTTGTATGAAGATAAGCACCTTGTGTTACTGCCGGAAGTGTTTTATGGGCACTCTGAATGCAAATGTCTGCCCCACTTCTAAGTGCCGGCGCCGGTAACATTTGGCTGAAAGCTAAATGTGCTCCATGAGCCTCATCTACTATCAGAATTTTATTATATGAGTGTACTACTTTGACTATTTCCTCAATGTCACTGCAAATTCCATAATAATTGGGTCTTGTTATCAGGACCGATGTTGCATCAGGATTTTCTTGCAACGCTTTGTCTATGCTCCCGGGGTTTATTTCCCCGGCTATTCCAAACTCGTTATTGTACTCCGGATAGACAAATACCGGATCTGCGCCAGACAGTATCAGTCCTGACACCACAGACTTGTGGGCATCTCTGCCAATAATAATTTTCTGTCCTCTGCCACATACACTCATGATGGCAGCTTGAATACCGCAGGTTGAGCCATTGACAAGAAAAAATGTCCTGTCTGCTCCAAATGCCCTTGCAGCCAGCTCTTGCGCCTCTTTTATGATACCTTCCGGGTAGTGGAGGTTGTCTGTTCCTTCAATTTCGGTAACGTCAAGCTGCAAAACATCTTTGGTAAGCTCCTCCGGTATTTCCAGCGGAAACTTACCCCTGGATAACTTATG
>CAYQCA010000145.1:9335-10454 GCA_964415835.1 uncultured Clostridium sp. | reverse complement strand
TGCTATGTTTTATGGAAAATCAAAAAGAGTAATAGTGATAAAGGATATCCATTCAAATTTATTTGAGGAGGCTATTTTGGTATTGAAAGAAGACAGGGAGCAGGAACAGGAAAAAGCCAAAGAATTAAATTCTGAAAAGGTTGCTAATGATAAAAGCGATTTTATATTAAAAGAGGCTGAATCAATAATTAACAATTATATCAAGCAAAATAAGCATACATTACCGCCAATTAAGAAGAAAAGCAAAAAAATCACTGACACAAAATTTATAAAAAATTTCGTTATAAACTCTGCATTATTCGGAAGTATAGCTATAGTGATATTTCTATTGATAAAGTTGATTTAGCAAATTATATTATTTTTATTGTGTTCTATTGATTTTACCCGTCAAAATATATTATTATTAGGTAAATGTGTTATTATTAAGGAGCAAACGATGAAATTGAAATTTACTAATATAATTGATTTTTTTCTGTTGCCAAAAGACATTTACTCAAGATTAACAGATAAAGGCATGTGGCTGTACATAGGTATTGTTTTTGTAGGGATAAGGGATGTTGTTCTCTCCTTATTAGGCCGTAGCTTAAATAATCCGGAATTTGGCAGTAGATTTCATTTGGATATTAAAGTTTCAGCTATACTTTTGGCCACTATAGTAATTATAGGTCTGGTGGACGTGCTTAGTTTTTCATATCCGGTTTTTGATATTATCAAACACTTTAAAAAGAAAAAAGAGAATGTTAGCGCTATGACTCTGGGTGCGGCGTATTCCAGTTTTCTTACAAAAGTAATGAAAATATATATACTGGCAAATATCGTTATAACTGTGATAGATATTGCTTATTACATTACCGGCTATATAGGAATAACACAGAAATCTCTGATATTTATGTACATTGCTTCTGTGTTGGGTATACTTGCCTATTTTTGGTTTAATGGCATTATAACCCGCGGATTGTGTGTGCTATTTAAGATACCGAACAGTGTCAGAGGTCTGGTATTTGTCCTTGTCTTTCTGTGGAATGCTTTGCTCAGCTCGGCTATTGGGTATTTGATGGATCAGGTGATAATGAGGATTTAGGAGTATAGAATACAGGAGTAATAGGAGTAGCAGGAGTA
>CAYQCA010000145.1:0-9235 GCA_964415835.1 uncultured Clostridium sp. | reverse complement strand
TGATAATGAGGATTTAGGAGTATAGAATACAGGAGTAATAGGAGTAGCAGGAGTAGTAGAAGTACAGAAGAAGGAAAGCTAGCTTCGCTAGCTAAATTTAAGCTCAGCTTAAGCTGAGGTAACCTTCGTCTATTACTTCTGTACTCTTTCGTTCTTCATTCTGATTAAATCCGTGATTGTGTTACTAAATAAAATCTGTTATAATGTTGTGTAATGTCTCGGTGGCCTAATGGATAAGGTAGTGGATTCCGGTTCCACTGATGCGGGTTCGATTCCTGTCCGGGACGCCATTAGAATAGCGAGTTTCAAGAATAGATTTCTTGAAACTCGCTATTTTTATGACCAGGTTACCTCTACCATGTAAAAATTTACATTTTATAATATTTAATATAAGTGCTCTACAATAGAGTGCTTATCAGTTATGAACATCCGTGAGATAATTTCTGCATATATTGACCATGTTTATGCTTTTTCCGTCCAGGAAGAGATATCTCCGCAAGACAGGGTATCTTCTCAAACCGGTGCTGAGCAACCTTCGGTGTCATTGATTCATCTTTTCCAGAAATGGGAAACATCCAAGCATTAAGCAAGATATACGTCATATTATAAGGGCGATGATAAGGCTGGCGGAGGAAGATCGATTTGATGAACTGAATGCGTTTTTGAGAGAATATGGTGAAAAAACTGAAATTCAGCAACTACCAGTGTTCTGCGAAAATATCGTAGCTAATTCTATAGTATGTATCCTCAAAAGGCGGAAAGGCTCATGGCCTGGGAATACAAAATATTAAAAAGTTATTGGAGTACGATGGAGGATTTGTGCTGATAGAATATGACCAGAGAAAGTTTACTCTAATGGTGAATTTTGTAAACTGCTTTTTTGATACACCCAGCATGGGCGAAAACTAATTAGTGAAAATCTGTAGTGCTTGACAAACAACTTTACAATATATATTATATAAATAATATGATGCTTTACATTTAATGTGTTTAATAATGAGAGGTTAGTAATTAATTATGATAGAGAAATCACTTAGAAAAAAGATTTCAATGCAAGATATAGCAAATCATTTAAATATATCGAAAAACGCCGTGTCACTTGCTCTTAATAACAAACCTGGTGTTAGTGAAGAGCTAAGAAAAATGGTTGTTAAAGCTGCACAAGATTTGAACTATGGTGGGTTTGGGAAAAGCGAAAAGAAAAAGAATAATATTCTTGTGTTAATACCCGAATACATAAGCAATGATAAGTTTTTTTATAATGATATATACTGGTCCATAGAGAAGGAAGCGAAAAGCAGGGAATATAATGCTATTATGTCCAGTGTGAGCTCGGAAACACAAGATAAGTTGATCTTGCCCAGTTTGTATTTTGAAATAGAATTCTGTGGAATTATAATCATTGGAATATTTAAAGAGGAATATGTCAAAAAACTGCTTGAATTAAAGGTACCACTTATAACTGTAGATCAATATTATGAGTCAGTTCCTTTGGACGCGGTTACTACAGCAAATCACGAAGGTGCATACCAGATTGTCAAATACCTTATTGATAATGGGCATAAGGATATTGGTTATATAGGGTCAATAAAAATGTCAGCGAGCTTATATGACAGGTGGAATGGTTTTAAAAAAGCTATGCTGATACACGGACTGAAGGTTAATGAAAGCCATTGTATATTGAATTCATCTCCATTATGTGAAAGTGGTTTACTGTCTGATATATATGAACTTGAGAGATATATTAATGAAATGGATACTTTTCCTACTGCCTGGTTTTGTGGAGGTGACCGTATAGCCATTGCCTTAATAAATGTGCTTACAAAGAAAAGTATCAGAGTTCCAGACGATATATCCGTTGTAGGTTTTGATGATATAGAAGCTTCAAAAATGATTTATCCCCCCTTAACGACGCTGAGAGTTAAAAGAGAATTAATGGGAAGAGAAGTCGTGGATTTTCTGATCAGTCGTCTGGAAAAGGAAGGAGAAATAAAGAACATCGCCCTATACGGAGAATTAATTATACGGGATTCTGTTAAAAAATTAATTGACTAAATCAAGAATACAAAATTAAAATGCAGATGAAATTATTTACATCTGCATTTTAATTTTGTATGAGGATGTAAATTGTATCGGTAGTAATATGGTGGATTAATGTAAATTTAAATAAAGCAAATGATAAAAAATACAGTTCAAATAAATTGACAAATGTACAGTAACGAAAGTATAATACAAATATCAAAAATATATAATGGGTAATTAATCTACGTCAATTATGATGATGAATGTTTAAAAAAGTAGAGGGGTGAAAGTAATGGGATTAGAGGTATATAAGTATAGAGCCGGACTACCTAAAACTCTTAATGCTTTGAAAAGCGGAAAACTTACTTTGGGCTTTATAGGAGGCTCAATTACTGAGTCAAGAGGTGAAAAGCGGTGGCCGGAGCGTGTTATAAGCTGGTTTGTAGAAAAGTTCCCAGATGTAAGAATTTATGTAGAAAATGCTGCAATTGGTGCGACAGGAAGTGATCTTGCAGTATTCAGAGCAGAAAGGGATCTAATTAACAGGAATTGTGACCTTGTTTTTATTGAATATGCTGTAAATGACTCATCCGAGCCGGTTGAACAGCGTAAAAGATCAAGGGAAGGTTTAATCCGAAAGATTTTAAACAATAGCGACTGTGACCTTGTGTTGGTTTATACCTATAATCAGCAAATGTATACAGATATGATGAATGGCATAGTTCCAGAGTCAATAAGAGAGCTTGAAGAGCTTGGAGAACATTATGGTATTGGAACGGTCTGGATGGCCCTTTATGCACTTGAAGAAGTGAAAAAAGGCAGGATGAAATGGGAGGAATGGCTACCGGATGGTCTTCATCCTGAAAGTCGAGGGAGTCTAAGCTACGGTGACAGTGTTATTAAATACCTGGAGAAAGAATTGATTAATGAGCCAAATTTAAATGGTTTACATAATGAGAAAGAGATAGTTGCTCCACTGAACCCTCGCAATTGGGAGCATACAGAATTTGTACCCTTTGAGAAAATAAAGACACAAGGTCCATGGACTATCCGACGGTGTGCTGAAGTGGAGTGGATAGACCAGGTTATATATACATCTGCGGTTGGGGCTAAGTTATCTTTTAGTTTCATGGGGAGAGGATTGTCATTGGGGTTTGATTTTGGTAATTATTCCTCAGAATTCCGTTACAGAATAGATGATGGCGAATGGGTAGAGGTAGCACGAGATAGAGATTGGTGGTGTCCGGATTTAGGGTGGTTCAGAATATCTAATATAGCTGATGACCTACCGAATGTAAATCACCAGTTTGAGCTTGAAGTTATCCATGGAAATACAGATAAATGTAAAGGTACTAATTTCAGACTTGCTTTTGTTGGTGTTATTAAATAACGGTGTTCAATTAATAATAGATTGCATAAAAGTTGACAAAAATGTGCAAAAAGTTGCGAACTATTTTATTTACAAATTCCAAAGCTAATTTTATACTATAATTAGTAGCAGCATACTTCAATCAAAAATCCAAAATGAAGCAAGGATGTGATAAATCAATATGAGCAAAAAAGTAACTATGGATGATATCGCTAATGAATTAAATGTATCCAGATCATTAGTTTCAAGAGCTATAGCTGACAAATATGGTGTCAGTGACGAGATGAAAAATAAAATTAAACTTACAGCTTTGAAAATGGGATATAATTTTACTTCAAAGCATAAGAATGAATTTCAACGTGTTGAAAGTATTACTTTGGTTGTTGAAAGTGCTGATTTATTAGATTCTGGTTTCTGGGTACGAATTATTGACAGTATTGAGAAAGAACTAAATCGGCGGCTTATAAGTGTTTTTCTTTCAGTGTTCCAGGATGAGCATCAAGAAAAGCTGCCAGTGAGTATTAAGCAGATGAAGACGCAAGGGGCTATTATTTTGGGACGAGTGCCTATGAAGCATATCTTGGCAGTATCGGTTACTGGTTTGCCTATTGTACTTGTTGATAGCATGTATTCAAATTTGAAGTTTGATCAAGTTATGGCCAATAATTATCAAGGTTGTTATGATGCAACAGACTTTATTCTAAAGCAAGGCCATCAAAACATAGGATTTGTAGGTTCTGCACAATATTCCTATAGTTTCCGGGAGAGATTGAGGGGATTTAATGATTGCATAGCAAGTAATACGGACAGGCAGATTATCACTCATCATGTGGTTAATGAACATGATTCTGACGCTATTCCTTTTTCCAGGAAGGCATTTTTTGAAATGATGAATTCCTCAACGGTACCTACAGCTCTGGTATGTGCCAATGATCCTGTTGCATTCCACGTATATGAATTATTGGAAGAAATGGGTAAAAAAATACTGAGAATGTATCAGTGATCGGGTTTGATAATGTCGAAAAAGGCAATTGGATGACTCCAAATCTAGCGACTATTAATATACCAAAAGAGGAAATGGGACTAAGAGCTGTTGATTTGATGATCCGACGGATTGAAAAGCCCGAGGCAAATAAGGAACTTGTTTTAGTTGGAACGGATATCGTTAAAAGGGACTCAGTAATAAAAATAAAATAAGTTGAGAAAATAGTTATAAAAGTTGCGAAAGTTATTATGTACAAATTACGACCATGTCTATATAATATAACTAAGGAAACATATACAACAAGTTACAACAAATTACAACATGTGACACTTTAAACGGAATGAAAGACAACTCCTAAGGAGGTATCTACAGGAGGTATCTACATAACCAGTCCATAAAATATCATATAAGAATGACATTAAAAAAATCATTAGAGTTAATTGAATATTCGGTTTTAAAAAATGATGAGTGTTTAAACTATTTTATTAGTAAGCAATGCTTTTGCTTAATATACAAAAAAATAAGGGGGAAAGTAAAATGGCAAAGAAATTTATTAAGTCTATAGCTGTCACTTTGGCTGTATGTACTATGTTGTCAGCAACCTTAATAGGTTGTGGAAAAGAGCAGGAGTCGGTTAGCACTTCAACTGAAGTGGCTGTAAAAACAGAAGCAACTAAAACTGAAGAAGCTCCAAAAGAAGTGGATTTACGTATCATCAACTATCGTGTTGAAGACCAGGCCTTTTTTGATAAGTTCCACGAAATGTTCAAGCAAGAATACCCTTATATTACAGTAAAATATGATGCAATTCCAACAGCGGATTACCCTACTTTATTGGCTGCACGTCTAGCTGCAAATGAAACCGATTTATTCGGAACACATGCGGCGGACATAAAAGAAGAGGGAACCAGAGCAAGGATGGCTGATCTGTCAGGTCAAAAATTCCTCGAAAACTACAATCAGGACGTTGTAAAAATGTGTCAGTATGATGGAAAAACATTGATGATTCCATCCAACAATGTAAGCATGGTTGCCTTTTATAATAAAAATATGTTTAAAGATAATGGACTTTCTGTTCCTTCTACATGGTCTGAGTTTGTAAATGTATGCGAAACCTTTAAATCTAAGGGAATAGATCCAATTATCTTTGGAGGAAAAGATCAGTGGCCTGTCAATATGGTAGTAGGTGCATTGGAGGCTGGTATTGTGAGACCGGTAGATCCTGATTTCTATACTAATGTTCGAACTGAAAAAAGTAAATATACTGATAAGACTTGGCTGGAAGTATTACAGAAACTTAAAATAACAATGAGTTATTTCCAAAAGGATTCTTCCGGATTGGGATATGCACAAGCACCTGGTTTGTTTGCACAAGGTAAGGCGGCTATGACTATTGATGGTTCCTGGTCTGCATCACAGATTGTCGATGCAAAACCCGCATTTGAAGTAGGTGCTTTCCTTCTACCTGGATCAGATAATGCAGAAAACAATAAGATTGCAAACATGAAAATTGGTGGAGGCTTCTCCATGGTAAAAGACACACCTGTAGAAGACGCTGCATTGAAGTATTTGGAGTTCATATCCAAAAAAGAGAACTATGAAATGTATATTGACATGGTTAAGATGGGCCCAGTACAAAATGACATAACATTAAAAGATCCTCTTGCTCAGGAAATCGCAAATCTGATGAATAAGCAACAGTTGCTTCATGAAGAAATATTAATTCCTGGACAGAAATTTGATTTGACCAACTATGCTATGCAGTTACTTATGGGAAAGATTACACCTGAGAAGGTTGTTGAGAATCTCCAAAAGGATCTAATAGATAGCAAAGAAACTTGGAAGTAAGGAAGAAAGTAAAAGCAGAAAAGGATAAGAAGCACAAAGCCTCTTATCCTTTTCATATGAAATATAGGAGAGGATATGCAATGAAAAAAAAATCGTACACCGGCTATTCACCTTATTGGCCTATAATTTCAGTTATACCTGCAGTAGTTGCAATATTAATATTTAGTCTCTTTCCAGCCATAGTCAATATAGTGATTTCCTTCACTGACTATTCTGGAAATTTATCAGTTCCTTTTAAATTTGTAGGATTAAAAAACTACATAATCTTTTTTACACTCAACGGGAGAGATTCAGCACAATCCTTAAAAATAACTCTTCAGTTTTCTATTGCAGTAGTACTGATTCAACAGGCTTTTTCATTATTGATGGCTTTATTGGTTAATATGAAACTTCGCTTAAGTAATTTCTACCGCGCTATATTTTTTATGCCCAGTATTCTGGGAGTAGTAGTTATAGGCTTAATCTGGAACCTGATGTTTGACCCATACTCTGGACTATTTGCTTATATACTTGGATTATTTGGTGAAAGTTCTGCTTTCCTCGGGGACATGAACCTGGCATTGCCTTTAGTGATTTTCGTGACAATCTGGGCAAATTTCGGTTACTCAATGGCCATATATCTTGCTGGACTGCAGGCTGTTCCGGAAGAATACTATGAGGCTGCCGATATTGATGGAGCATCTAACTGGAATAAATTGAGACATATTACCATTCCGTTAATTCGTCCATCAATGACTATCAATTTTTGGATCTCAATTAGCGGTACCATAGGAATGTATGACATCATGTTTATCTTGACTGGGGGAGGACCTGCTAATGCAACGCGTACCTTCTCACTGTATTTCTTCAATCAATTAACACTGGCTACCAACAAGGGGCAGGTTGCGGCTATGAGTATTTACTTCTTTATATTAACTTCAATAATTATGCTGTCTTTCAATTACTTTTTCCGTAGAAAAGAGGTGGAGATGTGAGAACAATGCATAAGATTGATAACAAAAAAATTGCCGCCACTATTATATTATTGTTTGTAACTTTAATAATGCTAGTTCCACTCCTTTCAGTATTAAATATTTCGTTAAAAACGGATGAGGAGTTTTTGAAATATCCTACAATCATTACACAAAATCCTCAATGGAATAATTTTTTATTAGCGTGGAAGAAAGCAGAAATGGGAACATATTTCTTTAATAGTGTATTTTTGTCCTTTACTTCTGCAATCATTAGTTGTCTTATTTCAGCAATGGCTGCGTTTCCACTTGGACGATCTCACTTTAAAGGATCTAATGCCGTGTTTACTTTTTTCATAGCTTCCATGTTTTTCCCCGGGAGTCTGGTTGCTACTATTTATATAATGAAGTTGTTTCATTTATATAACACATCATTGGGTGTGATCCTTCTATGGGCCTTTGGTGGAATTCCAATAAACATATTTATTTTAACCGGTTTTGTTAAAACTGTTCCGCGAGAACTGGATGAAGCTGCTTTAATGGATGGCTGCGGGTATTTACGCTATATGTTTACTATTGCATTTCCGTTAATGAAGCCAGCCCTTGCTACAGTATTCGTTTTTAAACTCATTGGTTCATGGAATGATTTTATTACCCCATTCCTGTTCCTTACGGATAAAAGTAAACGCCCATTAACAGCAGGATTATACATTTTTAAAGGAAGTTATTCAACAAAATGGACACTTATGGCAGCAAGTATTATTTTATTAGCTCTTCCTATGATTATTATATACGTTTTTATGCAGAAATTTATAATCGCAGGAATGGTCAGCGGTGCTATTAAAGGTTAATTTCCTGTAGAATCACAGTTTAAGAATTTAGAATATATATGAGGTGCAACATGGTAATACGAAAGTTAAAGCAATGGAAGTTAGCAGGATTTTGGCCTTATACTCCAGTACTGAATAATAGTGTGGAGACCGGCATTGAATTAAAAGGAATTACAGAATGGATGGATGCAGAGGTACCGGGATGTATCCATCAGGATTTACTCCATGCAGGATGGATGGAAGATCCTTATTATGAGATGAACAGCTTGAAGTGTGAATGGGTATCCGAAAGATGGTGGGTGTATAAAACTGATTTCACCATGGACGAATGCTATCGTGGGCAGAAAATAATTCTTCATTTTGCAGGGATCGATTATAAGGCGCGTATCTATTTAAATAATATAAAAATAGGCGAGCATGAGGGAATGTTCACTGAATGTCGTTTGGACATATCTTCTCAGGTTTGTTTTGATAAAGAAAATCAAATTATAGTGATTTTAGAAAATTCACCTGAAGAAATGGGTCAGATTGGTCATACCAGCATGACTAGTACACAGAAGAGCCGTTTTAATTACAAGTGGGATTTTAGCACACGGCTGATTCACTTGGGATTATATGACGATGTTTTTATAGAGGCAGTAGAGAATGTGGAATTGATGGATATACATGTTCGTAATATAAGTATTGCGGATAATGCTAAGATTCAAGTCTGCATGAGTATGAATAGCTTACAAGAAAGGGATATTGAAGTCCATTTCAATATATCCTATCAGGGTAAGGTTGTAATAAAAGAAACAGAGCAGTATAGGACTACCTGCGGAACTACCCAGGTTAATAAGGAACTGTTGATCAGAGATCCTATGCTCTGGTATCCCAATGGTTATGGTGCACAACCACTGTATGATCTTATAATTGAAATCAAAAAGATGGACGGAAGGAAAATAGCAGAAAAAGAATTGCGCATTGGACTCCGGACATCGGAGTACCAGAGGAATGAAGCCGCTTCCGAGGACTCTCTTCCATACACCATTGTGGTCAATGGTACAAAAGTTTACATCAAAGGTGTCAATATGGTTCCACTCGATTTAATGTATGGCAGTGTCAAAGACGAAGACTACACCCATATGTTGAGTATGATTAAGAACGCTAATATCAATTTGGTGCGTGTTTGGGGTGGAGGTCTGATTGAAAAAGAAATTTTCTATAACTTGTGTGATGAATATGGAATTAT
>CAYQCA010000144.1:0-10460 GCA_964415835.1 uncultured Clostridium sp. | reverse complement strand
ACTTTGGTTGATCCTGCATTTATAAGTGTCAGTATGATCGTTATCCCCCAGAAAAATATACACAGAAGTATTGGTAATATTTGTTTTTTGACAATTGTTGAATTAATCATTTTTCACCTCATTATTAACTGGATTTTGTTTACCATAAGCCTTTATTATCTTCAAATCTATGCCTTTGGATTTGGCAATTAAAATACATTCATTTATAGTTTGCTGCTGGCTCACAGACAACTCAGTTTCAGGAATAATCAATCTAAGTTCTTTATTCAGTATCTGATAATTCTCAATCCTTACTGAGCTGCTTTCTCCCCCATTAAAATCATCCAATTTATTTATTAAAGTCATTAATTTCTGTTTTAAATTGCCGGAATTATGATAATAAGCTTCATCAATATTGAGGCTTTTAACGCTTGTGGCAGTTCCATTGTGAAAGATTGCAATAACCGGGAAATTGAATGGCAGATTGGCTCCCTGCAATTTGCGGATTTCTCTGCCTCGTTTTATGTTATTCATATCCCATATGTTTTCTTGTTTATCTTCTTCCCCTCCTGCTGTGTCTATGCCATCTTCGCCCGCCCATATGCAGCTTGAGGCCATTTGAGTTATTTCTATTTCCGGAAGCAGCCGTCCTAAAAATGGAAACTTAAGTTTATATTCTGCTACTATGTCTATACTTTTACCATCTGACAGCATTCTGCTTTTAGTAAAATCAATTCCATCAAAGCCACCCTCAAAGTGTAAATACTTCAATCTTTGATCTGTATTATCGTCCAACCCAACGTTTAAGCTTCTTTTAACCAGATATTTAGTAAGAGGTACCAGCGCAATCTGTGCCCGAGCGTAATCTGAAGCTGCTTTTCCCAACTGTTGTATATATGTAACTATTTGAGAATCACCAAAAAAATTGCTAATGTCTTCTGAATTACTGAATTTTTCAATCCCGCCTATTATTTCCTCTGCATTAGTTTCATAATATAAAAGGCTATACAGACTCATCTCCTCACTGGCTCCGGTGATTGCCTGATGTATAATTTCATGGGTGTAGTAAACCTTTATAATAAAGACAAAGGATATTATTGCAATTATAAAAATAGGAAGCAATAAAGCTGCTTCTACCGTAACTGAGCCTTTTGTATCAGTATTCTTTAACAAGTTATTGCCTCCCACCCTAGTATCCAATAGAAATACTCTTGTTTATTTTATAGCGTGAAAGCTTCGGAAGTGATATAAATATATTTTTCATAGATATTGTCGTATCAGCTTTTATAACTGCTCTGCATTCCTTAAGTAAAAACCCCTGACTTGATACCCCTATGTTTAGTTGGACCAAATCCTGCACCCTGGCCAGTTTTTTGTCATTATCCATCAAAAGGAGAAATATTTTTAAATAATCCTGATAGCTTAGGCACAAAGGATTGTTCTCAACATTGGGTGCCTTGCTTTTTGATACAGCACCGGAAAGATCGGTTCTCCATTGTTCCCTGGTCTTGAAAAGGGCGATTTTTTCTCCTTTAGCAAACTGATCCATGTCGTACAATGATTCTGCCATTGCCCATGAAAATACGAGCATTGTCTGCATCAATGGAGTTGAAAGCCCTGCACTCCATGTGCTCAGTGCTGCTGCAAGGCTATTTATTCTTACCATTTTTGAAGAGTCCGTATAAACATGAATAACATTAGATATTAGTCTGATAGCCACTATTTCCGATTGCACTAAAAGCGAATTAATTTTCTCACTCCTGTTGCCGTTAATGATATATTCGACCTCAAATTGAGAAAAATAAGCATCTCGTTCCTGTTTATTCTTCGATCTTAAATTGTAGGAGTCTTTTTCAGCTTCACCCTTTAACCGTTGTACATCGTGTCTAAAGGTTCCCATAATATATTCGTTAATATATAATTGTTCTGCCACACTGGACACTATTTGTTCAAACTTATCTGCTTTACTTGAGATATAGTCCAGGTTTGCTGTCGCACAGGTCACATCCTCCATATTCATATTATTCCAGGTTATGACCTGGTTTTCTTCTTCATACATATTTCTGGAGGGCAGCATATAAAGCAAGCTACTATCAATGGATATAAGTTCACTCTTTGGTCTGAATGCTTCCTGCATCGCATATATCACATCATCCCTTATATCTTCGTCATCAGACTGTACAGGCTTCGTCTTATTAAAGGAATAATTAATGCTTTCGTTTACTGTAAAACCGTCAAGTGCTTTTAAAAACTCATTTTCATTAATGTTGGTACTGGAAACAATACTTTCACAATTATTAATATTTCCGGACAAAGTATCTATGATAACATCAGAATTATCTTCTTTAATAATTTCTTTCATGTTAACTAAATTTTCTTTATAAGAATGTTGCAGTTCCTTTATACCATTCAGATTATCTTTTGTATATTCAATCTCATTATCAATTCTAGTCAGCAACCCTTTTTTTTTGCCGGCTATTGATTTAGCTTCATCTATAGCTTGAGAATTTAAACTTTTGTATTCTTTTACACTTTCAATAATTGTATTTTTCAGTAAACTTTTCTCTTTGGCTATAATATCAATATCACCTGCAATTTTGTTAATATCCAATAAAAGCTTTTTCTTTTTCTTCTCGCTCTTTTCATTTTGGTATAGGATTTGCAGGCGTGATAATTCGTTTGAAAACTCAGCTTGCTTATTACTTTGGCTTGTATATTTATCTTTCAATTCTGAAACATTTACAACAATTTCTGAACTATTAATCTTCTTGGTCTTTTCTTCCAACGAAAGCTGCAGGTCTCCTATTTTGCCTGCCTGTTTGTCGGTTTCCAGCTTTCTCTTATAGGCTTGTGCACCCTTTGAAATATTTTTTATCCCATCTATTTTATTAGTTAAATCAAGAGCAATTTCGTATGGTGCCCGGTATTTCATAAATTCAATTATCTGCTTTTGAAGTATTTCTTTGTTCAAAAGACTTGAGGATAGTTCGACATTAGTATTTTCAATTTTAAAACCATACAGAAAATTCTGCTTGGTAATACTTAAATTCTTTCTGAAATATTCATCAAAGGTATCCTCTACTATACCATTGTCCAAGTATAGCCCAAAAAGGCCATACTGATCTTTCAACTCGTTGTTATAGGAGGCCAAAATTGAGGACAGCGCTGTTCTGCCTGCTCTGTCTACGTGAGACTCGGCCATCCTGAACCTTGCAGCATCTGTAAATGTTCCGACCATTAAAAATATAGCACTAAGTACTATGCTAATAAATACCGTTATAGTTCCCCTCAAATTCTGTAAACCTCCTTTACTTTTTCTTAATAAGTTTTGAAATAATATCATTAATCTTTGTGTCTTTTCCTATCCATTTGTTATCACTATTAAAAATGCAATTCTTTATATCAATAACCATATCCATATTTCTAATAAACTCTGCTTTGTCATTCAACGGTACAGAAGCCTCAGCTTTAATGCTCATTTCGGAAGGTATACCGAATAACTCAAACAAGCTGCCTCCCGGCATAGGTAGTTTGTCTTCAATTGTTATGTTAAGTTGTTTCATTAATAATTTATATGGATTAGTAATGAGAATCTCTCTACCTGAGCCAAAAATTGAGTTGCTAAGATTTCTGTTGACGATGTTAATTATATTTCTCTTTTTATTTTCCGCCTCAAGGTCATATATTCTCCAATAAATGTTTGAATTGCCGGATGAATTTACATAATATGCGGCACCCGAATTTGCAGCCTGGTTTACCGCACTTTGTATTAAAGTATACTGGTACATAATTATAAAAAAGTAAACCATCGCACAGATTAATAGAAACACGACAGAAAATATTATTGATGCTTCTACAGTAAAACTGCCTTTGGAATTTAGAAGTATTTTTTTCATTTTGTCTAGTCCTCTGATTCCTTCTGCTAAACCGTGTTTGGGTTTTACTTTCTGCCTTCAAACCCAAACATAGGGTTTTAGCAGGTCTTTAGCCCGTTAGTTTCCCTTGCGTAGCGGCTTTGTTGTTTTCCAGCTTGCTTACATCAGGAAACAAGTTATCGATTATACCATTAACAAAGTTTATTAGTTGCTTTCTGAATAGCAAAGCAACTCCAACCAGAACGGCTATAATTATAATTACTTCAACTGTTCCCATTCCATCCTCTTCATTTACAAACCTTCTAATTGTAGATAACATAATATACCTCCTCCTTTTAGAAATTTGATGAAATTCCCTGCATTGAAATAAGTGCAGGTGTAATAACTATTATGATAATTGCGAAAAACATTATCATCATTGGAAAAAGAAGCTTTGTTGACGCTTCTTCTCCCATTCTTCTGACTGCATTTTTTCGCATTTCCCAGCATTCGTTTGACTGTAGCCTCATGGATAACACAAGATCTTTTCCGCCTTTTTTGGTATTCTGTATTATTGATGACATTAATCTGGATATTTCAGGAGTCTTAACTCTTTTGGCAAATTCACTGAAGGCCTCCGATTCATTTTTACCAGACTTTATTTCCTGAATCGTTTTACTGACCTCTGAGTAGAATGAGCCTTCACTTTCACTTTCAGATGAAATCTTTTCCCAGGCTTTTGACATAGTCAGCCCTGCATTTAGCAATAGAGTCAGCTTATTAATAAATTCCGGAAACTCTATTTGAATCTCCAGCCTTCTATTTTTTACTGATTTATTGAGCTTTATATCATCTCTCATGATTAAAATTGAAAATAATAATAGTACATAAAAATGGAATACTGGCTGAAAATATGATAAAAAGCCGGCTAGCAACTGACAAATCAACAGCTGTGCAATTAATAGAATTTTATTTGCATATATTACCCTAATATAAAATGAAGAGTACTCCTGACCATATACTTCGCAAACACTACTTAGGATTCTTCTGTCATAGATTGAATTAAATGAGTAGTTTATCTTGTCAAGAGTATACAGACCAAATGGCAATAGTCTCTTTTGGGTATAATCCTTTTTATTGACAGCCTGCACATAATCGGCATATACTTTATAATTTTTTACCAGAATGCCAAGAAAGAGGATTAGCACAGAAACCATTATAATGAGAAACAATAACTGAACGTAAAACATTTTACCTCACATCTTTATATTCATTATTTTATTTGATAACAGTAAAGCAGATATAAGGAGCAGTAAACATATTGTCATTGCTGCTCTTCCCTGCAGAGTAGTAAATACAGGGTTAATATAATCAGCAGCTGTAGTGGAAAGAATAAATATCATACCTACCGGTATAATATTTAATATCTTTTGTTCGAACCGTCTTGAGGAGAGCATTGTTTCTATTTCCTGTTTCATTTCAATTTTGTCGCTGATTATTCCTGATGAATTTTTAATTGCCTCTATCAAATTTCCACCTGTTCTTTTGCTGATTGAAATAACATCTGAGAAATTTTTGATATTATCTATTTTGGATCGTTTGGCAAAGTCACCTATTGCTTCCTCAATGGTTACATTGAGAGAGAGTTTATTTATTATTATTCTTGTCTCGTTGATTATATAGGTTTCATCACTGGGATAAAGCACATATAAATCGCTTAATGCACTTTCAAAGGCACTTTCCAGAGCTTTTCCAGCTGACAATGAAGATGCCAGCGAAACCAGCAAATCCTTGAATTGTAAATTCAGCTCATTCCGCCTTTTAACTATTATATTTCTTTTCTTGTATTTTAGATATAAAGTTCCAACAGGAGATACTATAAAAGATAGTAAAAAGCTTCTGTAAAATAAATATGCTATTGCAAAAACAACTGCTGATGAGAGCAGCCCATAAATTATTTTCATTTTCATAGGCATCTCGTACTTGTCATAATCTGTCAGAACAAACACCCCTCTTCTTTATTATAACGCCTAGATTATATTTCATCGTATATTCCTGCATTGATTAATTTCTGCTTTTTTGCAAGTGGATTTTTACTGCGTATTAGGCAGCCGGTTACCCGCTTGGAAGGCTCCTTATCCCGACTTATTGCTTCCTCAAAAACAAATAAAGGATTAAGCTTTATTTGGCCGTTTTCTACGCCAAGTACTTCATCAATTTCCATTGTTCTTCTTGATTTATCTCTGAGACGTGAAAGAAAGATAATAATGTCAATTGCAGATGCAATCTGCTTTCTGACAGCCTCTAAAGGCAATGCCGATGAATTTAGAACCATTGTTTCAATTCTGGACAGCATATCCCGAGGCGAGTTTGCGTGCCCTGTTGATATGGAGCCATCATGCCCGGTATTCATTGCTGTAAGCATGTCCAATGCTTCTGCCCCTCTGATTTCGCCCACAATTATTCTTTCCGGCCTCATTCTCAACGAAGTTTTTATTAACTCTCTCATTGTAATCTCTCCCCTGCCCTCCAGATTTGCATTTCTGGTTTCTAATCGGACAAGGTTCGGAATATTTGATATTTGTAATTCTGCTGAGTCCTCTATAGTAATAATTCTTTCATCTTTTGGAATGAAATTCGAAAGGGCATTAAGAAATGTTGTTTTTCCAGATCCGGTTCCTCCAGCCACAAATATATTGTACTTGGCTATCACAAGCTTTTCCAGTACTTTTGCCGCCTCGGCTGTTAATGATCCCAGTTCAATAAGTTTATCAATAGTTATTGGTTTATGAGGGAATTTTCGTATTGTGACAATAGGACCATTTAGTGCTATTGGTGGAAGAACTACATTTATCCTGGAGCCGTCTTTAAGTCTTGCATCAACAATGGGACTTGATTCATTTACTGTTCTATTAACTGCTGTAACCATAACCTGTACAATATCTTCAAGTTTCTGAACAGACTCAAATTTCAGATCAAGTTTGCTTACATTACCATTCTTTTCAATAAAAACATTGTTTGGACCATTAATCATTATCTCAGAAACACATGCATCTTCCAAAATAGGCTGCAATATATCCAATCTGCGAAGAGAATTAAAAATGATTTCTATCAGTTCTTTTTTTTGAGTTGAGTTTAAAATAAGCTTCTTAGACTTTTCAAATACCGTTCTGATCACAATATTACTTATTTCTTCGTCGGTGAAATCACGCTTTAAGTCTATTTTTTCGCTTATTGAAGCCCTTATATCAGCAATTAGTTCTTGATTTATAATGCTTCCTCCTTTAGAGCCTGTTCCAACAGCTCACTGCGCTCGTCTCTTTAGCAGATACTGAACAGGCTCTTAAAAATAGTCTACGTAATATATCTATTTGCAAGTTCCTTAAAAACTGAGTTGTAAATTTCAGGCCCTCCATTTACTTTGGCGAGATTACTTAAAGACATAAATCCTTGTTGGAAGTGGATTTGAGAAGTGATTTTTAAATCTAGAAAGGATTGATTGGACTGGAGGGCCTGTTTGGATACCTTATTGGCTACATATATTAACTTATGCGCTATAAAAGTATTATTTGGCATATTATTAGACAACATAGAGATGCTATCAATAAACAATTTTGTTTTATGTAAACAAATTTCTTCCTCGGTAAAAACATATAGTATTTCATCAGCAATTTCAAATACTTTCAATGAATTTCGGTTGAGATGTGATTCCATGTCAATTACTAAAAGATCATACTGTCCACAGTCTTTTATTGAAGTTATAATAAACTCAATGTCCTGTGGCGTTATTTCATCAAGTTCAAAAACATTATTCGGCTCATTAAAGTAATACAGGTTGGTTATCGGTGTTTTACAACTTATTGATGATATTTTGGAAGATAAGTTTCTATCTCTTTCTTTTACATAATAAATAAGATCTGAGATCGAATATTCGCTATTCTTAGGATATAAGGTGTTCGTAGATTGAAATTGTTCAAGATTTAAGTAGAAAACAGAAAGACCTGAATAAGAACATATTTTACTGACTCCTAATGAGATTGTTGTCTTTCCAACATTCCCTATTGCTGAGTAAACAGCAATTATCTTTAGTGTTTTCTCTTTTGTTGTTCTAATAATATTGCCTTCTTTGGTAAAAGTATTAATTATTTCTGCTGCTATCTGATTGACATCTTTATACTTATATATAGTGACCTGATCTGCGTATTGAACGCTATTTGTACCAGTAGTTAAAATAATAACGTTTTTTTTGAAGTAATTTTGGATTTGGTTATAATAAACCTCTGATGTCAATACAATGTCCGGATCAATTTTTTCAATCCATTGCTGGATGCTGCAGGTATTGCTAAAACTATTTACAATTAGAGTTTCTTTAAAATTATGAGTAAGATAGTTACATAAATTTAGACAATACTCATAGTCATCATCAAAAAGTAATAATTTTATCAGAGCCATTTAGTTTCTCCGCTTCTTTTGTACTAAATTAAGTAGGACCCTGATACCATTATATTACATTTTTACATTTTGTCAACATTTATTTTCAATTTTTTTATTTCTTTTGTAATTTATTACATTTTCAGTAGCCACTAATAGATATTTTACCCATTTTTGTCGAAGCCTCAATATATATATCCCCATCAATTCCTGCAAATTGATTCTTCTCTATAACTCCATAACCATTAAAGAATATATTGGAGCTGACTGGGAATTTCAAATCTATATTACCATTTTGGACTTTATAGGTATAATTTGATTTTTTCTCACATTCGGCTTTCACGAAGATATTACCATTATTTATATCAATAATCGATTCATTGTACAGTTTACCTGAATTAACTCGAATATTGCCTCTGTTGCAGTCTATACTAATTCGCCCTTTAACATCGCCAAATTCAGCATTCACAACGTCAAGATCTGCATCAACATTTCCTTCAAAGCTGTCTTCAATTTTAACTTCACCCATGCCTTGTTTAATTATAATACTTTTAATGGATCGAGGTATTGTTAACTTCAATTCTGTTAAATTGTCCTGTGAATTTTTGATTTTTTTTGAATAATTGATTTTTATAGAAAATATATTTTGTTCTGTCTTGGTCTCTATTGAATAATTTGTCAGCAGCTTTTCCAGCTCTTCATCAGGCAAATTATCCCTGACTATATGTTTAGCCTCATATTTTATATCTTTTTTATTCCAAGTATATATTTCTAAACTTCCTGAATCTAATTGTATATCTAATGTCTTAATATTTTTTTCAAGATTTAATGACTCATTTTTATATTGAATTGCCTGATGTACCGGAAAATTGATTTTTTCCGCTCCACAGCCCGAAAACAGAACCGCAAGAATAGTAATGACTACTAGCAAAAGATGTTTCATGATAGACTCCTGCAAAATATTATTTGCAAAAATAATACCATATCACACCATTTATCTCCAAATATTTCCCAGTAGCTTAAGATTTGTTCTTTTTCAAATGCCGGCACTGAACAGGCTCATATCCATGCCGGCATTGTCCTTTGTAAATCACATAATTGTTTTCATATATCCTGAGTAGTGAGCAAAAACAATACCGGGTTCCTCAAGATCCAAGCACCATCTTTTTACCCATTCAAGTGAAATATAACCTGTATAGCCGTTCTCCTTCAAAAGCTTTACAATACCTTTGACAGGTATATCACCATAGCCCATCATCTTATATTTTACGTCTCCATCAACCACAGTTGAATCTTTCACATGAAGATAGCATATATATTTTTTTAAGTTCTCAAATGTAAATTCTATCGGTTCATTAAAGAATCTAATCGGGTGGTGCACATCCCAAAGTACTCCTACACTGTCTGAGTTAACACTTTCAAGCAAAGACTTCAATACTTTCGAATCTGCAAAAACGCCGTTTGTCTCAATCAATAGCTTTACACCTTTAGCATTTGCAATATCTGATAACTTTTTCAGGTTCTCAGCTACAAAAGCTATATCTACATTTCCGGGATAAGGGTGCTCGTCGCCCAGCACTCTCACATAAGGAGTTCCCAGTTTTGCAGCAAGCTCGATATAATCAATACCTTCCTGCCAATGCTTTTCGATGTTTTGTTTATCGAATAAAAAACATGCAGATGTTAGGCAAGGAATTTCAAGGCCTATTTTATTTAACTTTTTCTTTGTTAACTCAATATTATCATCACTAAATTGCTTAACTTTTGGAGCATAAAGCTCATTTCCGATACCTCTTATTTCAATACCATCAAACCCCAGGTCCTTCGCAGTAGAGAGCATATCCTCCCAACTCCAGTCAGGACATCCAAGTGTAGAAAACGAAATTTTCATAATGACCACCTCCGAATGAATGAAAACCTTTTTATCATAATAACATTTTTTCTAGGTACTGTCATCAACTTTTCAATTTTATAACGAGGCATATAACGAGGCAACAAATTCAAAAAGTGGCTGGTACTGCTTCGGTTTTCAGGTGGTGCCAGTGTTTTCCTGGCACTGAGCATCATCTATCGCCTCGATGAAACGCCGCTAATGTAAGGAGATTTTCCTACAATCGGAAAATTTCCTTTGAATTGAGGCGTTATAACGAGGCATATAACGAGGCAACAAATTCAAAAAGTGGCTGGTACTGCTTC
>CAYQCA010000143.1:0-10521 GCA_964415835.1 uncultured Clostridium sp. | reverse complement strand
AATTAAATATAAGTGAGCCTCTATTACGTATTTGGTGTGTTGATGGAGGTATTAAGAAAGGTGATTGGATAATAATGGGTAACATTCCTGTTGATCCAGATTATAGAATGCCCAATTTTTGGACTAAATCTAAAGCAACGGGTAGGATTTTACTTTATGACGCTGCTGATACGTTTGAGGAGCTAAAGAATGCATCAGTAATTAATGAAAATGAAATAGGAGATGCGCAACGTTATGGAGTGTATGGAGACCTCGCAGTAAAAATTGCATATATAAGAGAACTAGAAAATATTTAATTATAGCAGGAGGGAAACTCTCCCTCCTGTTTTTCTGAATTTCAATGGAAATGGAATATGAAAATTTTGCTTTATCAGTAAATTTACTTGTATCAAATTGAGTTTATATCCTTAAATGAATACCCTGACTCGATAAATGTGTTTATTATTCTATGAAGAGGTGAATAATCTGAATATTCATAGAAAGTGTATCCATCAGTATCCTTTTTCAATGTTATAAAGTCAAATTCTATGCTTGGATGAAAGAAAAAACTCCCAAGGGTTTCTGCATTTAAAGCCTTAATTTTATTTATCATATTATTGGTATCTTCCTTACCGTTTAGATAGTTTAGAGGAGTAGGTATATATTTTACTGTTCTGTTACCGACAGTTACTTTGGTTATATTTTTTTCTCTGAAGGATTGTTGATATTCGTAGATATTATCAAAATACTGCTCTATAATTTTTTTCTGGGTTGGTGTAGCTGCATAATGCGGACTTTCAAAAAAAGAAATCGGTATTTCAAGTTTTTTTGCATCATTGATTGCATTCTCCAATATTTGCCTTACACTTTTTTCACTTGTATTGTTGCGCCCGCTAAGCTCAGTTCCAGAGATGCTTAATTCATCTCCAAACTGATGGGTATAGCCATGAAGTCCAATTAGCCCGTTTTTATCAGTAAAATAATCCAGCGTATAAACGAAGTTTGCGTTATGGATGTTATATGTTTGTGCCGGAGCATTATCTATGTTGTTTTTTTTATCAATAAACCTCGGAGTCCAGCATAAATGCATTGGAATATTCCTAGAATGACAATAATCAAATATCACTCTTAGTTTTTCCAGGCTTTCAGCTGTTGAATATCTTTGATCGGCAGTCACATCTTCAAACCTTAATAAGGCATTTTTTCCGCTCGAAGGTTGATTGGCACCATGTAGCTTGGTTCTATCCCAGAATAGCCCAATCGTTTTTTTCTCCTCATCCCAATTTACTTCCAGATTAAGCATTCTTTTTAAATCAAATAGTGATATATAGACGATATCCTGAACAACTAAAGAATTTTTCTTTAAATCATATTTGAAATCATTTATAATAAAATAATTATCCTTTGTATTCAAATTGATTATGAAATTATTTACTTCTATATAGACAGTTCCGCTTTCAAGACGTATTTTGCCATTTATTTGTTTAATAATTTCTGTTAACGGTAAATAATATCTATTGTTATTAACATATATTGGCATATTTAAATTTAATTTGTTGCCTTCAAAGTAAAATGATATATTTTCTTTGTTAAAATCCTTGGCATCCAAATCAGGATATTCTTTTAAATTTTTGCTTAAGTAATTATTTAATTTATTTTGTCCATCAGCTAAATTATTAGAGCAGCCTATACAAAAAACCATTATACCTGAAAATAAAAAAATTACTATACAAACTAAAATGACATTCTTTAGCTTAATACTCATGTTGTTTCCCCCTTTTAGTTGCGTATTATCTAATTTTCTTAGTATATGTATAAGTAATCAAAATATTTAATTAAAATCTGAATTAAAAGATTAAGGGGTTGCAGCAATAATATATTCCGTAGTAGAAATATCATTTTGCCCCAACCCCATAATATCTTATCGTCTAAATAATTACTCCAAAATTCTTACTGCCTTTTCCATATTTTCAATTACCTTAACGGTAAAAGGACATCTTGATTCGCAGTTTCCACAGGCAATACATTCTGATGCTTTATGCTGTAATGCATTATATTGTTCCTGAATCTTAGCCGGAACATTTGTTTCGTCAAGAGCAGCAATATCAAGTAATTTTGTTACTTCTGCTATGTTTATTTCTGAAGGGCAAGGCAGACAATGATTGCAATACATGCATTTACCGCTCAAGGTTCCTTTAAAGGTTTTTATGGCTTTGGTATAATCCCTTTCTTCCTCGGTCAGGTTGAGATAATTAACTGCTTCCAGGACCTCAGCTCTGGTTTTGCAGCCTATTAAGGCACTTACGACAGCAGGACGTGTTAAGGCATAATGAATGCATTTACCTACTGTTAGTGTACTATCAAAAGGAGAAAACTCAGCAGATAAAAGCTTGCCTGCTCCAAGGGTTTTCATAGTGGTTATTGCTATGCCTTTATTTTCACAGAGCTCATAAAGATAAGCGCGTTTCGGATCGATACCATGCAATTGTTCGTTATTGATTTTCTTTCCGATAAGGGAATGAACATAAATATCCGATGGCAGCATATCATAGGCAAGATTTGTGCTAAACATCAACAGATCTATGGTACCGGTTTCAACTATTCTTGCAGCCATTTCAGGATTGTGAGAGCTTGCACCTATTGCTCGGATTTTGCCCTCTTGCTTAAGCTTCAGAACATAGTCAATATATTCTGTTTCAAAGGCACCTTTAAAGTCTTCTTCGGTGTCTATAAAAAACATCATTCCAAAGTCGATATAATCAGTATTAAAGCTATGTAAAAGGTTTTCAAAGTACTTACGACATGTAGGAACATCCCGCGTCCTATCATATTGCTCACGGATATCTACAGAACCTATATGACCTTGCAGCAAAACTTCTTTACGTCTGCCTTTCAGAGCCTTTGATATATTTTCTCTTACAGCAGTACCGGGCATGAATACATCAATTATATTAATATCGCATTCCAATGCTGTCTGAATTACTTCCTCACACACTTCATATGGGCGGTTGTCGAGGTGCTCCGCACCAAGTCCGATAATACTTGCGGACATTCCGGTTTTTCCAATTGGTCTGTATATCATAGCTGTTCTCCGTTCTTTACATATTTTTTGAAAATGTTACCTGGTGAATTTAAATTTATTATATCAGTTCAAAAAAAACAAAGCAATTAGAGCAAAAAGATGTTTTGACCCTAGAATTATAGTTTATTACGTAGCATATTGTGTTAAAATAGACTTAACATGTTCTAAAATTAAAATAATGCAAAGGAAAATATTAAATGGCTTTTTTACCAATCAGTTTTGAAGATATGAACGAAAGAGGCTGGGATCAGCTTGATTTTCTATATATAAGTGGGGATGCCTACGTGGACCATCCCAGCTTTGGGCATGCTATCATTTCCAGAGTGCTTGAAAGCGAAGGCTTCAAGGTTGGAATTATCGCACAGCCCAACTGGAAAAATAGTGAAGATTTTAAAAGGCTTGGTCGTCCTAAATATGGAGTACTCATTGCTTCAGGTGTTATAGATTCAATGGTAAATCACTATACCGCCAGTAAAAAGAAAAGAACTACTGACCTTTACTCACCCGGAGGAAAGGGCGGATACAGACCTGACAGAGCATTAATTGTTTATGCCAATAAGATAAAAGAAATTTTCAAGGATTCACCGATAATCATTGGCGGTATTGAAGCAAGTCTTAGAAGATTTGCCCATTATGACTATTGGGACGATAAGGTAAGAAGATCAATTCTTGTGGATTCTAAAGCAGATTTGCTTTTATACGGAATGGGTGAGAAACCTATTGTAGAGATTGCAAAGCTGTTAAAAAAAGATGTACCTGTATCAAGAATTAAGAGTATTAGAGGCAGTGCTTACCTGGCTAGTTACGAGGAGTTGCCTAAAGAGATTAAGGAAGCTGTTGATTCAAAGGGCACAAAAAATATCGCTGTATTGCAATCCTTTGAAGAGGTTTCAGCGGATAAGAAAACCTACGCAGAAGCCTTTAAAATTCAATATAATGAACAGGATGCCATTACGGGGAAAATACTTGTTCAACGGCATGGAGACAGGTATCTGGTACAAAATCCGCCTACGTTGCCTATGACAACGGCTGAACTTGACAAAGTGTATGCGCTGCCCTATGAGAGAACATATCATCCAATATACGAAAAACATGGCGGAATTCCGGCGATTACAGAGGTTGAATTCAGTATAACCAGTCATAGAGGCTGTTATGGCGGGTGTTCCTTCTGTGCTCTGAATTTCCATCAAGGAAGGGCAATTCAAAAAAGAAGTCAGGCCTCAATTATTAATGAGGCTAAAAAACTTACCTGGACACAAGGGTTCAAAGGATATATTCACGATGTTGGAGGCCCTACGGCGAATTTTAGAAGCGTTGCTTGTGAAAAACAGGTTAAACACGGTGTCTGCAAAGACCGGCAATGCTTGTACCCCAGCCCTTGCAAGAACCTGATTGTTGACCATTCGGAATATTTGGATTTATTACGCAAGTTAAGAGCTCTTCCGGATGTAAAAAAGGTATTCATTCGCTCGGGTATCCGGTATGATTATTTAATGCTGGATAAAAATGATGATTTCTTTACCGAATTGTGTGAGCACCATGTTAGCGGACAATTAAAGGTTGCACCCGAGCATGTTGTAGATAGAGTACTGGATAGAATGGGCAAGCCAAAGCGCCAGCTTTATGACAGATTTGTTAAGAAGTTTTATGATATTAATAAAAAAATAAGTAAAGAGCAGTATCTTGTTCCGTATCTTATATCGAGCCATCCGGGTAGTGATTTAAATGCTGCTGTAGAATTGGCAGAATACCTGAAGGAGCATCATATCAACCCTGAACAGGTACAGGACTTTTATCCTACTCCGGGAACACTTTCTACCTGTATGTTTTATACCGGTTATGATATCAGGGACATGAAGAAAGTATATGTGCCAAAAACGCCAAGAGAAAAAGCTTTGCAGAGAGCGCTTTTACAATACAGAAAAAAGGAGAACTATCATCTTGTCATTGAGGCCTTGCAGGAGGCTCACCGGGAGGATTTAATCGGTTTTGGACCGAACTGCCTCGTTAAGCCGCAAAAGGGTAAAAGGTATGGCGAGGCAAAGACACAAAATACGGCCGATAAAAAGAACGATAAAAGAAATACCAGGGAACCGAGAAATCCGAGGGAACAAAGAGGCACAAAAGGTCGTAGAGAAGAAAGAAGAGAAAAGCAGAATAATTTGACAAGAAAAAAACGATAAAATAAAATATAAAGGTAGAATTTTACTGTATTAAAGTAAAATAATAAATTACTAAAGCCGAAAGGAACAAATATATGTCTGCAAAAGTACTTAGTGGAACTGAACTTGCTGCTAAAGTCAAGTCAGAACTCAAAACAAAAATTGATGAATTAAAGCTTAAAGGTATAAACCCGGGACTAGCTGTAATTATTGTAGGTGATGATCCGGCATCCAGAGTATATGTAAACCATAAGAAAAATGATTGTGCTGAAATAGGCATAAAGTCTTTTGAGTATGCACTGCCTGCATCGACCTCCGAGGAGGAGCTTCTGGAGCTTATTGAAACGCTGAATAATGATAATACTGTAAATGGTATACTTGTTCAGTTACCGGTTCCAAAGCACATAAACGAGGACAAGGTTATAGCTGCAATAAGTCCGATGAAGGATGCAGACTGTTTCCACCCTGTTAATGTAGGAAATCTTATGATAGGAAAACCACAATTCCTGCCATGTACACCTGCCGGAGTGATAGAGTTGCTTGAAGCTAATAATATTCAAATCGAGGGAAAAAACTGTGTTGTTGTAGGAAGAAGCAATATTGTAGGCAAGCCACAGGCTATTTTGCTGCTGTCAAAAAATGCCACTGTAACTATCTGTCACTCTAGAACTGCAAATATTCAAGAAGTTTGCAGAAATGCAGATATTCTTGTTGTTGCTATAGGTAAAGCCGAATTCGTAAAGCCTGAATTTGTCAAACCTGGTGCAGTTGTCATTGATGTGGGTGTTTCTCGTGGCTCTGATGGAAAACTGGTTGGAGATGTTCAATTTGGAACAGTTTCTGAGATTGCATCTGCAATTACAAAGGTTACCGGTGGTGTTGGGCCTATGACCAGGGCTATGCTAATGAAAAACACTGTTAAGGCAACGCTGGTTCAAAATAATCTTCTGTAATTGTTATGTAAAATTGCACAAAAAATAGGGTAATAGTGTGCCGAAATTTTTAATTCTTGACATAAAAATTAAAAAAGATTAAAATTAACTTGATTATGGCTTTAAAGTTGGATTGTATGGTAAAAGTTGTCAACGAAATATTAAGCTTGTTTGGAGCTAATTTATATATGCAGGATTTAGTTTTATCTCATATGTTGGAATAAAGTACACTTAGATGTACTTGTAGTAGCTTTAGCATAAATGCTTAGTTTTTTTCTAAATTGATAATGTCCATTACCGCATTTAGGAACTCATAAAGCAATTACAGTAGAAACCTTTGCCTTCAGGCAAATAAGCATTTTCCAGCTGACGGTTTCGCAGGCATTTAGCCTTAAAGTAATTGTGATATTCCTTTCCAGCTTTGATTCCACAACATTTAAAAAGAATAATGAAATTATGAAATTTGAGCATTGAAAATTGAATAAGGAGGAGGTGTGTAATATTAACTGGATAAGTTATATATTAGTTGGTTTAGCCTGTGGATTAGTTAGTGCATTTATTGCTTCAATTATATTTTCCAAAAGAGGATATGAAAAGAGAAAAAAGGAAGCCGAAGCCCAAATCGGTAGTGCTGAACAGGAAGCCCAGAGACTTGTGGGTGAAGCTTTAAAGCAAGGCGAGAATAAAAAGAGAGAAGCACTTCTTGAGGCTAAAGAAGAAATTCATAAGAGCAGAATTGAACTTGACAGAGATATCAAGGACAGACGAAATGAAATTCAAAGGCAGGAAAGAAGAATTGTTCAGAAGGAAGAAACTCTTGATAAGAAGGTAGAAGCTTTAGAGCAAAAAGAAGAGGCTCTAAACAAAAAGACCAAGGATATTGAACTTTTGCAGGATCGTTCGGAAGAGCTTGTTAAGAAACAAATTGAGGAGCTTGAAAGAATTGCCGGCCTTTCTGTAGAGGATGCAAAAGAATATCTGTTAAGAAACATTGAAAACGAAGTTAAGCATGATGCTGCTGCTCTTATTAAAGAGATTGAGGCTAATGCGAAGCAGGAAGCAGACCGAAAAGCCAAAGACATTTTGGCGACTGCAATCCAAAAATGTGCCGCTGATCATGTATCCGAAGCTACAGTTTCTGTAGTACCATTGCCTAACGATGAAATGAAAGGCAGAATAATAGGTCGTGAGGGTAGAAATATAAGAACTCTTGAGACTCTAACAGGAATTGATTTGATTATTGATGATACACCTGAAGCAGTTATTTTGTCAGGGTTTGATCCAATACGAAGAGAAGTTGCAAGGATAACATTGGAAAAATTGATTCTTGATGGAAGAATTCATCCGGCCAGAATAGAAGAAATGGTTGAAAAAGCTAAAAAAGAAGTTGATAACACCATTCGCCAGGAAGGCGATAATGCCGCATTTGAAACTGGTGTACACGGTTTACATCCTGAGATTATCAGATTACTTGGTAAATTGAAGTTCAGAACCAGTTATGGACAAAATGTACTTAACCATTCAATTGAAGTATCTCACCTGGCGGGTATAATGGCTGCTGAGCTTGGAGTTGATATCAATCTTGCAAAAAGAGCCGGTTTACTTCATGACATAGGTAAAGCAATTGACCATGAAGTAGAGGGTTCGCATGTTACAATCGGTGCTGATGTTGCTAAAAAGTACAAAGAAGGTACTGAAGTTGTAAATGCTATTCTATCCCATCATGGTGATATAGAAGCTACAAGTATTATTTCTGTATTAGTTCAGGCTGCAGATTCCATTTCAGCTGCCAGACCTGGTGCAAGAAGAGAAACATTGGAATCATACATCAAACGTCTTGAAAAGCTTGAAGAAATTGCAAATTCATTTGAAGGTGTTGAAAAGTGTTTTGCGATTCAAGCTGGCAGAGAGATTAGAATAATGGTTAAGCCTGAGGTTGTTAACGATGCAGATATCGTTCTGAAGGCTAGAGAAATAGTTAAGAAAATTGAAGATGAACTTGAGTATCCAGGGCAGATTAAAGTAACATTGCTCAGGGAAACAAGAGCGATTGAATATGCTAAATAAACTTCTCAAATAAACAAAAAAGCGTGGAAATCACGCTTTTTTGTTTATTATTACAATAGAATTATTGAATTTATTTCTAAATATAATTTATGAGTTTGGAGTTCTAGTATTTTACTTTACAGTGTATTATAATTATCATTAGCATTATTGTTTTGGAGGCTAGGAATTGAAAATACTTTTTATTGGTGATATCTATGGTAATCCGGGACGAAAGGCCGTTAAGGAATATGTTCCGCAGTTAAAAAAAGAACTTGAAATTGATTTTTGCATTGCAAATGGTGAAAATTGTGCCGCAGGAAGCGGTATAACATATATTATTGCGCAGGAACTTTACAAAGCCGGTGTGGATTGTATAACAATGGGAAACCACACCTGGTCCAAAAAAGAAATTCTAAATTTTATAGATTCAGATGACAAAATCGTAAGACCGGCTAATTATCCCGTAAATGTACCCGGAAGAGGCTACACTATTTTAAAGGCAAACGGAGTGAAGCTTGCTGTGCTGAATCTTATGGGAAGAGTCTATATGGATAGCGTTGATTGTCCGTTCCAGGTTGCAGACAGGGAAATTGAAGAAATTAAGACACAAACAAAGGTTGTTTTCGTAGATATGCATGCTGAGGCAACATCAGAGAAAGCAGCTCTCGCATGGTATCTGGATGGCAGGGTATGTTGCGTTGCGGGGACACATACTCATGTACAGACAGCAGATGAAAGAATACTGCCGTTTGGAACCGCACTGATAACTGATGTAGGTATGACTGGTCCATATGACGGTATAATAGGTGTTGATAAAGATCTGATTATTGAAAGGTTTATTACAAGAATGCCTCAGAAATTTGAAGTAGCAAAGGGTAGCATACAATTTTCAGCCGTATATCTTGAGGTGGATGAAAAAACAGGCAAGTGCCAAAAAATTGAGAGAATATTTAAGATTTTTGATAATATTGACATTAGGCATGATTAAATAATTAAACTCCGTTTTGAAGCGAGATATTTTTTGTCAATACAAGGCGGAGGAAGGCGCAATAATCGCTTTATTGCAACTGCTTACAACGAAGTATTGGCGGAAAATAGCCGTCTTAAAATGGGGAATTTATTATTTAATCATGCCTTAAATAGCGGAGGCCATTTTGATTAAAAGTAATGACAAAATTATTTTAACAGAAGTAAATGATTTATTGTATGTTGAGTTCAGAAATTTGAAAAACTTCGGGGATATTCTAGTGCACTGCTTTACAACAAGGCTTGGAGGTGTCAGTGAAGGAGAATGTTCGTCACTGAATTTAAGTTTTAACAGGAATGACAGCAGGGACAATGTTCTGAAGAATTATAAAATATTAGCCGATGCACTTAAAGTTGATTTTGACAAAATGGTTTTATCAAATCAGGTTCACGATAACAAAATAAAATTTGTAGATATGCACGATATGGGTAAGGGATTGACCAAGGAAAGCGATATTACGGGGTTTGACGGTCTTTCAACAAATCAGCCGGGAATACCTCTTGTAACATTTTATGCAGATTGTGTACCGATTTTAATTTTGGATTCCCAAAAAAAAGCAATTACTGCAGTACATTCCGGGTGGAAAAGCACTGTTAAAAATATTGCCTATGAAGCGCTAATGTTTATGAAAGATAGATATGGCAGTGATATGAGAGATCTGCAGGTGGCTATCGGACCATCAATTTGCAAGGATTGCTTTGAAGTCGACAAAGAGGTATATGATTTGTTTGTCGATAAATTTGTTTGGTGTAAAAGATATACGGAGTTTAAGGACGGCAAATATCATATTGATTTACCCGGAATTATAAGACAGGTTTTGGTTGATGAAGGAGTGCCGTATAATAACATTACTCTTAGCGATGTATGTACAAAGTGCAACAATGATGTTTTCTTTTCATTCAGAGGAGATGACAGGAAAACTGGTAGTCTTGCTGCAATAATGATGCTAAAATAGGAGAGAGCTGCATGAAGAAGTTACTTAAAATTATTCCTATGTTGATAATAATTAGTATGTTATTTTCAGCATGCACTGAAAATATGAGAAAAGACAAAGTTGTTGAAGAAGATACCTACGAAGAGAGATATGATATTGTAGATAAAGGGCCTGTAAAGGGTGGTTCAGTCCGTCTTTTTACTACCCCGGTTGATACCTTGAATCCGGTTATAACTAATAATATATATGTTCAGGATTTTCTTGGCTTGGTTTTTGAGAGCTTATATAAGCTTGATAATACGCAAAGCCCTGTTCCGGTATTGGCAGAGAGCTCTTCACTTTCAGCGGACGGATTGGTT
>CAYQCA010000142.1:0-10524 GCA_964415835.1 uncultured Clostridium sp. | reverse complement strand
CTTCCTCCGCCTTGTACTGACGAAAAATCTCTCACTCAAGAATTCGGTTTTATTATTCGACCATCCCTTAATTATGTAGCCGGCTTGTTTTCAATGATATTTTAAATGCTTTTCTCATGCAACTATCATTAAGAATTTATCGGTTAATATTTTTACAATTTCCATATATAATTTTTTACCGGATATCCATAATTTTATTTACGCACTTTAACGCTATATACAATCTCTTAATAAGGATTAATTTTTTACATTGATCATAATTCTACTCCCGTGAAAACATATTTTATGATATGATTATGTAAATAATAAATATTATTTTTCTATTTCTATATTTCAATTGCCTTGACTTTTATTTTTCCCGAAGGAGAGATTTTATTGTTTAAGCTGCCTATATTTTTAAAAAGCAGGAGTTCAGTTTTTCTCAAAATATTAATGTCCTATGTAACAGTTTTCACAGTCCCGTTATTTATATTGGGAATCATCAGCTATCTATGGACTTTTGACATTGTCAAAGAGAATGTAGAAAAGACCTATTTAAATGCTGTTCATGATGTGAGAAAAAATATTGACGCAAAAATAGGAGCTTTGAACGGCATGTCTGTTCATCTTTCCGAACTTACATGGGTTCAGAAAATAATGTATATGCGGGGCAGTGAGATCGATTATAGCTCTGTCAATCCTTTCTCATTCAACTATAATATAAAGGATTTAAACACCTATAAAGGAATCAACGGCTTTGTAGCTGATATGGCTATCAACTTTAATGAGAAGGATTTAGTAATATCCAGTCAAGGTAAATATTCATTGAATTCTTTCTATGAGGATGTTTTTTATTATGAAGGGCTGACTCCTGAGTATTGGCGTAGTGCCCTTTCAGATTACAATGTTTCAACTTTAAAAGCTCCTGTCCGCGTATTAACATACAAACAGCCTAGAAAGCTTCTTACATATATACAGTCCCTTCCTGTGGGGAGTAAAAATTTTAAGGCTGTCTTTATTGCTTTTATTGAGGAAAATACTCTTGTCGACCTTCTCAACATAAGTTCAGTATCCAAAAGCGGCAGCCTTTATATTATCGACTCAAAGGGCAACTTAATCACCGGAATCAATTGCGATGATAAACTCAAGGAACTTTTATCCGACAAAAATACTTTAACCGCTTCCCCTCAGGCAGAGATAGAAAATTTTGAATTCCCTGAGGGAGAAAAATATATAATGTTCCAATCGAAATCATCTGTAAACGATTGGTCATATATAGCAGCAATACCGTTGACTGTTGCTATGACAAAGGTAAATAATATAAAGACAATAACAATGCTAATTTCCCTTTTTTCTCTTATTGTTGGATTTGTAATTTCATATTTTTTAGCACTTAAAAGCTATTCTCCTCTTGCAGACATAGTTAAATCCATAAGTCCAAAGCTCCTTAACCTAAACAGCCCACAAAAGCGACCGAATGAATACAATTTCCTGCAAAAAGCACTTCACTCTATGCTGGAATATGAAGACCGGACCAAAGAAGAAATAGAGCTATACAAGCCGCTGGCGCAAAACTCGTTGTTTATACATCTCCTAAGGGGCAGCCACGACTCCGGCTCCCGATTGCTTAAGGTTATGGATATTACCTTTAGCAACAGTTGTTTTACCTGTGCATCTGTCATTCTTGATTCGGAAAATACCCTATCAGAGAAACTTAATGCAAATATTACAGCTGAATTGTCCAACTACAAAGCTACAGCCTACTTTGTAGAGATTGGAGGAAAAAACAAAGTTATTATATTTAATACAGCTTATGAACAACAGATGGCACAAATAATGGACATAGTAATTGTAGCTTTCAATCGTTCACAGATTAAGTATAAGGCCATAGGAGTAGGCAAAACCTATACCGGGTTGGATTGTTTGTGCAACTCGTACAATGAAGCCAATACAGCCATTGAGCATAGGTTTATCAGGGGAAACAGCTCGATTATATACTATGAGGATATTGAAGGAGCGTATATCCTCCCGTCCTATTATTATCCTACAGAAAAAGAAGAACATCTGGTTAATTTTATAATGTGCGGTAATCATGAAGAGGCAATAAAACTTTTTAATGAGATAATAAGCAGCAATATTATTAAGTCAAACCTCACACCGGAGATAGCCAGAAATCTTTTCTATAATATGGCTGTATCCGCCCTCAAAGCTTTGGAAAGATTGAATATCGGCTTACGTCCCGCTTTTCATCTGGATGATTTTTTCCATATGGATACCATACATGAGATGAAGGAGTATATTGAGGAGCTATACCATCATGTTTGCGACATTATTATTGATGAAAAAGAAAGCAAGAATACCAAGTTGCGAGATGATATATTAGACTATATAAACAAGCATTTGACTGACAGTAATTTGACTCTGACAAGTTTGGCAGATAAATTCGGCGGCTCCCTTGCCTATTTCAGCCGTTTCATAAAAGACCAGACAGGTACAAACTTTGTAGATTATCTGAATAAACGCAGGATTGAATTGTCCAGATCGCTTTTGAAAAATGATATGACTATACGTGAGGTTTCACATCAGGTAGGCTTTGATAACGATCTCACTTTCCGGCGTTTGTTTAAAAAATATACAGGAATAAACCCTGGAGAGTTTAAGAATATCGATACAGTAAGTAAATGCAGTAAAACATGACCCAAAAATAGGGGGTAAAGTTGTCATCAACTCTCCCCCATAAATTCCACTACTGTCGCTAACCTCTTCCTATTCTCAAAATATCATTAAAGGTAGCATAAATCATCAGCATAATTAGTAGTACAAACCCTACCATTGTAATCATGGCTTCTTTTTCTGGATTTAAAGGCTTCTTTCTTATTCCTTCAACCAGTAGGATTACCAGCTTGCTTCCGTCAAGTGCCGGGAACGGTATTAAATTCACAAGGCCAAGGTTAATGCTTATCATTGCTGTAAAAGATAACAAATTAAGCACTTTGTCTATAAATGTCGGACTGAGCTCTACTACATCTTTTATGGTACTTGTAATACCAATCGGCCCCATCAGATCACTAACAGGTACTGTTTTTGTAAATAGCCATCCAATCGAATAATATATAGATCTCGAGATAGATATGTTGTAATTAACCGATTGAACCAACGTATCTAAAAAACCACCTTTTACATGATTAAAACCAACGCCTATCGCATAGTTTTCAGGGTTTTTAGCTCTCGTAGGCGTTACAGGAACTAAATCAATATCTTTTCCCCCTCTATTAACTGTAATAGATACTTTTTCCTGTTTATTTTGTTCCAGCACCTTTGCTATGTCCTGCTTTGAGTTAATAGCAACTCCATTAAGCTTAACTATTCTATCATCAGCTTTCATCCCTGCTTCCATAGCCGGAGATTTATCCTGTACACCTGTGACAACATTTGATTCAGGGCCATCTGCAGTTTTTAATGAAACTCCAATTATATATGCACCCTGTCTTTGCGGAACAAATTCAACAGTCTTTGTTTCACCATTTCTCTTATATTGAAGCTCGACGCTTTCATCATGTGTTAACGGATACGCAAATATGTCCAGGTCATTAACTTGAAATATAGTTTTGCCATTATATTTTTCCAATTTGTCACCAACCTGCAAACCTGCTTTTTCAGCTGCAGAGCCAGGCAATATTGTTTTAATCTCTGTTGAATAGAAACCGGAATGAGCCATTATTATAAACGCAAATACTACAGCAATTATTATATTCATTATTGGACCTGCCGCAATTATTGCCGCCCTGACACCTACCGGCTTTTTATTATATGCTCTTTCATCATCGGAGGCTTCTTCTTCACCCTCCATTTTGACATACCCTCCTAGAGGAATAAGTCTTAATGAATACATGGTTTCACCCTTTTGAAAGCTAAAAAGCTTAGGCCCCATAAATAGTGAGAACTCATTTACTTTAACCTTGAAAGCTTTTGCTACCAGGAAATGACCTAATTCATGTATAATAATTAAAAAGCTTAATGCTAATATTGCAAGTAAAATTCCCATAAAATCCTCCATTTATTTTGTATCTGGATTATCCCATTAATCAATAAATTTTAAAGCCATGTCTCTGGACCATTTGTCTATTTCTATTATATCATACAAGCTTGGACAAATATTCACACTATGTTGCTGCATTACCTTTTCAATAATCTCCGGTATGGCAATAAAAGATATCCTGTTTCCCAGGAAAGCAGCTACTGCAATTTCATTGGCAGCATTCATTACTGCAGGCATTGTTCCACCTATGGTTAAAGCATCATAGGCTAACTGTAAGCATCTGAAAGTTTTTGTATCCGGGTCCTCAAAGGTAAGCTGTGAGCACTTAAGAAAATCCAGTTTATTAAAATAATTTTCGCACCTATTGGGATAAGTCAACGCCAGCTGAATCGGAATCCTCATGTCAGGAGAACCCAATTGTGCCATAACAGAACCATCAATATACTCAACCATTGAATGAATTATACTCTGAGGATGCACTAAAACCTGAATACTGTCAAGGTCCTTGCCAAAAAGCCATTTTGCCTCAATTACCTCTAAACCTTTGTTCATCAGCGTTGCCGAATCAATCGTTATTTTACTTCCCATACTCCAGTTAGGGTGTTTTAACGCCTGCGCAGGTGTAATACTTTTCAGCTCATCAAAATTTTTACCTCTGAAAGGCCCACCTGACGCAGTAATTATTATCTTTCTTACCTGCTTATCATTATTTCCCATAAGGCACTGATAAATAGCGGAATGTTCACTGTCTACAGGAAAAATATTTACACCCTGTTTGACCGCTTCCTCCATTACAAGCTTACCTGCCGTAACAAGCGTCTCTTTATTGGCCAGAGCAATATTTTTTTTATTCTTAATAGCATGCATTGTGGGTATCAATCCTGAAGTTCCCACTACTGAGGTTACAACAGTGTCAACTTCATCCAACTCAACAACCCTTTTCATTCCATCCTGCCCAAAAGCCACTTGAATATTCATACCCTGGAGTCTGTTCTTAAGTTCTCTTGCAGCATCTTCATTACCAATCGAAACTATACTTGGTAAAAACTCATGAACCTGTTTCTCAAGCAAGTCTATATTTGAATTTGCCGACAGTGCAGCTACTTTTATTCCCAGGTTTCTGGCTACATCAAGCGTCTGAACACCAATAGAGCCTGTGGAGCCAATTATTGAAATTACTTTCGCCATTTTACCTCCAATAACATTTCATTTCGATCACTTAGATAAATAATACTAAAACATAATAGACTACCGGAGCCACAAATAAAATGCTGTCAAATCTATCCAATACTCCGCCGTGACCCGGCATGATTTTTCCAAAATCCTTTACTCCCACATATCTTTTTATTGCAGAAGCTGACCAATCTCCAATCTGTGATATAACCCCACAGAATAATCCCAAAAGCACTAAAGCTATACTTGATATATTTAATCCAAAATTAGCCTTGGCAATAATTCCAAAAACAAGCATTAAAGCAATACAGCCTGCCGTTCCGCCAATCGCACCTGCTACAGTTTTTTTGGGGCTAATCTCAGGAATAATCTTTCTTTTCCCAAATAATCGTCCAAATGTATAAGCCAACGTGTCAGTTCCCCATGCTCCGATAAATATCAGCCAGATAAGTACCTGACCCTTTTCCATATTGCGGATAAGTATTAAAAAGCTCATAAGGAAAGGCACATATGCTATTCCAAATGCTGTCGCACATATGTCAATAATGTTGAACTTTTTATGGTCAAAAACAATAAAAGCCATGCTTAAAAAAATAAGTACACAAACAGATATTCCGGTTAATATATTTATATCTACATTATACCAGCCTGTCTCCTTTAGTCCTAAAATAAGTAAAGGTAAAACAGACAAATATCCTACAGTTTTAATTGGATTAATATCCTTAACTTTTGATACAGAATTATAAAACTCACCGAGTCCGATTAGTGCAATAAAACTAACAGCTATTCCAAGTGTAATTGATCCAAGATATAAAACAGCTATAAGTAAGACAAGTCCCACCAATGCACTTATAACTCTAGTTTTTAACATAAAAACCTCCACGCCTTTGACAATTTTTAATAGAAATCTTACTCAATACCGCCATAACGTCTGTTTCTCTTTTCGAAAGCTTTAATCGCCTCGGCAATATGACTTTCATTAACATCAGGCCACAATTCCTTTGTAAACCAGAATTCCGCATAAGCGCACTGCCATAATAAATAGTTGCTTATTCGTTGTTCTCCGCTTGTACGAATTAAAAGATCAGGATCAGGAGTACCTGAAGTATACAAATATTTTTCAAACTGAGCCTCATCTATTGCTTGCAATGGCAGCTTATTATCCTTAACATTTTGTGCCACTAGTTTTACAGCATTAAGAATCTCTAGTCTGGACCCGTAATTAAGTGCAATATTCAGACATAGCCCACTATTGATGCTGGTTAATTTCTCAACTCTCAAAATTTCTTTTTGGAGCTCCTCAGGTAGTCCATGAACATCCCCTATAACTTTAATTTTTACATTACTTCCATCCAATTCTCTTTCTGCATTTCGAAGGAATTCAAGCAATAAATTCATAAGAGCATCAACTTCGCTCTGAGGTCTTTTCCAATTTTCAGTAGAAAAGGCATATACCGTCAAATACTTAACCCCGATTTTAGAGCAGTATATTACAATCTTTTTGAGCGTCATAGAGCCTTCTCTATGACCTACACTTCTGGGTAAACCCCTTTTTTTTGCCCATCTGCCGTTTCCATCTGGAATTATCGCGATATGGTTTGGTACAACCTTAAATTTATCATCTATCTTATCACGGGAAATAACCTTTTTAAAAAGTCCCATACTTATTCTCCTACTTCTAATAATATTGCCACAATCGACAACTATTTTTAAACGGGAACATTCCTATAGCGCACACAGTGCACATAGAAAATGTGTCCCCGCACCTTAATATATGTAAACCCCTCAGCTTTAGAGGGGTTTACATATAAGTAATTTTAAACTTTTATCATTAATAATACAAACTCTGAGAACTCTATACGAGTCATCAAATTCAGTAATCTGCAATTTAGGAGGTGCGGTAATCTGTATACTATCTATAGTATAGCCATCAGCCAATGCTGTTTTTCTCGCATCTCCAAGTGTAAAGCCAATAAGTTGTGTTTCATATGTTCCAGTATAACGATGCAATAAATGTCCTCCTCCTCTAGGGCTATACTTCCATTATTTCCTTTTCTTTCATTTCAACAATATGGTCAATTTCAGAAATAAACTTATCTGTTAAATTTTGAATATCCTTCTCAGCGTCTTTTAAATCATCTTCAGTGATTTCACTGCTCTTTTTCTTTGCTTTCATGCTTTCAATAGAATCTCTTCTGATAGCCCTTATAGCAACTTTGGATTCTTCGCCTTCTTTTTTAACTTGTTTGGTCAAATCCTTACGTCTTTCCTCAGTCAAGGCCGGGAAAACAAGTCTGATAGCTTTACCGTCATTATTCGGATTAATACCAATATCAGATTTTTGAATCTCTTTCTCAATATCCTTTAAGAGTTTCGCTTCCCATGGCTGAATCATAATTACTCTTGCTTCTGGAACAGATACAGTAGCAACCTGTTGTATTGGAGTTGGCACGCCATAGTATTCAATGTGTATTTTATCAAGAATTGCCGGATTTGCTCTTCCAGCTCTTATTCCTGCAAGATTGTCTTTCAATACATGTATAGTTTTCTTCATTTTTTCTTCAATCGGTTTATAAAGTTCCTTATCCATAAATATCCTCCTCTGAATTTATACTTATATAATACCTTTTATTATGAAGGATTTCAATATATTGTCGTACCAATATCTTCACCTTTTACTGCCCTTATAATATTATCGGGGTCGTTAAGTCCAAAAACGAGCATTGGTACCGTATTGTCCTTACAAAACGATGCTGCTGTCAAGTCTATAGCGCTTAATCCTTTATTCAGATACTCCTGATAGCTCAGCCTGTTGAACTTAGTTGCATTTGAATTCTTTGAAGGATCACAATCATATATTCCGTCAACGTTTTTAGCCATAAGTATTATATCCGCATCAATTTCCGCGGCTCTCAGTGCAGCTGCTGTATCTGTTGAAAAATAAGGATTTCCCATACCACAGGCAAAAATAACTATTCTCTTTTTCTCCAGGTGCCTAACTGCCTTTCTTCTCACATAAGGTTCTGCAATTTGTCTCATTTCTATTGCAGTCTGAACCCTAACCTCAATTCCTCTTGATTCCAACGCATCCTGCAATCCAAGTGAGTTTATTACTGTTGCCAGCATACCCATATGGTCTGCTGTGGTTCTATCCATACCCTTGCCGCTTCTTCCTCTCCAGAAATTGCCGCCTCCAACAACAATCGCTATTTCAACTCCAAGCTCATGAACAGTATGAATCCTGTCGCATATTTTATTCAAAGTATCGGTATCAATCCCATTTCCCTTTTCTCCAGCTAGTGCTTCTCCACTGATTTTTAGCATAATTCTTTTATATTTTAGTTCAGCCATATGTCTCCTCCATCCAAGTTTTAATATATGTAAATTCTAAATTACATACTCATCTCGATATAGGTTTATTTTAAAATAGTATTTTCGATGTAAAAAGTACAAAATCACTTTAATTAAGGGACATTCTTTCGATGTGAGGTGTCCCATTACCTTAATAAAGGGAACATACTATTAATATGTTCCCTTTATTAAGGTGCGGGGACACACCTCCTGTAGAGGAATGTCCCCGTATGAATTAACCACCTATTTGTTTCATAACTTCATCAGCAAAGTTCTCTTCTTTCTTTGTGATACCTTCGCCTCTCTCAAATCTAACAAATCTTCTGATTGAAATATTTTCACCAATTTTTGCTATTTTCTCTTTAACCAATTGGTCGATAGTTACATCAGGATCTTTAATAAAAGCCTGCTCCATTAAGCAGTTTTCAGCGTAGAACTTTTCAATTCTTCCTTCAACCATCTTCTCAATGATTTTTTCAGGTTTACCTTCGTTCTTAGCCTGAGCTCTCAATATTTCTTTTTCATTCTCAATTATTGAAGCAGGTACTTCTTCTCTTCTAACATATAAAGGCTTGCTTGCAGCTATCTGCATTGCAACATCCTTAACAAATGTTTTGAATTCTTCATTCTTTGCAGCGAAGTCAGTTTCTATATTTACTTCAACAAGAACACCGATTCTTCCGCCGCCATGTATATAAGCTTCAACCAAGCCTTCAGCAGCAATTCTTCCTGCTTTTTTAGCCGCACTTGCAATACCCTTTTCTCTTAACCACTCGATTGCTTTTTCTTCATTTCCTTCAGTCTCAGTGAGTGCCTTCTTGCAATCCATCATTCCAGCTCCGGTTCTTTCGCGGAGCTGCCTTACCATTTCAGCAGTAATCATTACCAAATCCTCCAAACCGTATATTATCTCGCAATTCACTTCGAGATATAATATTTAATTCTGATATATCTTGACTTAAGCCAATACTAAACTGCATATAAAAATGCAATTTAGTATTGTGCTGTTTTTAACTAATTATTCAGCAATTTCTTCTGCTATTTCAACATCAGCAGCTTCATCAGCTTCAGCAGCCGGCTCTAACTGTTCTCCCTGACGTCCGTCAATGATAGCATCAGCGATTTTAGCAGCGATAAGTTTTACCGCTCTGATAGCATCATCGTTACCAGGGATAACAAAATCAACTTCATCAGGATCACAGTTTGTATCAACTATAGCTACTACAGGAATACCAAGTCTCTTAGCTTCGAGTATTGCATTTCTTTCTTTACGAGGGTCAACTACAAACATCGCACCCGGAATCTTCTTCATGTTTTTGATTCCGCCCAGGTTCTTTTCAAGGTCTTCCATTTCTTTCTTCAATTTGATAACTTCTTTCTTAGGAAGAACTTCAAAAGTTCCATCAGCTTCCATAGTATTCAACTGATTTAATCTGTCAATTCTCTTACGAATAGTCTTGAAGTTAGTGAGCATTCCACCCAACCATCTGTTGTTTACAAAGAACTGTCCACTTCTCTCAGCTTCTTCTTTAATAGAATCTTGAGCTTGTTTCTTTGTTCCTACGAAAAGAACGTCCTGACCATTCATTGCTACTTCTCTAATAAAAAAGTATGCATCGTCAACTTTCTTTACTGTTTTTTGAAGGTCAATGATGTATATACCGTTACGTTCAGTAAAGATATATTCTGCCATCTTAGGGTTCCATCTTCTAGTCTGGTGACCAAAGTGTACACCTGCCTCCAAAAGTTGTTTCATTGAAATAACTGCCATAATATAAACACCTCCGTTAAAGTTAATACCTCCGCATTCTGTTAGATCAACATCTTTGCTGACACTTTAACAATTATCAAATGCGTGTGTATTTTTTCGTTTGCTAGTATACCATATTGAATAATATTTATCAATCTTTTTATAAATTAATTATTTATCATTACTCTCTGTCCTGATTTTCTGGCTTTTTCTGCGGCAAAAGCCATCAGAT
>CAYQCA010000141.1:2014-10544 GCA_964415835.1 uncultured Clostridium sp. | reverse complement strand
TAAACAGATATTTGGCTATGGGGGTAGATATCATGTCATATCCTGAGGATCTTGGAATGCAGACAGGTCCAATGATTTCTCCGGCACATTTCAGAAAATATATAAAACCAAGCTACCAGCGTTTAATGAAACCTGCCCGTGACAAGGGTGTAATAGTACACATGCACTCCGACGGTCATCTTCATGACCTCATTGACGACCTGATTGACGGTGGAGTAGAAATAATAAATCTTCAGGACCTTGTTAATGGTATAGATTGGATTGCAAATAGGTTCGCAGGCAGGGTTTGTATAGATCTTGACATTGACAGGCAGTTGATCACTCCAAGTGGTACCCCAATGCAAATTGATGCTCTTGTCCGTGAAGAAGTTGAGAAAATCGGGCGGAAAGAAGGGGGTCTTATGATGATTTATGGACTATACCCTGGAGTTCCGCTGGAAAATGTTAAAGCGCTTATGGATGCCATGGAAAAGTATGCATTTTATTATTAATCTATAATATCTTGTTTATAAATAGATTAAAATTGGTATAAATTATTATAAATAAACGTTAAAAAATAATCAAATAGTGAACATAGGAGGAATATATATGAAGGTTATAGTTATTGGATGTACTCATGCAGGTACTGCGGCTATTGTAAATACCGCTAAATTATATAAGGATGCAGATATAACTGTATACGAAAGGAATGACAATATTTCCTTTTTATCGTGTGGAATTGCTTTGTATGTGGGAGGAGTAGTAAAGGATCCTGAAGGGCTTTTCTACAGCAACCCGCAGAAGCTTGCAGAGCTTGGTGTCAAAACGAGGATGAAACATGAAGTGCTTTCCGTGGATATTGATAATAAGAAGCTGCTGGTAAAGGATATTGATAAAAATGAGGAGTTTGAAGATACCTTTGACAAGCTGATTATAACTACCGGTTCATGGCCGATAGTACCAAATATAGAAGGAATAAACCTTGAAAACATATTGTTGTCAAAAAATTATAATCATTCAAATAAAATTATTGAGAAAGCAAAGACTGCTAAGAACATAACAGTGGTGGGTGCAGGATATATAGGGGTTGAACTGGTTGAAGCCTTTCAGCAGAATGGCAAGAATGTTACTTTAATAGATGCCATGGACAGAATTATGAGTAAATACATGGATAAGGAATATACTGATTTGGCGGAAGAGGCCTTCAAAAACCACGGGATAAAACTGCAATTAGGTGAAATGGTAAAAAGATTTGAAGGAGAGAACGAAAAAGTTACAAAGGTAGTAACTGATAAAGGAGAATACGAGACAGATCTGGTTATTTTGTGCATAGGCTTTAAACCGTCAACTGAACTTTTTAAGGGTAAGATTGATATGCTGCCAAATGGTGCAATTATAGTAGATGATTATATGAGGACGAGTAAGCCGGATGTATTTGCAGCTGGGGATAACTGTGCAATAAAATACAACCCGACGGGAAAGCACCAGTATATACCGCTGGCAACAAATGCAGTACGAATGGGAATGTTGGCGGCTAAAAACCTTGTAAAGCCGGTAGCCAGACACCTGGGAACACAAGGTACATCAGGAATCAAAATCTATGAATGGAATATGGCCGCTACAGGCCTTACAGAAAACGGCGCGCAGGATGCGGGTATGAATGTTAAGACAGTGACGATAAAGGAAAACTACAGACCCGAGTTCATGCCTACCTATGAGGAGTTGCTTCTTAAGCTGGTATATGACAGGGATTCCAGAGTAATACTGGGCGCACAGATAGCATCAAAGGCAGACCTGACACAGAGCATAAATACCCTTTCAGTGTGTATACAGAATAAAATGACCGTTGATGAATTGGGTGTGATGGACTTCTTCTTTCAGCCTCATTTTAATAAACCATGGAATTTCCTGAATACAGCAGGCAATAGTGCAGAGTAGATTTTAAAGAGAGTGTATTTAGAGAAGGTCTGATTCCGGTTTCTTCCGGATCAGACCTTCTTGCTAATGAATGATAATAAAGTTATCTTTAAGCATTGCAAATTTAAATACTGTACCAAATAATCTGGTTAGCCTCCATATCAATATTGAAGCTGGAACCATCACCACGGTAGACCTTTGTTGTCTGAGGCTCATGTGTATTATTAACTACACAGAATTTGTTGTTTTCTACATATGCATGAACCTCTACATTAAAGTTTTCAGAGTACCATTTTCTGAGGTTCGCCTCATCATTTGCCGACCAGATGATGGCTCTGTAAAGAAGACGTGAGTTTTCATAGCTATACGGCAGTCCGCTTATATATACACAGCGGCCCTTTCCGAATTCATTTGCTGCAAGCTGAACTTCCTTGTCGATATGTTTAATTACAGTAGTTCCGTCAAGAGCAAAAATATTCTTTTTACCTTCACCAAAATCAATAGACTTTGTACAATCTTCTGTAATAAAATGAGGACGTTCGTCCCAATTGTACTTGTCCTGATTCAGATTGAACCCTGTCTCCTGCTCAACTCCTAAAACAGTTGCCAGCTGGAAATAATGACCTTCCTTCTGATAGGCTGTGGGCTCTCCGACACCTATGAAGCCACCGCCGTTATAAATAAACTTTTTAACAGCAGTAATTATTTTTTCGTCACCCCAATTGTACCCGCCTGTATAAGCAGTGTAAGCATCACCGACATTAAGGATCACATCGATGTGGTCAAGAATTTCAGGATTCTCCCTGATATCATCAAAGCTGATGAATTTAACATCGAACGGAGCACCGCTTAATGCCTCAATTATTCCTGCATAGGAGTAATTCTGCTTATGATAAAGTGCATGATGTACCATGTGATTTCCCCATGCGCGCATTTTACCCCAACAGTTTAGCACTCCTACTGTTTTAACACAGTAAGGTACTGTACCCTTAACATTTTCGTACAGGGTTCTGAACTCATTGCATACGCTTTCAACATAATCTACAAAATCAGGGAATTGCAGTGCCAGTTTTAAGTATCCTCCGTACCCTATACGGTCAATAGGCTTTCTCAAAATAGCACGTCTGGCGGTTACCCAGTTGTATTTTGCTTCCTTGACAGGATCTCCTCCTTCGTGGAAAGTATCTGGGAAGAAGTAAGGAAGAAATCTTCCTTCAGTATATTTTACACCGGGTATATCGCTTATAAGCCTTAAAGTAGAGCCGTTTCCAACGCTGCCTACAACAGCATCAATTCCAATGCCCTTAAACTCATCCATGAAAGGCTCCATTCCGATCCAGTGGTCTCCCAGAAACATCATTGCTTCTTTCCCATATTCGTGGGTTATATCAACCATTTCTTTAGCAAGCTTTGCAACCTCTTTGCGCTGGAATGCCTGGAAATCTTTGAATTCCTTGCTTGGAATCCTGTAGGGGTTGTTCATGTAGCCCTGGTCTATAATGTATTCCGCCCTGAACTTATAGCCTGCTTCTTTTTCAAACTGCTCCAGAATATACGGACTTACGCTTGCAGAATATCCATACCAGTCAACATACTTCTCTCTTGCCAGCTCATCAAATATAAGCGTGAATTGGTGGAAGAAGGTAGTGTATCTGATGACATCTACATATGGATGCTCAGTAATATATTTTTTCAGTCTTTCCATAGAAAACTGCTTTGTTTTCGGCTGACGCACATCAAATGTAACCTGATGTTCTACTCCTTGCCAGGCATTGGTGACTGCGTTATACATATGAACGGGATCCCACATGATATAAGCTAAAAAGCTTACAGTATAGTCGTGAAAAGGAACAGTTTCCTGTATTGTGACATTTCCGGTTTCCTCGTCATAACTCCATTTTTCAATGGATACAACCTCACCGGTTGTGCGGTCAATAACCTCCCACCAGCGTTTTATATCATCTCTGTTATTAACCTTTAACATATCCGGATAAAGATGATCCATCAAATGAATAGATAAGCTGTCTGAAAAGGCAGTATAAAATGAAGTCATTATATACATTTGCTGAATTTCATCCGGATTTGCAAGCGCCCATGTATTGTCTTTTCTTGTCGTATAATAAGTTGAATAAACCTTTGCTTTTACATTTCTTAATTCCTCGGGGTATTCTGTTCCATCACAGTCTCTGATCGCATCTGCTCCCCAACGCTGCATGATCTGCAACGTTTCCTGAACAATATCCATATCTGTTGGTATTGTAACCCTGCCACTATTCTTACTCATAAAATAAGCCTCCTGGTAATAAATAAACTATTGATTAAGGGCATGCCTAAGGCCGTTATCGATAGTATCAGTATATCTATTACATATTTAAAAACAATAGAAATATTGCTATTAAATATATATATATTGCTGTAGAATTATAGTAATAAACAAAAAGAAAACAGCGGGAGATTAATCCAAGTCATGAGTAACAACAGATATGATTTTTCAAAGCAGCAAATAAATAAATTAAATGCTAAGTTGCTCTATGTAAGCATAGCAAAATATGGAGCTGACTGGGAGAGTACTCCGCATACCCATCAGTTTACCGAGATATTTTATGTTCTAAAGGGTAAAGGACGGTTCATGATAGATAATTATTCATTAAATGTAAAAGAAAATGATTTTATTGTTGTTGCTCCGGGTATCGAGCATACTGAGTATTCTTTGAAGGATACACCGCTTGAATATGCTGTGGTGGGAATTGAGGGGTTGAACTTTTTCCATAATGATCAAAATTCTTCTTTAAATTATAAGGTTTATAATTACCCTTCTTATCGTGAAGAATTTATTTTTTACATAAGAATGATTGTTCGGGAATCAAAAAGCAGTGAGGTCTACAGCCAGGAAATATGCAATAATCTATTTGAACTGCTTATTATTACTCTGATCAGAAAAGGTGATTTTTTTATTTCAACTCAACCTGTACAATTCTATAATAAAGAGTGTGATAAAATTAAAAGATTCATAGATTTCAATTTCCAGCAAAATATAACGCTTGAAGATTTGGTTAAAGTTTCTCATATTAATAAATACTACTTGGTACATTCCTTTAAAAAGGCATATGGGATAACACCTATAAATTATCTCATTAAAAAAAGAATTGATGAAAGTAATCATCTACTGGAATCAACAAACAACTCCATATCCAGCATAGCAAGAAAAGTAGGCTTTTCTTCGCCAACATACTTTTCACAGACTTATAAAAAACACACAGGGATATCTCCGACAGATTTCAGACGACAGATGTGACGGCAGCTTGAAAGAGTTAAGTTTCTGTGACAGCTAGTGGGATCAAGTAGCCATCATCGGTTTTTTTCTGTCTACCACCAAGTTATAAGTGAGCCCTGCCAGCACAAACAATCCGCCTATGATTTTACCGGTAGACAGGTGACCAGCTGTAAAGAAATCTATAATAATACCCACAAATAATTGACCAATAAAAATGAGTAGTGTCAGGTAAAAAGAGGATACTTTTGGAGTAATATAACTTGAAAGCATCACAACGATAACACCGCACATACCCCCAATGTATGCCCAGAGAGGCAGTGAGCCAAACTGTACGTTTGGGATATTTAAAAATTCACCGCTTAAAAACATGAAAGTAAGTGAAAAAAATAAACCTACAACATAGTTATAAAAAGTTCCCTGTACAATCCCTATTTCATTTGCAAGCCTGAAATTAATAATTCTGGCTACTACTACAGAAATTCCTGCCATAACAGATAAACATATAAATAGCAACATATTGCTTCAATCCTTTCTAAAAAATAGTCATAATTAAGATTCCCAAACCAATAAAGAGCAGCCCAAAGATTTTCTTTTTATTAAATCTTACTATTTTCATTCCCAATAATCCAAAATGATCTATGGCAACAGATGCAATAGACTGACCCAAAAGACCTAAAGCAAGGGTAAGTGAGGCACCTAAGTGTATATAACTTTGATTGTTGAACAATACTGTAAATACACCGATTGCTCCGGCACTATATATATACAGAGGGAAATTCCTTTTAAATTGCACCTTTGATTTGGTTATAAATAATAAAAATATCATACAAAATAGTCCTACACTATGGATAATTACACTTGCTGTGTAGTTTCCGGTTACGCTTGAGAGCATCCCATTAAATCCAAGCATTATAGCTATTAACGCGCCTATAACAGCTGATATCAAATTATACATATGGCTTAACCTCCATAACATTTATGAATATAATTTACCATACAAGGGTTGAAAATAGTTATGACATATGTCACTATAAAAGAGGATATCTTTCAAAAAATATTTATGAAGGATGAAAGAAAAACAATGGTAAAAATTAATGATCCAAAAATAATGAACAAGTTTATAGAAAAATACAATATTTTAGAAAGTTTTTCGATGGATATAAGACCTTATATGGAATTGCTGCTTTTTAAAAAAGGTGAGCACATTTGCAGAGATGGTGAAGATATTAATTATCTTATGTTCTTTGTAGAGGGAAAAGCGAAAGTGTACCTTTCTCTGCATAATGGAAAGTCGCTGCTGCTTTGTTTTTATCATAGCTTGACAATGCTGGGTGATGTGGAAGTCTTTAACCGACAGCCGGCCTGCTCCAATATTCAGGTTATTCAAGATAGCTATTGCATAGCCATCAGCATGCAAAATGTCCAGACATATCTTCTTAATGATGCTAAATTTTTGTGCTTTTTGGGAAGGTCGCTGGGGAATAAACTGAACAGGTGTGGCAAGAATAGCTCAATCAACTTGCTTTATCCGCTGGAAAACCGGCTGGCCAGCTATATACTCGCTACCGGCCAACCAAAGGATTATGATGGGCGAAAGGTAATAGAGTTTAACGAAAATCTGACAGAAATTTCGGAGCTTTTAGGAACAAGTTACCGTCACCTTTTAAGAACTTTAAATATACTTGTTTCAAAAGGAGCTATTAAGAAAAACGGCAATTATTATGAAGTGTTTAGTGAGGCAATATTAAGAAAAATGGCTGCAGATTTGTATAAATAATAGATTCTATTAAAGGACAAAATATGAAGAATAAAAGAAAATTTTGTTTTAATATGTAAAGTTAAGGTATATTATTAATGTAAGATTCATTACTGATAGCTAAAAATCTTTAAATTAGCTATATTTTTTTCAAAAAAATTAAATGGGAGGTTGTTTATGAAGAAGAGTAATATATTAAGGTTTAAAAGTATTAGGACTAAACTGGTTTTCTTCATAGGGATGGTATCTGTTTTTATTTGTGTAAGCCTTGGATATACAATGTACTATTTTGCTGCACAGTCTCTCAGTGAAAATGTTGGTGAATCGCTTAAAAACTTAGCGGTTCAAGGGGGAAGAACCATTGAAAAGGAGGTTCACAGTTACCTCGACGTCTTGGATACAACTGCAAACATGGACAGAATAAAAGATATTAACAATGTATGGGAGGACAAGCTTTCCATTCTGAAAGCTGAAATACAAAGGAATAATTACATAAGTATGGGTCTTATAGATATAGATGGGAATGGTAGAACATCAGAAGGAAGCAGTGTTTATATCGGGGATATGGAATACTTCAAAATGGCTGTTAAAGGGCAAAAGGTAATTTCAGATCCGATTATACATACTGAAAACAAATCAGCGACTGTTGTATATGCAGTACCAATCAAAGATGGGGAGAAAATAACAGGGGTTCTTACAGCTACTGTGGATGGAGAAAAACTAAGTGTAATCACTGATGGTATAACCTTTGGTAATGAAGGTAGAGCTTTTATGCTTAATAAAGAAGGTATTACCATAGCACATACCAATAGGGAGTTAATAATAAGCAGAGATAATGATTTTGAAAGCGTAAAAACTGATCCGGCCTTGAAATCACTTGTAGAATTGGAAAAGAAAATGATTAATGGCGAGGTTGGAGCAGGTGAGTATAACTACAAAGGTGTTATTAAGTATATGGGGTATGCGCCTGTAACAGGCATCAATTGGTATGTAGCAGTAACTGCTCCAAAAGTAGAAGTATTTAGCAAACTTTATTGGATGAGAAATGCGGTACTGATTATTAGTGCTATTTTTATTATACTAAGTCTGCTTTTTGCGTTTTTTATAGCTACATCTATAGCCTCACCTATTAAAGCTCTCACAGATATTATAACTAAAATATCTGGCTTTAATCTAGCATTTGAGGTCCCTACTAAAATAAAAAAGGCCTCCGGACTTCACGATGAAGTTGGTAAAATGGTGGTCTCTATACTTAAACTTAAAGATGAGTTCAGCAATATTATTTCAAATGTGAGGGTAGAATCAGAAAAAGTAGATAGGTCTGTTACAGAGGTTAAATCTCATATAGGAGAATTAAATGATGATATCCAGGATATTTCAGCAACAACACAACAACTGTCAGCAGGCATGGAGGAAACTTCGGCATCAACAGAAGAAATGAATGCAACCTCTTCAGAAATTGAAACTGCAGTTGAATCAATAGCTGTAAAAGCTCAGGAAGGTGCAAGTTCTGCATCTCGGATACGTCAGAAGGCTGTAAGCCTTAGAAAAAACTTTGTAGCTTCTCAGGACAATGGGACAAGAATTTTTACTGAGACCAAGCA
>CAYQCA010000141.1:0-1914 GCA_964415835.1 uncultured Clostridium sp. | reverse complement strand
TGCTTAATTTTATGTCTGAAAACGTGAATAAAGATTATAAAGATATGCTTCATGCAGTGGAGGAATACAATAGTGATGCTGCTGAAGTAGACGCACTTGTAACGGATTTCAGTGCAACCTCAGAGGAACTTCTTGCCTCCATTCAAAGTATGATGAAGGCTATAAATGAGATAACTGCGGCAACAAGTGAGGGAGCGCAGGGAACAACTAATATTGCACAAAAAACAACTGAAATTGTTGGAAAGTCCGATAAAGTTGTAACACAGGTTGATAGCTCAAAAGATAGTGCAGAAAAGCTGATGCAATTGGTATCAAAATTCATGGTCTGATGGATAAATGTAGATAAATTAAAGATGAGTAATTGAACAAAATCCGCCCTGCACTTCGTACCTGAGGTGCAGGGCGGGTTGATAAATACTCTATTTCAAATCAGGAAAACCCTCTCAAAGTTTTGTTTTACCTTTGACCCTTATCATACGGTATACCTTCAGCCTTAGGAGCTCTTGACTTCTTGGAGGTGAAAGCAAGGACAACCATTGTCGCTACATAAGGTAACATCTTATAATAGGTCTGGTTTATGTTTAGCGCATCAAGGAATGGAATCAACGAGATGGAATAAGCCAATGTACGCAGGAAAGCGAAGAACAGTGCTGCAAACAAGATTTTTATCGGCTTCCACTGTCCGAATATCATAACGGCAAGTGCAAGGAATCCGAAGCCTGCAACGCCCGCATGTCCATTAATATTACCGTCAGTGACACCTACTGCATAGAAAAATCCGCCAATTCCACCCAGAATACCTGATAAGCTAACGCCTGCATAACGCATAAAATAAACATTTATACCAACCGAGTCAGCTGCATGAGGGTGTTCACCACAGGCACGCAGACGTAATCCGAACTTTGTTTTATAAAATATTATGGTAGCTATCACCAGTAGTGTTAATCCAATATACACGGTAATATAAGTGTTCTGGAAAAACAGTTTTCCTATTACCGGTATATCACCAAGACCTGATACTTTTTTGAGATAAAAGTTTACATCAGTTGAAATTCCGTCACTGTTGAAATACATTTTTGCAAATAATAACATTCCTGCTGGAACAAGCATATTAAGTGCGGTTCCGGTAATTGTCTGGTCTGCCTTCATATTTACAGCTGCGAAGGATAACAATAGTGAAAATATGAGCCCTGCAATAGCAGCTACCAGCATTCCCAGAAGCAATATAAGCTGTGGGTTCATCGCAGTCCCCTGGATAATATAAACAAACAGACAGCCGAATAACGCACCGAACATCATAATACCTTCAAGGGCAATATTAATAATACCACTGCGTTCGCTGAACATACCGCCCAGTGCCACCAGGAGCAACGGGATGGCGACCGGAAGCGTATTTTGAATCAAATAATATAATGTATCCATAGTTTACGCCTCCTCCTTTTTATCAGCCTGAACACTATTACCGGCTTCATGTTTTTTATTATTGCGCTTCTTTAAAAGTTTAACTACTGTTGCATTCATAAGCATTGCAAAGGCTGAAAAATATATTATTACAGCTATTACAACGTCTATAATTTCCGGTTTATAGCCGAAAAGGCTTGCTAATGTTCCACCACGCTGAATGTGTGAGATGAACAAGGCAGAAAAAATAATTCCGATCGGACTGTTGTTTCCCAAAAGAGCGACCGCAATACCGTTAAAACCATTAGCCGCAATCACACTTATAGGCTCGTAGGTCATACTGCTTCCTGCGATTGTGGATGGAGCCAATATCGCAAATGCACCACCGAGACCTGCCATTGCACCTGCTATTACCATTGTCAGTATAATATTACGTTTACCGTTCATACCAGCATAGGTTGCTGCATATTTATTATAGCCGGTTGCTTTAAGTTCGTAGCCAAAAGTGGTTTT
>CAYQCA010000140.1:2497-10609 GCA_964415835.1 uncultured Clostridium sp. | reverse complement strand
TTCAATAGGTGAAAACAGGTTTGAAACCAAATCAATTGAAGCTGCAACCATACCCAGAGAAAGCCCGAAAAAATTAAGCTGCTTTGATGATAATACAACAATCAAGCCGATTACTGCTGCACGTGTAATCTGTATAATAGGAGAAAAAACCGAGTCATAAAAATTTACCTTTTCAACGGTTTTATAATTATCCAACAAATATGTCGTATAGTTTTTTTCCATATAGCCTTCCTTGCTGAAGGACTTAATCATTTGTATATTTTTTAAACTTTCTGCAATATGATTATTGACCCTGCTTATTAAAACCTTGTTTTGTATTTGAGCTTTAAGCATCTTCTTCTGAAAAAGCCTTGTAATACCGTATATTAGAGGGAGCAGCAGCAATGTAATAATGCCAAGCTCTGTACTGAACAGCAAAATGGAAAAAACTATACCTGTTATTTTGAAGCAATCAATAATCATACCGATAATACCTCCGGTAAACATTGAGCTGACTGCCTCTACATCGTTTGTAAACCTTGATACTACTGTTCCGGATTCATTTGTGGAAAAGAAAATGGCATTTATTTTTTCAAGCTTTTCCATCATTTTAAGCCTTATATCCTTAGTGATTTTTTGTCCTAATACAGTTAATGCAGCCTCTTTCAGGAAATCCAAGACGCCGGTCACAACCAAAACGCCGATATATGCCGCAGCTAACACAAAAAGTCCCTCGGTGCTTTTGGGTACAAGATTTCTGTCTATAACCAGTTTTAGTATCTGCGGCGGAACCAGCGTTGTAACAACTATGCCACAGATTACCAGTATAAGTAAAGCAGTTATAAGCTTATTATTTCTTAATACTCGAATAATTGATCTTTTTACGAGGTTACTTTTCATCACTGCCACCGCCTTCTAAGCATTGTAAATTATATATGGTTGAATAAAGCTTAGAGGTTTTCATAAGTTGCTCATGTGTACCATATTCTGCTCCCATGCTGTGGAGTAGAATAATACTGTTGATTTTGCTAAAAATGGCCAATCTATGGGATATTATTATGATAATACTATCACTGTAATTGGTCCTCAGGTTTTTAATAATTCTCTCTTCGGTTTTCATATCCACCGCAGAAAACGGGTCGTCTAAAATAATAATTTTGTTTTTGTTGATTAAGGTTCTGGCAAGTGCTATTCTTGCCTGTTGTCCACCGCTCAAGCGAATACCTCCATTGCCGACCAGCGTATTTTCTCCTTCGGGCATCGCCTTTAAATCAGTATCAAAGCAAACATCCTCTAAAACTGAGCTTATGTCCACCTTATTCCCAAGCGTAATATTATTGTAAATAGTGTCAGAAAGCAATTGCGGCCTGTGGCCCAGGTAAGCTATTGTTTGACTTCGTTCATATTCTGAGTAATCACACAGTTCTCTACCATCTATCCTAATACTGCCTGTATATGTATATAGCCCAAGTAACGACACTCCAAGTGTAGATTTTCCGGAGGCAATTGGGCCTGTGATACCGATAATTTCACCCTGTTTGGCTGTGAAGCTTATATTCTCAATTATATTATTACTACCGGACGGATAGCGGAAGCTAAGATTTTGGACAGATAGTTCCGTAGCTTCCTTATGGACATCTGAAGCAGTATCTTTGCTTTCGTACTCTGAAAGATACGGCTTAATGCGCTTCCAGGATATTTGAGATTTTTGGACAGAATTGAATAGCTTTGCCGCCTTGCTTGCCTTACCAGCCATTGCCGTAAACATAACAATATATGTAGAGAAGACGCCAACTGTCCAGCCGCCGTTTATCACCTTTGTACCGCCAAGATAAATAACTAAAAATACCCCAAGCATTGCAATAGCATTGTAGATTGGCTGCATAGAGTTTTCAAGGATATTTGCTTTAATTGCTTTATTTTTAAGGTCCTCAAGGTCATGTTCGTATTTTGCTCTGGTACTGGATTCAACTCCGTTAACACGATATAATACGGCATTTTCAATCGCATCGAATGTGACACCTGCTACTTCACTGCTTTTTATTCGAAAGGCAATTGAGTATTTATAAATTACGCTTTTTAATTTTTCAGCAAGCAGCATTGCAACGGGAATGAATATTATGGATAACAATGTGATTTTAGCGTCATAGGCCAATAAAGATACAAGATATGAGGTCATTAGTACACCTGTATCAAAAATTTCAGTGGTAAATTTACGCATTCCCTCCACGCAAAGGTCAACATCACAAATTGCCCTGGTCATAAGGTTACCGGTGTTTTCTTTATCCAGTTCCTCTGTACTTTTATGCATAATATTATTGTAAATCATTAACCTCATGGTACTGCTGGTACTGTTGGCAAAACGTCTGATATAAAAGCGTTTGAAATAACGCAGTAATTGAATCATTCCAATCAGAGCTACAAATGTAACAGCAAGCAATATTACAGAGGGCAGTCGTTCACCTCTTACAATGGCATCTATCAGCTTACCCTGATATATAGGACCTAAAATGGTAGATATATTAAAGGACAGGCCGAATATTACAATGCATGCCACTGCAAATTTTTCTTTTTTCCAGTAATTAATTATCTTATCAGGCTGTTTCATCGGTTCGATTTTTAGTTTACTCAACAATTAATGCACCTCTTTTAAATAAACTGTTTTAATAGCAATACAAGTATAAGAAGCCACAGTAATGTAATAAATACTGCGCCAATTATTTTGAATTTATTATCAATACTAACTCCATTTTCAGCACTTATTTTACAGTCTTCCCAAACCTCTCTAGGAATAATTTTAATTGCAAAGAGGACCCCCAAGGGTATTAATATAATATCGTCCAGCATCCCTAAAACAGGTATAAAATCAGGTATTAAATCAATAGGGCTGGCTGCATATGCAAGTATTAACAGCAGAAAAGCCTTCTTATACCATTGTACATCTTTATGCATGTATGCGAGATATACGATTATTATTTGCTTTTTCAGTTGTTTTGCCTTTTGTTTTATACTTACCATTAATAAAGTTTCTCCATTGTTTAATCTTTTACCATCATTGTACCATCTATTAAGATTTAAAAAAAATCATATTTTTGTCACAATTTAAAACTTTGTTTGTTATATGATAAAAATACAAAATCAAGTACTTACCATTTAAAAAGGAGATAATAAAAAGATGAATCCCATATTAATAACACAAAGCAAACCAATTATAAAACCCAAGAAGAAAAATCAATGGATAAGGTTATCTGTACAGATATTCTTTTTTGTTCTTGTGCTGGCAATAGCTATAAATAAAAGTCTTGAAGAAGCCGGGATTGCCATTCCCCTATTATCTTCGGCCTCCCTCCATGCAATATGTCCTTTTGGGGGTGTAGTATCAATTTATGAGTTTATCACCTCCGGAACATTTGTACAGAAAATTCACGATTCTTCATTTATCCTTATGTTAATCGGTATAATGCTGGCAATTGGCTTCGGCCCTGTTATCTGCGGCTGGGTCTGCCCATTGGGAAGTTTTCAGGAATGGCTGTCTAAAATAGGTAGGAAAATTTTCAAAAAACGTTACAATAACTTTATACCTGCTAAAATTGATAAGTACTTACGTTTTACAAGATATATCCTTCTTGCGTTGGTCGTTTATAATACAGCCACCACCGCTAAACTGATGTTTCAAAATATTGATCCATATTATGCACTTTTCAACTTCTGGACCAATGAAGTCGCAATAACTGCATATTTAATTCTTGGGGCAACAATTCTATTATCACTGTTTATAGAACGCCCATGGTGTAAATATGCCTGCCCCTATGGCGCTTTTCTAGGGATTTTCAACTTATTCAGGTTATTTAAAATAAAGCGAAACAAATATACCTGTATTGACTGTAAAGCCTGTGACAGAGCTTGTCCAATGAATATAAAAGTATCTGAGAAAAAATCTGTTTTAAACCATCAGTGCATAAGCTGTATGAAGTGTACAAGTGATGCAGCATGTCCTGTAAAAGATACTGTAGAGTTCAGCGTAGGAGGTACCGGTAAATGAAAATTAAACAATCCGCAATTGCAGTAATTATACTTGTTACTATTTTTGGAGGCATCGGTGTTACATCAGCATTAGGGTTATGGCATACTACCACTACCAAGGAACCCGCCCGCTACACTCAAGGGGATTTTGCAGGTGAATACAATCCTGATGATATACGGGGCTCCTATACCTTTGGCGAAATAAGTGAGCTTTTTGGCATTCCACTGGAAGACCTGGGAAAAGCTTTTGCATTAAAAGATACAAATGTATATGCTTCCTTTGCATGTAAGGATCTTGAGGCAATGTACACAGTATCAGCTGCCGAAGGAAAAGAAGTCGGAACCGATTCGGTAAGAATATTTGTGGCATTGTATAGCTCGCTGCCTATAGCATTGAATGATACCACCTACTTCCCTGCCCCTGCTGCAGATGTACTAAGAAGTAAAGCTACACTTACCGACGAACAGGTTCAGTATATTGAAAGCCACACAGTTGCTCCGGTTGAAACTGTTGCCAATGGGGCTGCTTCCACAGCTGCAGAGTCTTCCAAGGCTGAAAATAGTGATGGTACCAGCAATGTTATAAAAGGCAGCACTACTTTCGGTGAAGTGCTTGACTGGGGAATTAAAAAGGAAGAGATAGAAAAAATAATCAATGACAAAATACCTTCTAACGGAGTTAAAATAAAAGACTATGCAACCAGCAAAGGAATCGAATTCAGTACTCTGAAAGAATCTCTACAAGGACTTGTTGATAGTCAAAACAATTAATAATGGCATAGGCTTTCTAGACTGTGGAAGCCTGTGCTTATTTATTCCTCATGTATTTTTTAATATATCAGAATAGCTAATTAAATGAACGCCTGAACTTTTTATATAATCTTTTAACTCTTTCTTAATAAATGTTTCATAATCAGCTATTGAAGCCTGGCTATTATGGCTTAGTGCACGGGTTTCATGTGTATCCTTAGACGGACGAAATGCAAAATGTGTGATAGTACCTGGTCTTAGTTCTATTATCATCTTCTTCACGCATAAAATTCGCTCATTTACATCGCTTATAACATTAAACGGTATAGTAGTGATAGTGTCTACAACAGGTATTCCATCATCAATGGCAGCATCAATTTTTTTAAGAAGGCAGAACATAGACATCATTTGCTGCATTATCGGATTGCTTTTATCATCATAATTATAGTTCGATATCACAGGAAGGATCCCATACTTTTCCCATATCTCTATAAAAATATCAACAAACCGAGGCGTAATCAACGTTAATGAATGAGAGTCCGCATGAGAAGGTTTAAGTCCCAAGTTCAGTGCAGTCCTTATCTGTGAATCAATTTCTTCTGCAACAGCCTTTGGATTGGCATTTTTTATGACTTCCTGAGCATTCTGTTTGAAATATCCGTTTTCATCAATAAATCCGCAATCTGAATTGACTGTTGAAATAGGTCTCCAGCGGTTAGTTGTATCGTCACAATTAAAGGCTAGTTGAATTCCTAAATCCAGCTTTGGATCTTTTAAATAAGCTTTTGCAACTAAAGGAAACCAAGAAGAAGGAACTATTGCAGAGCCACAGGTTACAGTTCCAAAGTCAGTCAGTTCAAGGAATGCATCAATAGAGGATTGCGTTACTCCAATATCATTTGCATGCACAATCAGAGCTTTATCCTTTTTTGAGAACCCCATCTTTTTAAGAATTGGATTGAGGTACATAAAATCTCTCCTCCCAGCAATCAACTTACTATATTTTATTGTCTCGTTACTCTATATTTATTATTTTAAAGCAAATAATGATATAATAAAAGCAGGAAGATCGGATTGAACAGTGATTTCTTTTATGGGCAGCCTGGCGTGCACATCTTAATCGGAAATCTGTTGGCTTCGGATTAGTAGCTGCACTGGTATTTCTTGTAGGCAGTCAGGTTATTGCTGTAATCAGCGGGCTTGCCTCTGGCAAGATCGAACCGACCGGCTGGATTTGGGCTATTGTAATTGCTTTCCTTGTTCTTTTTGTTTTATCAATTATTGAAATTGGGATATCAGGTATTATACTAATCAGGAAGCTGTTCCGTAAAAATAATATATAGTTACAAAATTATTACGCTGGAGCGAATCAGTTCTCCTATGTCTTCTAAATTCTGCATTCTGCTTTTACTTATTCAGTCTGCGCAGCAGACTTTCCCGCTTCTGCTACTCCTGTACTTCTATTACTCCTGTACTTCTGCAACTCCTGTATACTCCTTCCTCCCCGGCATTTCAACACCAAACTTTTCAAGAATTTTTGCTACAACCTGACGATTCATATCCTCAATGCACTCGGGTTTGTTATAGTAGGTAAGCATCGGAGGTATTATCATAGCTCCTGTTTCAGCTAGTGTAAGGAGGTTTCTTAAGTGAATGGTACTAAGAGGACTCTCCCTCGGTACAATTATCAGCTTTCTCCCCTCTTTCAGCGTAACATCAGCTGCTCTCAGCAAAAGGTTATCAGAGTATCCGCTGGCAACGCCTGCAACTGTTTTCATACTGCATGGTACAATGACCATACCCTCTGTTTTATATGATCCGCTGGCAAGGCTTGCACCAATATTTTTAATAGCATAGATTTTATCTGCAATAGCGATTACATCCTCAAGTGCATAGTCCGTTTCTTGTTTAATGGTCTGTTGAGCTCCTTCAGATATTATCAAGTGTGTTTCCCACTCAGCATTTTCTTTCATAGCTTCCAGTAGCTTAATCCCCAAAACAGCACCGCTGGCACCACTTATACCGACTACTAATCTTTTTTTATCCATTTTTATCACCCTTTACATAACTTATCCGCTATAAAATCAATTAGAACAAATAGTGCAAAGCCTATAATTGAAATAACAATGATGCCGATATACATATCAATGTAATTAATTCTTGACCAGGCATCTAAAATATAATATCCCATGCCATACTTTGTACCATAGCCTTCCACAAAAAACAATATGGATACAGCAGTTCCAATAGAGACGCGAATGCTCGTAAGCAGTTCAGGTAAAATTGCAGGCAGTGTTATATACCGGATAATTTGACCTCTGCTTGCCCCGGCACTCTTTGTTACCTGGTACATGGAACTGTCAATATTGTAAACTCCATCTCTCACTGAAACAATTACCTGAAATACAATTATCAAAAATATAATTGCGACTTTTGACCCGTCCCGCATCCCCCAAAGGAGCATTGCAACCGGAAGCAGTGCTGTTTTTGGTATTGGATAGCTAAAATAAATGAGCGGATACAATATTTTATTAACCCTTCTAGAATAGGCCATTACAATTCCAATTGGCACGCCAACTGCAAGGGACAGTAACAAGCCTGCTCCTATCCTTTTTAAACTGTATAAAATATGAATACCAACATTATCTGTGAATACTCTTGCAAAGCTTTTATAAACATTTACAGGATTCGGTATGACGTTTAAATCCAATAGTACTGATGCAATGAACCAAATCAGGTTTATCAACAAAAAGCCTTGAAAGAATGTCTTGCATTGGTTCCATAATTTATTCATATGCAGCCTCCCTTTCATCCTTGGTTCTCAGCTTTTCATGCAGAATTTGTTTTGCTTTCAAATACTGAACATTGTCAGGGTACATTTTTCCGAAAAATGAATTTTGCATTTCATATATGATTTCACCCATATGTGTACCCATTACTATTATTCTTTTTCCCAGATAGAGTGCTTCTTCAATGCTGTGTGTTACCAGTATTGTAGTAGGCCTGTTGATTTCCCATAATTTCAAGAAGAGTTCTCTCGCTTGTTCACGGGTAATAGCATCCAGAGATGAAAAGGGTTCGTCCATCAAAAGTAAATCCGGCCTCAGTATAAATGCTCTGGCAATTGCAGCCCTTTGGACCTGGCCTCCGCTCAGTTCCCTGGGATATCTGTTTAATAACCTATCAATATCCAGTGACTTATATATTTTCTCTATTTCAAGTTTCTGTTTTTCAGCAATATGTTCCTTTCGTATTTTTAGCGGCAACAAACAATTTTGCTGCACGGTTTTCCATGGCAGTAATCCGCAATTCTGCGGTATGATACCGATTTTATGTATTTTGGGATTCAATGCAAGTGTT
>CAYQCA010000140.1:0-2397 GCA_964415835.1 uncultured Clostridium sp. | reverse complement strand
AGATCCTTACTACACAGGCCTTTATTACTTGCCCATTCTATTGCTTTCTCTATTTCAATTTTAGGAGGCAGCTCGCTGGTTCTGAATGGTTTAATTTCAATTTTACCTATCATTTCCTCAGGATAACCTACCGCCTCAATTACTGTTTTTTCATACTTCCTTATATCAGTCTTATTCATATAATCAACTGCCTCGTTATAGGCTTTGTACAGATTACGGATTGCCTCTTCCTTTTCATCAATTGCCTTTTGTGAAAATGCAGACACTGCAGGATATAATCCGAACTGATTTGCACTTCCCAGTGAAACTGCCCCATCCTTAAGTGCCAGAGTTGCGAATGGTTCCGGCATTAAACCAAGGTCGATTTTGTCGTTACGCAGTAATTCAAGTCTGTCAGGAATCCTTGCCACAATTTCCTTTTCTACAGCATCACTTTCCATGTTATTATTTTTTAGAATGTCAAACAAAGTGTAGTCGATAAGCGTATTTTCTGAAATGGCTATGCTTCTTCCTTTAATTTGGCTAATATCCGTAATTCCTGTATTTTTTCCTGCTAACAATATGTAATCGCCATCTGTTATACCTGTCATTTTAACATCGAATTTTGCATTCTGATACATACATACTCCGATATAGTCAGTTAGAACTCCGTCCAGCTCTCCGGCCTGAAAAGCCGCATCTCTATCCTTTGCTGAAGTAAAAACCTCCAGATTAAGCTCAAAATTGTACTTATCCCCCAGTCCATTTTCATTAATCAGCACATAGGGTATAACATCTGATGAAGACATCATACCAATTCGGATAACTTCTTTTTGGCCCTTATCTGACCCTCCTTGAGCAGTACATCCTGCAAACAATATAACAGTTGCCAAAAGTATTGATAAAATTTTAACGCTGAATTTCATTTTGTACCTTCCTATTCTTTTGTTTAGTTTTTAAATAAAGGCATCCAACAGTCCAAATACAAGTAAAACAATGCTTACAAGCTGATTGACATTATACGATGCAATATTCACGTTAGTTAAATTAGTTGGTGAAACCATTTTATATTCTACTACAAAAAGTCCGGCTATAACAGCCAAACCGATACAATAAATAATACCAAGTTGTGGCACAAGAACTCCTATTGCCAGTAGGCAGAATAACGTTATAATATGGAAAAACATTGCGATCAGCAAAGCATTCCTGACACCAAATTTAGCAGGAATTGAATTAAGTCCATTGGCTCTGTCGAATTCATAGTCCTGTGAGCCATATATAATGTCAAAGCCTGCAACCCATAATGTATTTGCAGCCCCCATCATGAGAGGCACAAGCGCGAACTCCCCCGTTACTGCAAGCCAGGCTCCCACCGGTGCACATGCACATGTAACGCCTAGAATCAAATGGCACAGATATGTAAATCTTTTTGTATAAGAGTAAATAATCAGCAAAAACAAGGCAACCGGAGATAAGGCCAGACAAATCCAATTCAGCTTATATGCACCGAAAAGCATTACCAAAAAGCAAATTGCCGTAAGGACAATGACTTCTCTCTTCTTTATTTCCCCTTTTGGTATTTGGCGGCCGGCGGTTCTTGGGTTACGGGCATCAATTTCGGCATCTATCACACGATTAATGGCATTTGCACCGGTTCGTGCCCCCATAAAGCAAACCACAATCCAAATCAATGTGAAAATCTGAGGAAGCCCTTTTGCAGCAATAACCATTGATACTAATGCAAAACTAAACGAAAAAATAGTATGCGAGAACATAACCAGTTTTCCATACTCCTTCAGTTTATTAATCAGTTTATTAGTTATTTTTATCAATTCCATATCCGTCCCATCTTTCGTCTACCAGCTGTTTTACAGAGTCTGCCATTACAATATCATTTGGCCACTCTCTTGTAAGTCCTTCTTCTTTCCACTTTTTTGTTGCATCAATACCTATACGATTTTCCCATAGGACCAAATCCCTTTTTGCATCAATATTGTTAAATACCTTCCACATTACAGTTGAAAGGTCCTCAACAGCAACATTATCGTCAACAGCTATGATGAATTTATGTTGGCTCTTTTTCAAGGCCTCTTCCAACATATCTCTTCCCTGACCGGGCTTCTCTTTGTGTACCGGTATTATTTTGAATGTATCAGTGGTATCTCTTAGCGGTTTACTGCCAGTATCAGTTGCATCTATCCCGAGGCGACTTCCAAACATGGCTTTATCTGATGAATGATCAAGCGCATCCAACGGTCCTTCCGATAGGAACAAGCTGTCCAAACCATTAACATTTTTCAAAACAGCGTCACGAACTTCTGCCAGCCTTTGTACATTTACCGTTTCATCAACTACAACAATTAATTTTGTGTACATCATTTGACCCATGCCCCATATGCTGTTCATTATTTTACGGGC
>CAYQCA010000139.1:0-10629 GCA_964415835.1 uncultured Clostridium sp. | reverse complement strand
TAAAACGGAGGTTACTTGCTTTTTTCAGACTCATCAATACATTCGTTAATAAACACTATAACCTTGTTTGTATATTGTTCAGGAGTCTTCATAAAGCTCTGACCGTACTCTTCTGCCCCGGAATTCCAATAGTTAGCGTGAACAGGATTTTTTCTAAAATACATTTCGTATATTAGCTTTGTGTTGTATGATGCATGCATTTCTTTTTGTGCCCCGTCAATCAACAGAACCGGAGTTGGGATAATATCCTGTATTTTAGGAATTATATCCATTTTGCTATTGACCTTGGCAAGCTTTTTGACTGCGAAGCCGATAGTGTGCTTAAAAGGAAAGTCAGGTAGCCAGTTATTTGAATCAATTGTGTATTCAATATAATTATCGATTGTTGCATAGGGACTGTCTCCTATAACACCTATAATACTGTCTCTGTAAGGGGTTTCGGTTAATGCTGACAAACAGGAGGAAGCACCTGTTGTAAAACCGAACAGGACTATTTTTTCCATGCCCTGCTGTTTCAAATATTTAATTGAACTTAACACATCCTCGGTCTCATTTCTCCCAAAAGTTGAAATTGAACCTGAAGAGTTGCCTGACCCTCGTAAATCTATGGTTAATACATTTAGATTCTCATTTTTAAGTTTTGAAATTAACTTAAAGGTATCTTCATTGAACTGCAATCTGTTTTGACCATAACCATGAACCATCAGAACAGCTTTTTTGGAACCGATAGACTCAAAAAACCAGCCATTTATTTTCTCCATGGACTCAGTATAAAAGCTAACATTTCTATAATCCGGAGCAATATTTGAGGAAATCTGCGGAGTGGTTATCTTATTAGGGTGAGTAATATCCCAGGCTGACGCAAAAGACACGATGCCTATTATGACTATAATCAGTACTATTAAATAAATGGTTGCCAGAAATATATTTTTAGGTAAAACGCTTTTACGCTCAGCATACCCCACCGTATTAAACTGCATAAGTATTTTTCCCCCAATTTAAACTTGATTCAATGATGCACAAAAAGAGTTTTTGCAGCAGAATCCCTATTGACTATTGCATCTCTAAGCTTTATTATATTTTTATTTACTGGGAATGTAAATACAGTAGAAGGATTTGCTAAAAACTGTTTATTATAGTTTTGGAGGTTTTTTATGGGTGAGATTTGTAGCATATGCCCCAGACAATGTGGTGTCGACAGAGAAAATAAAACAGGCTTCTGCGGTGTTCCCGATATACCAAAAGTGGCAAAGGCATTTCTTCATATGTGGGAGGAACCTTGTATTAGCGGTACGATGGGTTCGGGTACTGTTTTTTTCTCAGGCTGCAATCTTAAATGCGTCTTCTGCCAAAACTATGATATCAGCCAGAGCAACTTTGGAAAGGTTATCTCAATTGGCAGGCTTCAGGAGATATTTGTGGAGTTGATAAATAAAGGTGCACATAATATAAATTTAGTGAACCCTTCTCATTACACAAATACTATAAAACAGGCAATTATTTCACTTAAGGATCAAGGTTTGCTCACTGTGCCTGTAGTCTACAATACAAATGGTTATGAAACTGTGGAGACGTTAAAGTCAATGGAGGGGCTGATTGATGTATACCTTCCGGATATTAAGTACTTCTCGGGGAAATCCTCGTTAGAGTTTTCAAGGGCACAGGACTATCCGGAGGTCAGTAAGAAGGCCATCCTGGAGATGTTTAATCAGGTTGGCAGCCCTGTGATAGATTCATCAGGCTTAATAAAGCGTGGTCTCATTATAAGACATTTGATACTTCCAAGCCATACAAAAGAAAGTATAAATATATTGAATTGGATCGCTGAAAATTTGCCCAAAACTGTGTTTGTATCTATTATGAGCCAATACACTCCATATTTTGAGGTTCAAAAGTACCCTGAAATCAACAGACCTATAACAAGGCATGAATATGAAAAGGTAGTAAATCATTTGTATAAGTTGGGGCTGGAAAACGGGTATGTCCAGGAAAGGGATTCGTCTGATATTCAGTATATTCCTGAGTTTAATCTGGAGGGTATCTAGTAAAAATATAAAAAATATAAAAACTTACAAAAAATACAAAATAACTATTGCAAAATGTATTATTATGGATTATAATTTACATTACTAGAAAAGTTTTACAAGATACGCGTCTTATTTTATTTCTACACATTTTGCCTATAAGGCAGGAGATCGCATGCAATACAATTCTTTTTATTCAAAATACAATTACATAAGGAAATTGGGACATGGTGGGTGTGGAGAGGTTTTTCTCGCAGAAAACAAAGCGTTAAAAAACTTCTGGGCGATAAAGGAAATCCAAAAGGATAAAAAAACATCTATTAGTGGATACATAGAGCCTGAAATTCTAAAGCGCCTAAACCATCCGGCCCTTCCGAGAATATGCGATGTGTATGAGGATGACGAAAAAATCTATATTATTGAGGACTATATTGAAGGTACAAGCCTTATAAAAGAGTTAAGCAAAAAAGGTAAATTTGAAGAACAAAGAGTAGTTGACTGGGCAATTCAATTATGTAGTGTTCTGGAATACCTGCACATGCAGAAACCAAACCCAATAGTCTATGGTGATCTGAAACCACATAACATTATTCTCACAGAGGAAGGGTTTGTCAAACTTATTGACTTTGGAGTGTCAACTTTCATATCGAGTGAATATAATGAAGCTAATAAATCTCATACCACTTTTATTGGAACCAGAGGATACGCTTCTCCGGAACAGTTCATGGGAGAGGCAGTCAGTTATACAAGTGACATTTTCTCCCTTGGGATAACTCTGATACAGCTTTTGACGGGAATAGATCCAATAAATTCAACATCTCAAATCAATAATAACCAATATAAAAAATTCTTATCAGATGAATTATTTCAAATACTTCAAAAGTGTATACAGCATAAGCCGCAGTTAAGGTATCAATCAGCGGCTGAACTAAAACAAGAACTTCAAAATTACTGCAGAAAAATTTCAAATCTTCATGAAAACCCGGAAAAACGAATACAACATAGAAATTTTTCAAAGCTTATTGCAATTACCGGTGCCAGGGGGACAGGAGTATCAACCATAACCGCAGCATTTGCAGAGAAAGCAACAGGTGCTCAGGTTACCGCCTGCATAGCCGACTTAAGCGCTACAGCAAGCCTGGCAAAAGGGATAGAACAACAAGAAGCTTCTGGCACAGAAATAAAGATTAACCGATTCCTATCATACGTTAATCTGACAAGTCTTATTAACCCAAACAGTTCGGAACAGTTTCAATTTGAAAGGCATTTAGCACAATTACACGGGCAATACACATATATATTCATTGAAGTTGACATAACCCGCTTGAAATATATTGAGAAATATATGGATAAGCTGTTCATAGTTACAGACATGAATCCTGAAAATATATCCAGGATAGGTACATACATGGATAACCAAGAAATAGCAGCGAATCTATTATCAAGAACTGCTTTCATAATTAATAAATTCTATAGCGGGGAGCTTGCCTCGCGGACTATTCTGAAAAGTTTACTTTTGAACAAATATATTTCTCAACAGCTGCAGGAATTAATTATGGAAGCACAGATATATGAAGTGCCCTATGACCAAAATGTTTATCTCAAATGGATGTATAACTGTTTTGAGGAGGAAATGAATTATGGAAGTTTACTCACAAAACCATTAATTCGTGCAATTTCACGGGTCATTTCAAAAGAACTCACCCCTAAGTAAAACAGGAAAACACATTTAAATGGAGGTCAAATTAATGGGCAAAAGAATAGTTATAAAAACAGTGTTTATTTGTTTAGGAATATTCTTAATTATAAATGCTCTATTATTTTCATATGTTTTCAGAAAATATCCTTTGGACTTTGAAGAACATATTAATGTTGTGGTAGCCGCTGTGGATATTGATGAGGGGGCCATAATAGAGAAAAAGCATTTAAAAATGAGAGAAATCGAGAAATCTGCTTCACACAATTTGTATACGGAAGATATTAATCAGGTAATAGGTAAGAGGGCTGAAGTAAAAATACTAAGAGAAGATTACCTGAGGACAAATATTCTACAAGAAGAGACAGAATGGTATATGGATGATGACCGAATAATTATTCTGCCTGTAAATATGGAGGAGCGGCTGGCAAATCTAATTCTGAAAGGCTCATACATTGACATCCGTTTAAAGAAAGAAGGCAGCTATTCTGTAGAGACAATACTTGAAAAAGTAAAAGTTCTGGATATACTAGATGAAGCAGGTATACCTCTGGGTTCAGGAGCAGCAGTGAATTCTCAGAAAGCTTATATGAAGCTTGTTTTAAATGCTGACGAAAGACAACAAATATACACTGCAACCAGCCAGGGCAAGTTGATTTATGAGTTGTACTGTGAATAAGATATTAAACAGGGTCTAAGGGAGGTCGAATTTATTATGGGTAAGATAGTAGCTCTATGGTCAGATATAAAAAGTACCGGGAAGTCAGTAATAACATACATTCTGGCAAATCAGATGAAAGAGATGGGTAATAAGGACTTAAAAATATTGGTTTGTTGTTTAAATTTAAAATATAGCCTTCTATATAAATTGTTTAAAATAAATACTTCTGAGGTTGGTCTGGAGGAGTTGATAAACTATCAGACTTTGGAGAATGAAAGTGCAGCGATAGTTGGAGAGATTATACCCCAAAGTAACGGAATCAGCTTTATAGGTACTTATCGTACAACAAATTCATATGCTTTGAAGAACATTGACAATTTTAAAAAAGTTCTGGAAAAACTAAAAGAAAGCTATGATCTAATTATTTTCGACACTGTTTCGGGTAAAGAAAATGTATTGACCAATGCCGTGTTGGAAAAAGCAGACATTATTCTAAAACTTTTTGTCCAGGACAATGAGAGTATACAGGGATTAAGCCGTTTGGAGGAAGAAAACAATTTGTATAATCAGGAAATCATATATATAGTATCAAAATATAGAAATATATATCCGAGACATAGTGATATAAAGCGGAGATTTTCGTTGAAAAATATGTATAAGGTAGAATATTGCGAGACTTTGCAGGAAATGAAAAATAGAGACAGCTTGCATCTGTACCTTCAGCGTGAGACAGAATGCAATACTTCTATCCGCCATGTTTCGAGGTACATTCTTGAGTCGCTTGGACTAAGTCAGCCGCCGGACAGCTTTATTAAAGAAAGGCCATTACGGTATCTTAAAAACCTGATCAGCAGCATATTTTAAAAATACCTACGGAGTGTAAAAATGAAAACGATTCAAAAACTAAGCTTAAAGGATTTATTGGATTATATTGAAGATGAGCTAAGAATAAGCGGCATAAATAGTATAAAGGAAGTCCGTGAGGATAATTCAGATTATCTTGCAGATACAAGGCAAGCTCAGAAGCTTTTGGCAACAGATGGCAGTATAAAGGCAAGAGAATTCATGCAAAACAGCATTTACTTTTTGCTGATAGAAAAAACGGAATTGATTAATGCTGAAACAATTGATAATTTAATCGGTCAATATCATATTAATTATTTTGAAAATATCTATTTTGGAGAAATTTCCGACTATGATGTAAAGCCCATTGATAACGAGATAATGAATTACTTAAAGAAATATTCCATTGATCCTTCAGATGATTATGATATGAAACTTCAAAAACTTACCCAGATTATATATCAAGAGGTGTTTGGGTATGGAATTTTGGACGAGTTGATCTTTGATCCCGGACTAAATGAGGTTGCCTGCACAAGGTTTGACTATGTTTGGCTGCAATATAACGGTATAAAAAGACATATACCAAATCCAAAGTTTAAGTTCAAGAATGAGGAAAGCTACAGGAAAGTAATAGAAAACAGACTTACATCTACAGCGAGAGAGGAAATAAACGCCGGAGCTCCACTGGTTTATGCAATTTTAAACAATGGTGCAAGGGTCACAGCTCTGAGGCCGCCGCTGTCAAAATATTATGTGGTAAATATCCGCTTATTTGCATCTAAGAATGAACTGACCAAATACAGAAGCAGGTTTGTCGAGGAAAGGATCTCAAGGATTATAGAAATTCTTGCCGCAAAGGGTAGAAGAAACGTAGCTATCATAGGTGAACAGGGTTCGGGTAAAACTACCGCTGCTGATGAATTAATTATTAAAAAGCTTGACCAGGACATAAGTATTGGCTTGGCAGAAAATATCCATGAACTTAATATTTCTTCAAATTATCCCCAAAAAAATATAGTTGAACTGCAGTATACAAAAGAATTTAAACCCTCAGACATTACCGAAATATTTTTTAGATTGAACCGTGATATAGTTATATACGGTGAAGTGCGAAATTCAAACGAGGCCTTCGAAATGGTCAAGGCTATGCTGAGACAGGCAAGAGGAAGTCTATTTACATTTCATTCCTCAAGCACACGCAGAATGATTCATGACTTAAGGCAGCTTTTGATGCAGACAGGCTATTATACAGATTTCAGGGAGGCACAGTTTGATGTGGCCGATGCAGTTGATCTGGTAGTACATATAAAACTTGACAGGGAAAACGGTCAAAGATATGTATATAAAGTATCAGAGGTCTTAGCTAATGAAGAAAACATGTCCTTTCAAATTAATGACCTATTTATATTTGATAAAGAAACAGGCAGGTATTTGGCAAATAGTAATGGCATATCAAAGGAACAGCTGCTATCCTGCATGGAGTATGAAATGACCCGGGAAGATGCAGAAGAGATATGGAGGCTTTTTAATTTGGACCAATACCCCGAGGAGACCAAATTATGCTCTATATAACGGTGTTAACAGGGACATTGCTATTTTTAATTGGCCTTAATATCTCACGATATTCTAAGTCTTTTTCTGAGAAAAATAAAAAGTTAAATAGAATAAAGAATTCTAAAAAGCTAAGTTTTATTGAAATTTTGACTAATAGGTATCCATTAAAAATTCTTTCCGAGAAATTAAATAACTCTTTATCTTATTTTATGCTGGAGGAGGCTGTACAAAGAAGAACCGTTGCAATAGCTGCAATATTTATTCCGGCCTCAGGTCTGCTGCTCTTCAGCTCAATAAATATGATTCTGAATTTATGGTACACAAAGCTTATAACACTTATTCTATGTATTATGGTCCCTTATTACATATTTACTCTGATAATCGATTATATGAAATACAACTTGAAATTGAAAATTCCTGTGCTTATCGATAGCTTCAGGAGTAGCTTTATCTCTCACAACAGAATTAAGCCTGCCCTTTTAGAGTGCTCACAAAATATAGACAAAAGGCTGGGAAATATAATACTAAAAGTATCAGACAGTTCGGATCTGAATAAAAGTCTCAGCAAAGTCAGAGACAGATTGAATGACCCCTGGTTCAATATATTTGTTGCTCTGCTCATGAATTATCGTGAAAATGGAGGAGAGCTTATAAAGCAGCTCTATAAGCTTAATAAGACTATTACAAGGTACAACAACATAGAAAAAAAGAAGAATAAGCGGTTGATATGGTATGAATTTTTTGCTCTTGCAGCCAGTATTTTCAGCCTACCTACTATTATTTTCTTAAATAAAATTATATTAGGAACAAATATTGGCTTGTATTATGACACGACATCATCCTTTGCAAGGATAATACTTTATTCACTTGGGGCACTATTAACCGTAAGAATTTTACGGAGATTATGACGAGGGTTTTAGTTATGTTATCTTTAAAATTTTTCTTCTTAATTTTTTGGGGCATATGTTTACTTGTTATAGGAATAGCTTTTAAAGTGCTCAAGTTGCCTAAAGGCAACAGTCGAAAAAATACTGGAAATAGCATTTTTGATAAGCTTGTTTCAAACAGAATATTTGGACAGCTTCTTGGTTTTATTACTCGTGATAAGTCGAGCTTACCCAATAAGTATGCCTTAAGACTTATTGAGCATAGTGAGTCGGCTCTTGATCTTCAAAAGTTCTACATTATTAAATTTGCATGCACTTTAATATGTGCTGTTTTAATCATAGTTATAGGAATCACCAATGCAGCATTTGAAATTAAATTGATTGTCAGCTCCACCGAAAACTTTGAATATTTAAATTCCCGGCAAGATTTATTTGATAGTTCAAATTACAAATTATTTAAACAGATAAGAAAAGACATAGGATTAAGAAGGCTTTTAAATTCCAGTGATGAAGAAAACCGTGTATTGCTAGAGACAAGAATTACTCAGTTCCTCAATACATCCGATAATCGGTTAATTAGTGAAAATACCGATTGGTTTATACAAAAGCTACAGAAAATAAAGGATATTCAGGTGTTCAAAACATTTCATATATGGATGCTGTTAGGGTCATTTTTTCTACCGGAACTATTTCTCTTATTAAGGTGGCTTCTAAGAGGCTGCGTTTATAGAAAAGAGATAATAAAGCTGGAATACATATTCGAACTTCTGGCCAGAATCGACGGAATTAAAACCATCGATATTATCGAACAAATGGAGAAGTCCTCCAAAATCTATTCCGTACCACTTTGTGAATTTATAAGAATATTTAAATACGACAAAAGGAAAGGCTTTAATTACCTTCGGAATAAAAACATCAAAAGCTTGAGTAAGCTGGCAGAAATACTGGAAATTTACAGTTTGTCCGACAAGGAAATAGCATTACAGATACTTGAGAGAGAAGTAATAGAAAGGGATGAGGCAATAATTATCACGGCAGATGAAACTTTGGATTTTATTGACCTGGCAGCATTTCTAAGTATAGTCCCGCTGGTATATGAACTGGTGATGCTAATGCTGCGGCCAATGCTGGATGTGGTTTATAAAGCTTTTGAATTTATTTAATCATTGTGCTAATACGGAGGGAAAAGATATGAAACAAATTGTAATTACGATAGCCATGCTTGCCCTTGCGCTTGCGCTTGTTATAGGAGTAATAATTCCACTGCTTCAACATGGCAGGGAAACCGGAAACAGTGCGGTTATAAAAGGTCAGGCTGCTTTACCGAAGATTGAACAGATATTAAGGTAACAGTTTTTTAGCGGAGTAAATTTCCGCTGCTAATATAAAAAATAAAGGAGAATACCGAACATGAAAAAAATTATTTTATCTATTGCAATGTTTGCTATAGCCATGGCCCTATTTATTGCAGTTATCTTACCTTTAGCGAACCATGGAAAAGAAAACGGGGTTGCTGTTGAATCACAGATTGATGATGTCGATACAAAAATTGGCGTATTAAGTACTCCGATAAGGTAGTAGAATTCAAATGTAAGGAAGATTAATATGAAAAATATTATAATAGCCATCATTATGTTTGCATTATGCGTAGCATTAGTTCTAGGTACAGTAATTCCGGTTGCAGAGCTGATATCTGAATCGGGAGGCAAGGTTTATCAATCTGTTAGAAACTTAAATGACAACATAACAAGTAATTAAAATTCTCTTAATGCCCAATGTGCCGACATATCTGGCATATTGGGCATTTGAGATTAAAAAGTAGGGTTTACCAGGAGAGAGGTTAGCATGAACAAAATATATGCGTTTTTAATTATTATTCCATTAATAGCTCTGCTATTTATTAAATCTGTAACGTTCTATGAATTCGATACCAGGCAGAGATATATTAAGAATACGGTAGACAGTGTGGCTCACAAGGTTATGATAACCGGAGTAATGACTATCAATGACAAGTCAAGATTGTTGGAAGAACTAAAGAAGCTTGGAGATTTTGATGATAGTAGTATTATTCTTAAATATGGCAACCTGCGAGCTGATGGTTCTCTGTCATCGGTTTATACTTATGTTCCCGGAATAATCCTGGACAGGGGTGCAATATTCAGTATTTACGTGCAATCTAAAAATGAGAGCAGATTCTCAAAAGCGGAGGATTTTTCGGACGATGAAAGCGGAAAACTATATTATAAAGCAAAAGCTACCTGCAGAATTGAAAAAAAGCAGCCTGAGAATTAATCAAATATTAAGCTCTATCAATAACACGATATTTAAAAATGACCGTGGCGGAGGGCTGGGAACTTTGTTTATAGGTTTGGCTATATTGCTTTTGAGCTTAACAATTTTAATAAATATTGTAGATTATTCAATTTATACATATAAGCGAAATAATATTTCCAAGGCAATGGATTATGCAGTTACGGCAGCAGTACAGCAATTAAGCAAAGACGAGAGCAGAGCCGGCTTAGCCAGTGGATTTTTAGAAGAGACAGGACAGAAATCTCTTGAGAATATAAAAATAGACATAGATACGGCTACAAAAATATTGCTGTCTATCATGGGCGAAAATAGCAAACTTGATGGCTTGAACATAAATTCAAATCTACTTGTCTGTACTACTTATACTAATAACAATACGTTGAATTATATTATAAAGGTAAATCAAGGAGATGTATATCAGGGGATAGTTAATATACCTTCACAGCTTGAGGACAGGATTAATCAGGTTATTGATCAATATTGGTCCGCCTCGGAAGATAATAGTAAAGTAAATATAAACCAAAATCCTCATACAAATATGCTTGAAAACGGAACCTATCTGTTTGCGTTTATTAATGAAATTCAGATATCAGGGATCTATTCCCAAAGGACTGTAAGCCTTGCTGCATTAGCCGGAGCAAAGGTGGAGAG
>CAYQCA010000138.1:0-10643 GCA_964415835.1 uncultured Clostridium sp. | reverse complement strand
AAACTTTTATTTCTTTTCGCAGCTTTGATTTGCAACTGTGCAAGATGTTTTGCAAGCTGACTGACATGAAGTTTGGCATTCTCCACATCCACCTTTTGCAAGACTATCTTTTAATGTAGCATTATTAATTGTTTTTATATGCTTCATATTTACCTCCCATTTAATCAATTTAATGTATCGCCTATGCCGAAGTGAATTCGGCTTCGGCTCCGCAGACTACGTCTGCGCACCCCTAGTTAAAAAGACAAATTGCCTTTTTCTTAGCCGATTATAGCATATCTTATTTCATTTGAAAAGCGATATATTTTGAAAATGCAAAAAGAACAGCTAACGCAAATTTATTCCGAATATGCCCCCCAGGCAGCCAACAATTGCACCAATTACAACCGTTAAAAGCACTTGAACATCAATGGCAAAATTCATTAAAACAAGGCTGCTGGCCAAATATAATATGGCCACATACAATATTCCGACAAAGCAGCCATTCATCCATCCTTTACTCTTAACATGCTTTGTAGAGTATGCAGATGCTACCAATACACTTATAACAGTTGTAATAAGAACAGCAATATATGTATGCTTTTCAGGAAAATCTGTATAAGTCAGAACCAATGCGAATCCTAAAAAGCATGGCAATGTTATTAAATAAGAAATAATTAATCCCTTTACAACCCTTAATAGGTTTACATGTTCATCAAGCGACTTTTTAAATACAGGTGTCTGCCCCGACATAGTGTACCTCCAAAAATATACTAGAATGCTTTTAGTATATTTTATTTTTGAGGCACGCCACTTAGAACAAACAATTTAAATAATTCAAAAAGTGTAGTTTAACCCTCAACAGGTTTAACTATATCTTTAATAGCCCAACGTTTTACCAGTATCTTGGTTTTTTCAACACCGGATTCAATAGTTACTTCATCATCCTTTATGTTTACTATTTTACCAGCGATACCTCCTATTGTTGTTACAGCCCAACCAACCTGCAATGAATTAAGCATTTCCTGTGTCTTCTTTTCTTTCTTTTTCTGAGGACGAATAAGCATCAGATACATAAGTCCAAAAACTAACACCATAGGTAGGACAAATCCAACTAATAAATCCATATAAACTAACCTCCGTAATGTAATTATTTATTTAACACAGCATAGCTGTATTAATCAATTGATTATTTCTTAGTGTAACCAAATTTGAGATAAAATTCATCCCTAAAGCTACCCAATCTATCATCCATTATAGCTTGTCTAACTTGTTTCATCAAGTTAATTAAAAAATATAGGTTGTGCCATGTAGTCAATCTCAATCCCAACAGCTCTCCGCACTTGAGCAGGTGTCTTATATATGCTCTTGTATAGTTGCGGCAGACATAGCAGTCACATTCAGGATCTAGTTTTGTGAAATCCCTGGAATATTTTGCATCCCGAACTATTACTCTGCCCTGGCTGGTCAATGCAGTACCGTTTCTACCGATTCTGGTCGGAAGAACACAGTCAAACATATCAATACCTCTGATTGCACCTTCAATCAAATAATCCGGTGTCCCCACTCCCATAAGGTATCTTGGCTTGTCTTCAGGCATTAGTGGAGCAGTGTAATCCAAAACCTCATACATTAGCTCGGCTGGCTCTCCAACGCTAAGGCCTCCGATTGCATAACCAGGGAAGTCCAGTTCTTTCAGTTGATGAGCACTCTCTATACGCAGATCCTTATACATACCGCCTTGGATTATACCAAAAAGCGCCTGTTTTTCAGTATTGGTATGAGCATCCTTACATCTTTTTGCCCATCTGGTGGTTCTCTCCATAGATTTTTTAACGTAATCATATTCAGCAGGATATGGTGCACATTCATCAAAGGCCATAATAATATCGGCACCCAAATCATTTTCAATTCCCATTACAGATTCTGGGGTAAAAACATGCTTGGAGCCATCTATGTGTGATCTGAAGGTTACGCCTTCCTCTGTTATTTTTCGCAGCCCGCTCAAGCTGAATACCTGAAACCCACCGCTATCTGTAAGTATCGGTCTGTCCCAGTTCATGAAACCATGCAGTCCTCCTGCCTGTTTTACTATATCCTGTCCAGGTCTTAAATAGCAGTGATATGTGTTGCTTAGTATTATTCTGGCGTCTATCTCTTTCAATTCTTCGGGAGTCATGCCCTTCACTGTCGCTATAGTTCCTACCGGCATGAATATAGGTGTGTCAAATGAACCATGAGGTGTATGGACTTTGCCAAGTCTTGCCCCGGTCTGTTTACATGTTTTGATTAATTCATAAGTGACTGCTGCCATAAAAATCCTCCATCTTGTAACTACCGCCTTTGCTTTTATTATTCCGTCCGGCATAGCCGGACTTCCTTCTTCTGACTTCTGGCTTCTGATTTCTAGCTTCTATTTAATTAACATAGCGTCTCCGAAACTGAAGAACCTGTATTTCTCTTCAACAGCAACAGAGTACGCATGTAAAATATTATCCCTACCTGCTAAAGAGCTTACAAGCATTATTAATGTAGATTCCGGCAAATGGAAGTTTGTTATAAGCCTATCTACGATTTTAAACTCATATCCCGGATAGATAAAAATATCGGTAAAACCGTCACATGGCGTTAGTTCTCCGTTACGCCCTACAGTTTCCAGAACTCTGCAGCTTGTGGTACCAACCGCTACAACATTATTTCCATTCTTCTTTGCTGCATTTATTGTATCACATGCAGCCTTATCTATTGAATAATATTCTGAATGCATTTTGTGCGTTGTAATATCTTCAACCTTTACAGGTCTGAAAGTTCCCAGGCCTACGTGCAACATTACATATGCTAATTTTACACCTTTTTTCTGCAATTCACTGAGCAGCTCTTTTGTAAAATGCAGACCCGCTGTCGGTGCTGCGGCTGAACCATTATATTTGGCATATACCGTTTGATACCGTTCAGGATCCTTGAGCTTTTCAGTTATATACGGCGGCAACGGCATTAAACCTACTTTATCAAGTATCTGCTCAAAAACACCTTCGTAAATAAATCGGACCAGCCTGTTTCCTTCATCAAGAACTTGAAGAATCTCTGCTCTTAATTCACCATTTCCAAAAACAAATCTCGCACCCGGCTTTGCTTTCTTTCCCGGTCTTAAGATAACTTCCCAGTCATCACCGCTGACTCGTTTCAGCAAGACAAATTCAATCTTTCCACCGCTGCCCTCTTTTTCCCCGAGCAATCTGGCAGGTATAACTCTTGTATTATTTAGAACGAGGCAGTCACCCTCGTTGAAATAGTCTAAAATATCCTTAAAAACCTTATGTTCAATCTCACCGGTCTTTTTATCCAGAACCATTAATCGGGACATGTCTCTTTTCTCAATTGGGTGCTGGGCTATAAGCTCCTCGGGCAGATGGTAGTCAAAATCATGCAAATTCACTTTTTTATGCTCCTCCGAATATTCTGTAGTAAAAAGAACACTAAATATAATACATTATAATTGTTTATATTACAAATATTATTGCCATGCATAATCTTTTTTTGTATAATTTATGAGATACAAATCTGTATTAGGAACAGTTAAATAATAAAACCCGATTTTGCAGTGAGAAAATTTTCGAAAGTGCAAGGCGGAGGAAGAAGCAATACCGGTCGTATTGTGACCGACGACAACGACGCAATTTTGGAAATTAGCCACTGCAAAAGTGGGGAGTTATTGTTTAGCTGTTCCTTATATATACATTGAGTATACTTTTTACTTTAAGTGTAAATTTTTGATAAATGGATGGAGGATTCAGAATGAAAGTAGCGAAATTTGGAGGAACCTCTTTAGCTAATGCAGAACAAATTAAAAAAGTTTGTAATATTGTTCTATCCGATAGCGAAAGAAAAATAGTAGTTGTATCTGCACCGGGAAAAAGAGATAAGGCAGATACCAAAGTGACTGATTTATTAATAGCATGTGCAGAAAAGCATTTAGCTGATGGTAATGCCAATGCTGAACTTGAAGCTGTTGTTGAGCGATTTAAGGAAATAGCCAACGATTTCAATCTTGGCGATGAAATCGTTAATATGATAAGAACTGACCTGGAAGACAGATTAAAGCTTGATACCAGCCATAAAGGTATGTTTATGGATGCGATGAAGGCAGCAGGTGAAGATAACAGCGCTAAATTAGTCGCTGCATACTTAAAAAGCATCGGTCAAAAGGCTGAATATGTGAATCCAAAGGATGCCGGTCTGTTGTTGAGTGATGAATTCGGCAATGCTCAGGTTTTGCCTGAGTCTTATAACAATTTGAAAAATTACTTAAGTAAAATTGACGGTATAATTATATTCCCCGGCTTCTTTGGTTATACAAAGGATGGAAAAGTTGCTACCTTCCCCAGAGGTGGTTCAGATATTACAGGTTCAATATTAGCAGCAGCTTTAATGGTTGATCTATATGAAAACTTTACTGATGTTGATTCTGTTTTTGCTGCTCACCCGGGTATTGTTCACAATCCGGCTCCGGTTCCTGAAGTGACCTATAGAGAAATGAGAGAATTATCTTATGCAGGCTTTACTGTTTTGCATGAGGATACTCTGGTTCCTGTATTCATGGCAGGAGTGCCTGTTTGTATTAAAAATACAAACAACCCTTCTGCACCGGGAACAAAAATATCTCTTACAAGAGATTATTCACCCAATCAAGTAGTTGGTATCGCCAGCGATTCCGGTTTCTGTTGCATTTATGTAAGTAAGTTTATGATGAACAGAGAAATCGGCTTTGGTAGAAAACTCCTTCAAATATTAGAAGAAGAAGGCATTTCATATGAACATACTCCCTCAGGCATAGATAATATATCTGTAATTTTGAAGCAGAGCCAATTTAAAAAAGAAGGCTCTGAACAGAGAGTTATAGATCGTATAAAAAATGAATTGCAATGTGATGATGTTACAATTGATCATAATCTTGCTCTGATAATCATTGTTGGTGAAGGTATGAAAAACACTGTAGGAACCGCAGCAAGAGCAACTTCTGCTTTGGCAAAAGCATCAATCAGCCTCGAAATGATAAATCAAGGTTCTTCAGAGATTACAATGATGTTTGCAGTCAGACAGGAAGCAGCAAAAAAGGCTGTAATTTCACTTTATAATGAGTTCTTTCTGAAGTAAATTTATGGAACATAAACCGAGGGCTTTTAATAAGCCATCGGTTTTTTTTAATAATATCTGTTGAATTAATAAATTATAGTATAAAAATACCTTTCAGGACCTAAATCTTAAAAAACTGCTATTAAATGAACCCTTTAGTGAAGCCACGAATATTTATATTATTATAAGTAGTATATTTGGAGACAAAAAAATGTTTGACAATCCATTAAACAAGTTAAACAGAGCCAATTACCGTATTACAGTTAATACTCAAACACATACTCTTACACTATTTAGAGATAATATCGCTTACAAGACATACAAGGTTGCTGTCGGTAAATCGTCAACACCTACACCAAAGGGAACTTTTAAAATAATCAATCGTGCTATAAATCCCGGTGGCCCATTTGGTGCAAGATGGTTAGGTTTAAACGCGCCTAATGGAGATTATGGAATTCATGGTACAAATGATCCTTCTTCTATCGGTAAAAACATCTCTAACGGTTGTATAAGAATGTTTAATGACCAAGCTATTGAGTTAAGTAACCTAGTTCCTATTGGTACAGTAGTTAATATAATATAATATTTTTTTTAGCGGCTGACTTAACAGCTTATTTTATATTTGGGAAGCAGAAATCAAAAAGCCAAGCAATTGTGTTCTATTCCCAACAACTTGGCTTTTTAAACTCTACCGTAACAAATTCATCTAATATTAAGATTGCTGGCTCTGATTTAGGCTATTAGCTTGTGTAATATAATTTAACCTGCCGTTTAAATAGCTAAGATGTCTTTCCAGATCACTACTCATTTCAGTATACATTGACTTTGCAGATTTATCATCTGTCGATTCTGCCATAACTTTATAAGTGCCCTTTGCGGATTCGCACGCTGCAACTGCTTTTTGTAAATCGCTTTGTACAGTCAACTTTATCACCTCGCTTTCACCAGAATTATTTTAACCATATATTTTTTAACCATACGGTTTTTATTAAAAGTGACTTATCAATTTTTCCCTACAAATAAAATGTAAAAATAAAAAACCGGAGCAATTTTTAGCTTCGGTTCTTAAAGTTCAATACTATTAATTCTTTAATCCTATTTTAGTTCCGGGATAATAATGCGCCAATATCTGGTCATATGTAAAACCGGCATTTGCCATTCCCTTTGCACCTTCTTGACTTAAACCCACTGCATGACCCCATCCTTTTCCGGTAAAGTTATACTGTGTTGGGCTTACAGAAACTGAGGACCTTGTACCATCAGCGCTTACTATAGTAATAGACTGGTTTGGATCGGAAAACTTTGCTTCACCATTGGCAGTGATAACCTTGACCTGACTTAGTTGCGTTTTAGCATTTTGACCATTTACAGAAATGTTGATATCTGCATTTGTAGTCATTGTGTACCATTGACTGTACAAACTTAAAAAAGTACGGCAACCATTCTTGGATATCACTACACCCTGAGAATTTGAAGTACCTCTTACAATCAGCTCTATAGGCCTTCCCGCCTGGGAATATTTTGTTATTTCTATTCCGGTAACATTGCCAACATTATAGTTTTTAAGTTTCTGGCTTATCTCATCTACAGTAAATGTTAGGTTCCAGTTATACATATATGATTTTCCGGATTCATATTTATCCTCCACACTCTGTAAATATGGAACATCAAATCCCCATACATTTACAGCTGCCTCTGTCTTCCCACCGGTTGAAGCAGAAAAAACCGTTTCAGCTAAAGCACCGTTATATGTTACAACCATATTTTTCGTCGCATCCACAGCCTTATTTGTAGCAGCACTCTCTGAACTGTAACCGCGGTATACCTGACAATCGGTAGTTGAACAAAGGTTAAATCCATATGAGGAATGCTTGTTTATGGATTTATACGAATAGGTTCTGGCTGCAATTGTTTGTGCCTTAAGTGCCTCTACGTGGGAATATGCTTCAATTTCATTGGGCACAACACCATATAAATATTCTTCAAATGGCAATATATTTATAATTGTCATATCGCTGTTGGTCTGTCTCTTAAATTCTACCTGCCCTCTGTACAAACTGCTTCCTATCATTATTGGATTTGGGTCAGCAGTAGATAAAGACTTACCTCTAAGAAGATTCTTCTCTGATGCAAACATGAAAAGTACATCTCCGGAACTATTCATTCCATATATTCTTGTGGCAGAAATATCTATTACAGAGTAAGTCTGTTCACCAAGTTTTGATTTTATACCTTCTATAGCACCTTCAGCAGCTGCTTTACTGATATAAAAGCCAGTCCAGATATACCAGCCCGAATCGGTATAAACAGGATATGCCGGTACACCTTTTTCCATATAGCCTTTAACAGCTGTTTCAGCGTCATTATATGATCCATAAAGCTCTTGTATCTGAATATGAAATGGTCCCATCGTCGGCTTACTGTTTACGTCTGAAGGAGTTAAAACAGTACCGTTTTTAATAAAGTAGCCGTCTTTTATTATATTTACAGCTTCTCCTGCTGCTGAATTGAAAACGGAATAGTATTTGTTTGCCTGAGCGTCATATGCGTTAAAAGCTACTCCTTTATCAGCACTGATATTTATTTGACTTTGGGCTTTTGAATTATAATATAGACCGACTTTTATAGGAACGGCTTCTACTGCTGAAATCCCCGGTTTATTAATAGGTGACGTCAAAAACAGTAATAACATGCTTAAGAATAAGCAAAATTTTTTCATTAGTAACAAACTCCTTCACTTTTCTGCATTTTTCGTAAGTATATTTGACAACTATTATAACATATACCTCCCTCTAATCACAAAATTGTAACAATAATGAAATATGTAGCATACAATATTTAATACCAGTATTATCATACATATTAGTGATAAAACATTGACACTTCATATCACCAATGATATTATTAAAAAAATGAATATTGCTTGAATTTAGGTAGAGGTGCGTTTTTTAAGAGTATAGGCAATGAAGATTTTGGGGTCTAACGATTTGACTAGAAAGGGAAAAACGCCGAAGGCAGCTGCAGATACCCATAACTTTATTGCAATGCCTGGTTTCAAAGTTAATAGCTTTGTGACTGTCATCATTAAATCAATTCACAGGGCCTTTTGGTTGTTTGCTTGAAGCAATTGATTTATAATAATGGTGGAGCGCTATCTGTTTATTATAATTTATAGTTATAATTTGTTAAACAGACGTTGGCTCCATGCTAACGTTTTTTATTTTGCTTGTAATATACTTTAAAATTCAAATTGAAAGGGTGTAATCTATGAAAAAACCAATTTTTACAGGATCAGGCGTTGCAATTGTTACCCCATTTACAAATGAAGGTACTGACTATAATAAGCTTTCCGAGTTAATTGAGTTTCAGATTAAAGAAGGCACTGATGCTATCATTATTTGCGGTACTACTGGTGAGGCTTCCACAATGTATGATGAAGAACATAAAGCAGCAATAAAATTTACTGTAGAGAAGGTTAATGGAAGAATTCCTGTAATTGCAGGCACCGGCAGCAATTACACTGTTCATGCAATCGAGCTCAGCCAATACGCCGAGGAGGTTGGTGCTGATGCAATTTTAACTGTGACACCATACTATAATAAGACCACTCAAAAGGGTTTGTTTGAACACTTTAAGCTTATAGCAAACAGTATAAAAATTCCTGCCATACTGTATAATGTTCCATCAAGAACAAACCTGAACATAGCTCCGGAAACAATTAAAGCTCTGTCACAAATCGATAACATCGTCGCAGTGAAAGAATGTAACTTTTCACAAGTTGGTGACATCGTAAATCTCTGTGGTGATGATATTACCATATATTCAGGAGAAGACGGAGCTATAGTTCCTTTCCTGTCCATGGGTGCAAAAGGCGTTATTTCGGTTATGGCAAATATTATACCAAAGGATACACATGATATAGTTGCAAAATACTTAGCTGGCGATGTCGAAGGCAGCAGAAAAATGCAGTTAAAAACACTAGATTTAATAAAGGCTCTGTTTGTTGAAGTAAGTCCTATTCCAATTAAAGCTGCAATGAACTTGCTTGGAATGAATGTTGGTAGCTGCAGATTGCCTTTAGTAGATATGTCAGATAAGAATATGGAATATCTGAGGAACGAATTGATAAAATACGGACTATTAGCATAAAATTTTATAGATTAGGATGTGAAATGCGAATGATTAATATATTGTTGAGTGGATGCAACGGAAAAATGGGTCAGGTTATTACCAGACTTTCTGAAAATTTCAACGGGCTAAAGATTGCCGCAGGGTTTGATATAAGTAACAATATCTCCAACCCCTACCCTGTTTTTACTTCACTAAATGATTGTGATGTAAAAGTAGATGCGATTATTGATTTTTCAAATCCAAAGGCATTTGATGGATTGGTTGAATATGCACAAGAGAAAAGGATTCCTATTGTAGTTGCTACAACAGGTCTTTCTCCTGAGCAAACCAGCCGCCTTAAAAATGATGTTCCAAAGAGAATTCCTGTCTTTTTCTCGGCAAACATGTCTCTTGGAGTTAACTTACTTATTGACCTTGTCAAAAAAGCTGCAAAAGTGTTAGACGGACAATTTGATATTGAGATAGTAGAAAAGCATCACAATCAAAAAATTGATGCGCCCAGCGGTACCGCTCTCGCTATAGCGGATGCAATCAACGAGTCTCTGGAAGAAAAGTGTGAGTATATGTACGACAGACATTCCAGAAGAAAAAAACGCGGCAAGCAGGAAATCGGCATACATGCTGTGCGCGGTGGTACTATTGTGGGTGACCATTCAGTTATATTTGCCGGAAATGATGAGATTATTGAGATAAACCATATAGCAATGTCAAAGGAAATTTTTGCAGTCGGAGCATTGAAGGCTTCCATGTTTATTGCGTCGAAGAAGCCAGGTTTATATTCAATGTCAGACCTTATTGCGGAAACAAATTAATATTGTTTTATACGCGTTTCTCGCGTAGGATTTGGAGGGTTTTATGTCCAGAAAGCCAGTTACAAGTATCACTACCGTTTACAATGTAGCACTAGTAACCGTAGATAATCTTCCGAACGATATGAACCTTATTTCGAACATTTTCAGTAAGATTGCCAGTGAAAAAATAAATATTGATATGATTAGTCAAGCCCCTCCCTACAAAGGGAAAATTAATATTTCGTTTAGTTTACCGGCTGAGAATATTGTTAAAGTAATAAGTTTGTTAAATTCCTTTAAAACAAGCGTTCCTAATCTGAGAATTGAAATTGACTCTGATAATACTAAAATTACTGTTTTTGGCGAAGCAATGAAAAACATACCCGGTGTGGCCGCCCAACTCTTTACATTGCTTGCTTTAAACGGTATTGAAGTTAAACTTGTAACTACATCAGAGGTTGAGATATCATATCTTATTTATGAGAAGGATATTGATAAAGCTATACTGGCAATTAAACATGAATTTAATATTTAAATAAATAAAAATGCTAAGTGGTTTAAAATACCAGCTTAGCATTTTTTATTTTATATACTATTTATTTGGTATTA
>CAYQCA010000137.1:0-10713 GCA_964415835.1 uncultured Clostridium sp. | reverse complement strand
TTAAATCAGTTTTACTTTTTTACGATACTCAGACGGCGGAATGCCATATTTATCTTTAAACAAACGTGAAAAGAAGGGTTGATCATAAAAACCGACCATTTCGCTGATTTCAGTAATTGTTTTATCAGTTGTTTCAAGAAGGCTTACCGATTGCATCAGACGGATACTGTTCACATAATTAGCTGGCGACATATTAAAGGTTTGTTTAAATATGCGGTACAAAGTTGGTACAGATACATTCAGTTCTCGAGCTAAAATGTCCTGAGAGAGCTTTTCAGCCAAATGCTTTTTAATAAACGAAGTAATCATATGGCCTCGATTGTTTTCTACCTCCTGAGGAGAACCAATATCGATCAAAATCTGAATCAATTTATAAATCTCAGAGAGTTTTAAGCACAAAAAGTCCAAGGTCTCAACAGTTTCAATGATTTTGCACACGGCATTTTCAAATTTCTCTGGCAGAGCCAGGGGAAAGTTAAATATCTCATCCAAACGATACTGATGGTTGATAATGACATCGAGAAAAATCCAATGGGCTGCCATATTGTGTGTAACTGAATTGGTATAATGGGAAATATACTGCATATGATACGCCGGTGCAATAAAAGCTCCCATCTCACACAGCTTGACTTGATTATCAGATCCCATACCGATTGCATAAAATCCTTCTGTTGCTTGTACCACTGATAAATATGGCAAACTTTTCACATGCTTTAGCCCATTATTGGATGTATTCATAGAGGCCGTCGCAAAATATTGTATATCTATTGAATGAATTTCCATTTTATCACCTCGATGATAATATGATACATGATAATAATAGCATATTAAATGAAATTTTGATCATCACATGATAAAATAATGTTATTAATACATCAATGAAAAGGATGTGGTAACAATGGAATTCTATACTGCTTTTAACGAAAAAAGGCCGGTTCGTTTAAAAGAATCGACCCGGCAATTTGCCTTTGAATCACTGCATGGCAGATATGGAGATGATGCTATGCGAAATCCTTACGTCAATATGGATTCATGTCAGGGATTTGATGAATTATCGGATTATGAAAAATATGATACTGTGATTTCAAAAATAGCAGCAGAAGCCCCGGTCAGAATCTGTGAGCATGAGCTTGTATCAGGTTCGGCAACACTTGGCGGAGCAATTGACCATATTGTTCCGGCAATTAGAAACGGTAGTAGCATCTGGCCAAGTATAAGTCATGTAACGCTCGGATTTGATAAGGTTTTAAAAGTTGGTATTCGCGGAATTGAACATGAGATAGCTGCAAGGCTATGTGACAATGGCCTTTCCGATGATCAAAAAGAGATTCTTTACAGTATGAAAAATGTAATTGGTGCTATAAAAGTATGGCACCAACGCTATCTGGATGCTACGATAGAAAGCAAGCCAGATATCTATCAAAATCTTCTTCGAGTACCGTTTGATGTGCCAAGAAGCTTTAGTGAGGCGGTACAAAGCCTGTGGTTTACCTTTGCATTTACCCGTCTGTGCGGCAACTGGTCGGGGATCGGCAGAATTGATTATATGCTGGGGGACTATTTAAAATGCGATCTGGAAAACGGAGTTCTGACGCTTGATCAGGCGAGAGAGATTCTGGCAAGCTTCTTCATCAAAGGTTGTGAATGGGTACAGAGCAATACACCTGCTGGAAGCGGAGATGCTCAACATTATCAGAATATTGTCCTCTGCGGTGTAAATGAGGAAGGAGAAGATATTACCAATGAGGTATCCTACCTTGTACTTGACATTGTGGAAGAATTACCTATAAGTGATTTTCCGATTACAGTAAGAGTTAGCGAAAAGACTCCACATTTGTTAAAACAGCGGGTTGCTGAAGTCATGCGTCATGGAGGTGGCGTGCTTGCCGTCTATAATGAGTCGCTGATTATAGAAAGCATGGTGGATTTCGGGTATACTCTTGCCGAAGCGCGGAGTTTTGCCAATGACGGGTGTTGGGAGGTTCAGGTTCCGGGAAAGACCTATTTCAAATACTATCCCTTTGATGGCCTTCGAATATTATTAAATAATACGCTTAATATAAATGATACAGATGAAAAGACAGTTCACTTTTTTGATTTTGAATCTCTTTACAGTGAATTCAAGAAAAATCTGAAAAATGCAGTTGAGAAAATATTTTTGGACATAGTAAGTCAACAAATGGTATGGGATTCCGACAATGGCTGGAGCTGGCTTCCGGCAATGCCGTGTTCAGTCGTATCATTGTTTACCGATGGATGTATTGAATCCGGAAGATCCTACCTTGGCGGAGGTGCAAAATATACGGTTGTCTCTCCCCATCTCGGTGGCGCAGTGGATATTGGTAACAGCCTGTATGCAATCAAGAAGTTGGTTTTTGATGATAGGAAGGTAACCTTTGACGAACTCATTCAGATTCTCAAAAATAACTGGGAAGACCATGAAATACTGAGACAATATGTATTGAATCAATATTCCTATTACGGTAACGACAACGATGAAGTTGATGCTTATACCTCCCGTGTAATCAATGATTTTGCCGATATTGCTTCAGAGCTTAAAGGTCGCTCTCCCATACTCTTTCCAGCCGGAATAAGTACCTTCGGCAGACAGATTGAATGGGCTCCTTATCGTACTGCGGTGCCGTTTGGGTATAAAAAAGGTGAAGTATTATCCGGAAATAATTCACCGACTCCGGGAACGGACACATCAGGTGCAACGGCAATCATAAAATCATATTGCAAGGCGGATTTAAAAAAGCAGTCCTGTGGAGCGGCACTTGATATTAAATTGTATCCAACTACTGTACAGGGAGAAAACGGTATTAATGCACTGATTGCATTGATAGACGGATTTACAGAGCTTGGCGGGTTTTTTATGCAGCTGGATGTCATTGATGCAGAGATTCTGAAAAAAGCACAGAAATGTCCGCAGGAATATAAAACACTATCGGTGCGTGTCTCAGGCTGGAATGCACGTTTTGTCACATTGAACAGGGAATGGCAGGATATGGTCATTGAACGAAGCACACAGGGAGTATCATGAGTTCTCTCCTTGTTACCAATATCCAACGCTTTTCTACACACGACGGGGATGGTATCCGTACGACCGTATTCTTGAAAGGGTGTCCTCTTCGTTGCGTCTGGTGCCATAACCCTGAAACACAGTCTGCCAGGCAACAAATTATTTATACTGAACAGAATTGTATCGGTTGCGGTGCATGTTTTAAGGCATGTCCCAACCAGGCTCATTTCTTGTCCGTGGGTGACTGCCACAGGTTTGATGTAAAAAAATGCACCGGATGCGGAGCATGCACATTAAAATGCCCGGCAAAAGCTATTGAAGTAACAGCAAAATTGATGTCTTTGCAAGAAATAATGGACCAGGTTATGCGTGATAAAGCGTTTTACGGAAAAAACGGAGGAATAACAATATCAGGTGGTGAACCGCTAATGTATCCGGAAGAATGTATAGAGCTGCTGAAGATGGCAAAAACGGAAAAAATCTCTACTGCCATTGAAACTTCCGGTTTCTTCGACTGTAAATATATTCCACAGCTTGCCGAGTACACCGATTTGTTTTTGTGGGATTTTAAAGACAGCGACCGTGAGCGGCATAATAAAAATACTGGTGTATATCCGGATAAAATTCTTGAGAATCTTTTTATATTGGATAAATTTATTGTAAAAATAATATTGAGATGCATTCTTATATCCGGTGTGAACACAACGGAGGAGCACTATCGTGCTCTTGCTGAAATATATCATAAATTATCCCATTGCGTTGGAGTGGAGCTGCTGCCGTATCATGCCTATGGCGGCAGTAAAATGGTTCAGCTTGGGTATGCGGATAACGGTAAAAAAGAATGGGTTCCGTCCCAGACAGACATTCGGCACGCAATTGTCCTGTTGGAAGAAATGGGTGTTCGTATAAAGTAAAATTAAACCAGAGAAACAAGCTAGGTACTGATTTATATAGCAGTCGACATCTTGACATAGAGCATAAATAAGAATAAAATAATTGGTAACTAAAGCGTTGAGATGGAGATAAAACTGGTAGATGCACTTACAGAGAGCGGGGGATGCTGAAATCCTCGCAGAACGCAGACCGGTAAATGGACCATTGAGTGCACGGTCAAATAAGGTATTTCTTAGAGTATTCCGTGACGCGTTGCAAGCGTTATTTGCGAGAAATGTGGCAGCATTTCGTATTGAGAGTGCAGTTTATCTGCAAACCAAGGTGGCACCGCGGGTATAACCCGTCCTTGTATTATCTATATACGGGGACGGTTTTTTTATGCGATTTTATCCTTTCAAATATCGTTCTCCGACTAAAAACAAATAAGGTCATTAAAAGGGAGGATTTTTTCTATGAACAAGTATGTGGAGTTTAACAACTACATCAAAGAGTATCCGGATAAAAGTGGAAAATTCGGACAGTATGGCGGAAGTTTCATATCAGAGGAATTAAGACCGGCATTTGAGGAGATAACCAATGCTTACGAGACTATATGTCACAGTGCACAGTTTATAAATGAACTTAGGCGCATTCGTAAGGAATTCCAGGGGAGACCCACACCTGTATACCATTGTGAACGTTTATCCGGTAAGATAGGGAAATGTCAGATATATGTGAAAAGAGAGGATCTTAATCATACAGGTGCTCATAAGCTTAACCACTGCATGGGTGAAGGCCTGCTGGCAAAATATATGGGGAAAAAGAAGCTGATTGCCGAGACAGGAGCTGGTCAGCATGGCGTTGCTCTTGCTACAGCAGCCGCATTTTTCGGACTTGAATGTGAAATTCATATGGGTGAGGTGGATATAGCAAAGCAGGCTCCAAATGTAACCAGAATGAAGATGCTCGGAGCAAAGGTTGTACCTGTATCAAAAGGTCTAAAAACGTTGAAGGAAGCAGTTGATTCAGCGTTTGAGGCATATGTCCGTGATTACAAGGATGCTATATACTGTATAGGTTCAGCTCTTGGACCACATCCGTTTCCCAAAATGGTAAGAGACTTTCAAATGGTTATCGGCATAGAAGCTCGTGAACAATTCCTTGAAATGACAGGTCTGTTACCAGATGCTGTTTGTGCTGCAGTTGGAGGAGGTTCCAATGCAATTGGAATGTTTATTCCGTTTCTTTCTGACCCTGTTGAAATATATGGAGTTGAGCCATTGGGACGGGGATCATCGGTTGGTGATCATGCAGCATCGATTACGTATGGCAAAAGAGGGATACTACACGGATTTGAAAGTTATTTACTGCAGGATGAAGAGGGTGAGCCGCTTCCGGTATATTCCATTGCCAGCGGACTTGATTATCCGTCGGTTGGACCTGAGCATGCCAATCTTCATGAACTGGGAAGGATTAACTATGAAACAATATCGGATGATGAAGCAATGGAAGCATATTTCATGCTCTGCAGGTATGAAGGAATTATACCGGCACTAGAAAGCTCACATGCACTGGCATATGCCATAAAGCTGGCTAAGAAGATGGGAACAGGCTCTATACTTGTCAACCTGTCCGGCAGAGGCGACAAGGATATAGATTACGTCGTTGAAAAATATGGATATGGTGAACAATTTAATCTGTAAAAACTTAATAAATTAAATAAAGACTATTACAGGCATTGATTTTATCCTTTGTATGGTGTTAATAACCAATACATCGGTAATTTCGATGCCTGTATTTAATTTATTATACTAAGTACATTGCATTATATAGTAGTAAGTATTATAATATTTACAGGAGGTGAAAGTTCTGGAAATCGACAAAGAGATTTTAAAAGGATATATTGATACAATTATCCTTTCCCTGCTACATAAAAAACCCATGTACGGCTATGAGCTGGCAAAAAGGGTCAGGGAAAAGAGCAATGGGGAATTTGTTCTGAAAGAAGGAACCATGTATCTGGCCTTAAAGCGCCTGGAGCAGAAAAGGCTAATTCAGTCCTACTGGGGTGAAGAAGAAAGTGAAGGGGGAAGGCGTAAGTATTATAGAATTCTTCCTGACGGAGAGGACTTATATGAACAGAAAAAACTGGAATGGACCTTTGTACAGAAGATCATTAATTCTTTTTTAGGGGGTGGCCACAATGCAACAGATTGATGCTTACATAGATTCACTGTTTAAGAATATGGATAAAAACAGTATTGAAGTTCAAGATTTAAAGAATGAAATGAGGGAGCACCTAATGGAGTCAGTTCGTGAACTAATGAAAGAAGGAAATGCTGAGGAAGAGAGTATAAGTATTGCATTAGAAAGGTTTGGCGACCGTCAAACAGTAGGAAAACCTTTTGAGAAAAAATATAAATTATATAACAAATTCATTAATGTATTAATGGCGATTGCAACAAGTTGTGTTTTGATATTTTTATGTATCCTACTTTTATATAATTGGCAGGTAAGCTATTTTTACTCAACTCAGGATGCTCTGTTTGATAAGGCGGATGAAGTATTTAAGCCTGGACATCAACTTACCATGGAAGAGGAAAAACAGTTGGAGGAGTTGGCAAGGAGATTTACGGACAGTGTTTTCAATTACGAGTTTGTAGCTCTTATAAAAAATGATGGATATTCAGCCCAACTGAATGGCTCATCTAATAGTGTAAATGATATTTTGAATCACACACAATATCTTTATCCAAAGGAAACAGTGAATAAGACGATAAAGGGTATCAGTGCAACAGGCAATTTGAAAAGAAGATGGACTATTCTCTATAAACAGAACGATCTTAGTATACAGAATTTTACACTGAATAGGGTATTTGAATACATGGCAAAAGTAAGTATTCCTTTATATCTGATTACTTCATTGCTATGGTTCACTTGGAGAGCTTTTATCAAAAAAGGACTAAAACCGGTTTGGATATTTATTTTTGTCATATTTAACTTTTTGGGATATTTGGCTTTTATTATATATACCAGGATGAAAGTGCAGAAAGCCACATAATAGCCATATTCAGACATCTATCGCCTCGTTTATATCTTCACCTGAACTGACGTTGCATACTGTGAAGGTGTCATATCAGTCGCCTTTTTGAAATGTCTCGAGAAATACTGTATCGAAGCATAGCCCAGAATCTCAGAGATTTCAGTAAAATTATGCATGCCTTCACGGATCATTTTCTTTGCTTCTTCTATTTTCAGATTTCTGTAATATTCCATTATACTCTGACCGGTTTGTTCCTTGAACATGACCTTGAGATTGGTCTTGCCAATACAGGAGTATTTACATACATCCTCAAAATTTATATTGTTTTTTACATTGCTTACGAGATAATTGACTATCTTTTTTGTAACATCTTCATCGGATCTTTCTTTAACAGCGGTAGAAAGCCTGCTTTCGATTTCAATTCCCGTGCCTTTTCTAAATAGTGCTATAAACATTTGTTCAAGATAAATTTTTATAAGCTGTTCACTTCCAAAGTCAGCAGCTTCATGTCTTTCAAGCTTTTTAAGCTTTAAGTCGTTAAGACGTGACTTAAAAGCTGATTTGGCCTCTCTAATAACTTGTGCAAGCAGCCTTTTTTCATTATCACCGATTTTGATTATTTTATTTTCAAAAAATTTCATGTCGCGGGATTTACACTCAAAGGAAATAACCACGAGGTTTGGAGCCACCTTGCCATTAGCCCATTCATTATGGAATTTGTTAGGTTTATGAAATATCATTTCACCTTGTTTAAGTTTATAAACCTGTGTGTTTGACATTACCTCTACTTCTCCCTTGTCAACATAAAGAAGCTCCCAGAAATCATGTCTCTCACCTTCAAAAATATAATCTTTTGAAAATTCGAAGTAATGCACGGTTACAATCTTTTTAATGATAAATTCTTCTCTTAGCGTAGTTTTGATGAATTCCATAAAATAACCCCTATAATAAATTTATACTTTTCACCCCATTTATATAATATATAATATCAGATTACCGTCCAAAAGTACAAAAAAATAGACACAAATGATAAAGCGTAAGAACATTAAAGGTTGTAAAATTATATTAAGAGTTCAGATAATTAGAATTATTCCTAGGAGGTGCTATATGAAACACAATTTTGATGAATTAGTGAAGCATTTTACTTTTGAAGGTGAGTTTATTGATGCCAATCCATATGGATTCGGGCATATAAATGATACATTTGTAGCTGTATTTAAGATTGATTCCAATAGAACACGCAGGTATATATTACAAAGAATTAATCACAATGTATTTAAATCCCCCGAGAACCTGATGGAGAACATTGAAGGTATAACAAAGCATGTCCGCAAAAAAGTAATTGCTGCTGGTGGAGACCCTGACAGAGAAACACTCAATGTTATTCCAACAACAGATGGTAAAAGCTATTATAAAACTCCCGAAGGCAATTATTGGAGAGGATATATCTTTATAGAGGGCGCTCAGACATATCAAATTGTTGAAAATTTAGATCACTTTTATAATGCAGGCAAGGCTTTGGGTAAATTCCAGAAGCTTGTTAGCGACTATCCGGCAGAAAAGCTGCATGAGACAATAGTTAATTTCCACAATACAGCAAAGCGTTATGAAGCATTCAAGGAAGCTGTGGCTAATGATGTAATGAAGCGTGCAGCAAGCGTTGCAGCTGAAATTGAATTTGTTGAGAAAAGAGCAGAAGAAACTGCAGTAATTGTTAATCTTCTTGCAGAGGGTAAGCTTCCTTTAAGAGTTACACATAATGATACTAAATTTAATAATGTTATGATTGATGATGTAACAGGTGAGGGAGTATGTGTTATAGATCTGGATACAGTAATGTCAGGATCATCTCTGTATGATTTCGGTGATTCAATACGCTCCGGAACAAATCCTGCTGATGAGGATGAGAAAGACCTGTCAAAGGTATGTATGGATCTTGAACTGTTTGAGACCTTTACACATGGATTCATGGATGCAGCAAGAGAATTCCTGACTCCAACAGAGGTTGAATATTTACCCTTCGGTGCTAAAATAATGACCTTTGAATGTGGAATAAGATTTCTGACAGACCACCTGAATGGAGATGTATATTTCAAAATTCATCGTGAAAACCACAATCTGGATCGCTGCCGTACCCAGTTTAAAATGGTAGCAGATATGGAAGAAAAAGAAGCTCAAATGAAGGCAATAGTTAATAAATACAAGTAAGAGAAATGAAAAGAAAGAGGAGGATGTTAGTTATGGGTTTTAACAGTTTTAAATCTGCACCGAAGTTTGTTCCTGTACTTGACAAGGATTTTAGGCCGGCGTCACTTGAAAACCGCGCATTCCTTGAAGCAGTTGAAAAGTCCGGAAATGGTGTTCCACTCGCAATATCACTCGAAAGAAGTAACGGTCTGACACATACATTCAGAACAAAAGTATTTGCTGGAAACAGCCAGTATCAGGAAGAGAATTTATTCTATGTTGAACGTCTTGTAAAGACGCTATTGTGGCAGATAGGTGGATGGAAGGTAACAATTGGCGGATCTGCAACTATTGGTGAATATATTAAAAAAGCTTATTCAAAAGGCGGATTAAGAGAGTTTGACGCTGACTTTATGGCCAGGGTTTATGAAAAGCCATTTACAGTTGAAATTGCTGGTTATAATGATGTTGCTGACTCAAATGAGGCAACTAACTCGGTTGGAAGACACCTGGATGGCTGCCGTATCGGTTTTGATGCAGGCGGGAGCGACAGGAAGGTTTCAGCGGTAGTTAACGGTGAAGCAATTTACAGCGAAGAGGTTATTTGGCACCCTAAAATTAAGACTGATCCTGACTACCATTATCAGGAGATATTGGCTGCAATGAAAACTGCTGCTTCTAAAATGCCAAGAGTTGATGCTATAGGTGTAAGCTCAGCAGGTATTTATGTTGATAACCGTATAATGGTTGCATCCCTGTTCCTTAAGGTTCCTCAGGATTTATTCGATGCAAAGGTAAAGGATATGTATATCAACATTGCAAAGGAAATGGGCAATGTTCCTCTGGAAGTTGCAAATGATGGAGATGTTACAGCTCTTGCCGGCGCGATGGATTTAAATGATACGAATGTACTGGGGCTTGCAATGGGAACCAGTGAAGCAGGCGGTTTTATCGATGGAAATGGAAATATCACAGGCTGGCTGAATGAATTGGCATTCATACCTGTAGATTACAATACTGATGCAATGGTGGATGAATGGTCAGGCGACTTTGGCTGCGGAGTAAAATATTTCTCACAGGATTCAGTTATTAAGCTCGCTCCTGCTGCCGGCATAGAGCTTGACCCAAATATGACACCTGCTGAAAAACTAAAATATGTACAGGATTTGCATGAACAGGGAGATCCAAGAACAAAGCTTATTTTTGAATCAATTGGATGCTATCTGGGATATGCTGTTGCGCACTATGCAGATTTTTATGATATTAAGCACATACTAATCCTCGGTCGTGTTACATCAGGTGATGGCGGAACTATTATACTGGAAACTGCACAAAAGGTGCTGGATGTTGAGTTCCCTGAACTGGCTAAAAAGATTAACATGCAGATGCCTGATGAAGCAAATAAGAGAGTTGGGCAGTCAATAGCTGCTGCAAGTCTTCCCAAAATATAACGAGGCCACAAAATGTCCCCCACTTCTATAAGTGAAGGGTTACTCTTAGGTTTTCAGGCGGTGAGTATATCTCCCGCCTCGTTGAAACGCCGCTAATGTAAGGAAATTTTCCTACAATCGGAAAATTTCCTTTGAAT
>CAYQCA010000136.1:0-10834 GCA_964415835.1 uncultured Clostridium sp. | reverse complement strand
GGCATTTGTAATAAAAAATATTTTAAGGAGGATTTTATGAAAAATCGTTTCAAAAGAATTGCGATCGTTTTATCCTTGGCTCTAACCGTCGGCTCTTTCACAGCTTGCGGTAAAAGCGAGGAGCCTTCTCAGACATCGGGTGCTACGAGTTCCCAGGCCAACGGCTCCGAAGCCTCTAAGCCGACCGGCTATGAGCATGCTGTTGTTTCCATCCTACTTCCGGAGTACAATAAAGCTATTGGAAATTGGGACAAGAGGAAGGAAGAGCCTTTCTGGAGCCAAAATAAGAATCCATGGAAGGGCTATCAGGAATTATTGGATAAGTATAACCTGGAGGTAGATTTGCAGTTTGTTCCCACTGAGCAGTACCAGACTGTCCTGCAGACCAGAATGGCCGCAGCAAATAACCTGCCCGATATTGTTCACGCACACGTTCTTGATACGGCTACTATGCTCTCCTTTGCAAAACAGGGGATTATTCAGCCGATAAGTGACCTGGTAGAGAAATACAGCAATGGAAATGTCAAACACGCGATGGATGAGGTTACACCATATCTTCGCGGTGTTATCACGGCTAGTGATGGGAAGTATTATTGGCTTTCAAATGCCAAAACAAATAAATATTACTCGTCCACGAATCCGGAGGGCGAAATTATGCCAATCGGGCTGACTTTGCAGATGCGCAAAGATTGGCTGGATAAGCTTGGAATAGCTGCTCCCACAACCACTGCCGAGTTTATGGCGGCGGTAAAGAAGATGAGGGATATGGATGTAAACGGAAATGGTAAAAAAGACGAAATTGTTGCCGCAAATGTACAGATCTTTGGTAACGGCATTTCTCAGTGGTTTGGTCTTGGCGACCAGCTTGCTACAATTGACGTAGTCAATCAGAAAGTCGTCTCGCCGTGGTATCAAGAGGGATTGAAGGAATATGTCCTTTATATGCAGGAATTATATAAGTCAGGGCTTCTGGAGCCTTCCCTGAACAGCTGGGAAATGGGCTTGCAGTTCAAGGCGCAGAACCGCGTTATCGCATCACACGATTACGGAATGGCCGGCTGGATTGAAAACGAAGTCACCGGTGTAAAAGATGTCGAATTTATTCCTCTACAAACGCTTGATAATGGTATAGATGGCGTGATGTCAGCAAGCTCTGGTGAACCCACAGAATTGGTTTACCGCCGCTATGCGGTTACCAAAGCATGCAAAAACCAAGAGGCTGCGGTCCGTTTCTTCGATATGACATATTCAAAGGAAATGGAAGATCTTCAGGCTGGTCAAGAAGGTAGAAACTACTATGTGCAAGACGGTATAAAATTGTTCTATAGTGAGGCACAGATGAAGGAAAAGGGAATTGATGTCACTCCGTTTATGAGCGAATGGTTTCCATCTGCTGAGACATACAGCAGCATTAACGGTCAGCTGACCGGTACCACCGAGCTTAAGAAGAATTACCAACTTGGCTTTATGGACCGCCTCCGCGATGGAAAGATTCTCTGGTATCCAAACATTGAATGGCCCTACCTGGCTGTTCCGACCGATGAGGAAATTGAGAAAACCAATGAAATCAATACCAATCTGGATACCTTAAGCCAGGAGCTGCTGACAAAGCTCTGTCTCGGTCAGTATTCGGTGGATAAACTGGATACTTATATTGCTCAGCTTGAAAAGCTTGGCCTTAAGGATTTGATTGCCGTCAAACAGGCGCAGCTTGACAGGCATAACAGTGCTAAATAAACACTTGAGATAAAAAACATAAAATTGTCAGGAATATAAGGTTAAGGATAGTATCGGAAATTATTTTTGTTTATCCCTACCGCTTCCTGAGGCACAGCTATTCCTCCGCAGGGGAATAGCTTTAGCCATTTTACAGGTATAGGGCTTTTAAAAAGAGGGGGAATAATTGTAAATGGTAGTATCAATGTTAAGGAAAAAGGCATTTCGCAGCATATTCAGAACCTATATGCTGCTCCTGTTTTTATTTCTGGTGATGGCTGGGGCACTGTTTTTTCGACAGAACCGAACAGAAAACCTACAATACTATCGGATGGATGCGGAACGAATCGCTTCTGCGATGGAGGGCCAGTTCCGGGAGATACAGCATGTTGGCATAGCATTGCCCAGTGCTGTCTGGATTAAGCGGCTCATGGAGCCCGGAGAAATTTTTGCCGATACTTTTGATGCATTTTCAAAAGAAATGTACCGTATGGAGCTCAGCCGATATATTGCTGTCTCAAGTTATCTTTCGGATATTCATCTGATATATCCGGAGCAGGATACGGTTGTGACATCTCTAGGCTGGATGAATATTTCAAGTTATCAGAAATATTTGAAGACATCCTTTGGCGTTCCCTATGAGGATTTACTTAAATCTACAGGCGGCTACCAATCTATGGTTGATTTATCTGCTTATTCAGCCAAAACAAAGACTCTCATGCTTGCCAAGAGTCTTGAAATGACAGCCTCTCCGCGAGGGACGATGATAATCTTTATATCACAGTCACAGTGTCTTTCCCACTTGAAACTGCTGGCGGATGAACGTCTTTTGAGTCTCTCAATGGAGGATATGGATGGCAAGACACTGCTCCATTATGAAAAAAATGTACAGGAAAAAGGGTACACGGTAAAAATCCCTTCGAATTGCCTGAAAATAAACTATTCCTTCAAATATCCCTCGCTCAACTACCTCAATGGATATGGCTGGTTCTCACCGATAAATCTTTTTATATACCTTGCAGTACTGGTGTTTGCCGTGGTTCTTGCCTATATATTGGCAATCGTAAGCTACCGCCCCCTTAGGAGTGTCTTGAAGAAGCTTTCCCAATACAGCAGCAAGGCGGAAGGGGAACATGAATACATGGCCATTCAGTCAATGGTTACCGACTTATACACTCAGACAGAGATGATGCGTAGCCAGGTAAGTGTATATCAGGAGGCTGCCGGAAACCATCTTCTTACCCAGCTATTACGAGGCTATTTTGAGGAGGATATTGATGAGGATGAGCTTGAAAAGCTTGAGATTCACTATAACGCAGAGCAATATTTTATTGTTATGCTTGTGGACACCTCCGGCACGGCAAAAAAAGCACTGAATTTTGATCTGCTGTTCAGGTCTGTCCGGCAGTTTTTAAAAGAAATCAACCAATCTCACCGGCTGGCAGCGATGAACAACCGCGATGTAGCCGTTATATTCGACTATGACGAGATGCCGGATAATTCCAAAGAACTTTCATGGCTGTCCGCGCAGCTTCAGGAGTATTTGCACGAGGAGCTCAGTGAAAATGTCGAGGTTCGGTTGGGTAAAGCATATCAAGGTTTTATAGGCATCAGCAAATCCTACCAGGAACTTAAAGAATCGAGGTTTTCCAAGATAAGCGATTACATAGGCAGTCCATCGGACTATTACTATCCCACCGATTGGGAGATCCAGCTTATCAAGACGCTGAAAAAAGGTGATTTCCGGACGACTTCAGAAATTCTTAAAACCATCCGCGAAGAAAATGAGAAGCGCTTTACGGCACAGGACCAGTCCCGGCTCTTTTTTCTTCTTTCGGAGACCGCCGACCGGGTTATCGGTGAATTAACCTGTGATACCCGACAGCTTATTCAGCTTATCAAGCATCTTAAGGATATGTCCAATGATTCTGAGGAAAGATGGAGGGCACTTCACCAAATCTACAAAAATATTTGCCAACAAACCTCGGGATATTTGCTCATTGAGTATGTCAAGACCAATTTCACCGATACTGGCATCTCCCTCAAACAGCTTGCAGCAGAGTTCCGCATGACGGTTCCGGCTGTATCCAAGACTTTTAAGGAATATGCGACGATAAATTTTTATGACTATGTTACAGGTTTGCGGATGGAGATAGCTAAGCAGCTGCTGCTTGAGAAGAAGTATAGTATCTCCTATATAGCCAATAAGGTGGGATACGAAAACGATTATTCATTTAAACGTGCCTTTATGCGCTATGAGAAGATTAAGCCGCGGGATTATTTGGAGCAAAATGACCACATGTGATGATAATCTGGTATAATTTTATTAAGAAATTGGGGAGATTACGTTGCTTATGACATTGACATCGATGTGCATGTTGCAGAAAAGGTGAAGGAATAAATGTATAATGAATTGATTAAAATTGGACCGATTACGGTATATGGATACGGCTTGATGATTGCTATGGGAATTTTAACAGCATATGTGGTAGTTGAGAATCGAGCTAGAAAATTAAATCTGAACCATGAACGGATTTTTGCGCTAGTGATTTGGTCGTTAATTGGAGGAATACTTGGTGCAAAGCTTTTATATGGAATAACTCAAATAAGAGAAATATTATCTGACCCAAAAGCAATCTTTAATAATTTATCCAATGGATTTGTCGTATATGGAGGTATTATTGGAGGAATTCTGGCAGGCTTCTTATATTGTAAAGTAGCAAAATTGAATTTTTTGCAGTACTTTGATCTGTTTGTACCTTCCATTGCATTAGCTCAGGGATTTGGGCGGATCGGATGCTTTTTGGCAGGTTGCTGTTATGGTGTTGAAACAACAAGTCCATTTGGAATTGTGTTTCATCAATCCCATTTTGCCCCCAATGGAGTCCGGCTGATTCCAATCCAGTTAATTGCAAGTGGATTGGATTTTCTCAATTTTTTTGTGTTAATAATGTTTGCAAAGAGGAGAAAAGCAGATGGTCAAATCGCAGGTTTTTACTTGCTTTTTTATAGTATAGGAAGGTTTATTCTTGAATTTTTCAGAGGTGATTTGATCCGGGGAAATATTGATGGTATATCTACCTCACAGTTCATTTCAATTTTCATGTTTGCAATCGGATGCATTTTAGTCCTTATAAAATTTAATTTTTCTAAAAGTTCAGGCAAAAAGGAGAGTAAACGATGAATATAAATAATGAGGTTGCTTCTTATCTTTCCAGAATAGGCTACGATGGCCCGCTGGATGTAAACAAAGATACTCTTTTCAGGCTGCAGGAGTGTCACCTTCACACCGTTCCCTATGAAAACTTTGATATTTTGAATAAAGTACCTTTATCGTTGGAGATCCCGGATTTATATAACAAAATTATCGTTCGTCACCGCGGAGGTTATTGCTTTGAGCTAAATAAATTGTTCAGCTGGTTATTGCGGGAACTGGGGTTTACCGTTACTGATTATTTTGCTCGTTTTTGGCGGGATGAACCGAATCCGCCGCCTATGCGCCGGCACCATGTATTGCAGGTGGAAGCGGAAGGCGCACTGTATTTATGTGATGTTGGTGTTGGCGGAGTTATACCGCGACAACCGATAGTAATGGTTGAAAACCTGATACAGAATCAAGGCAACGAAGAGTACAAACTGGTGAAGGAACCGCACTTCGGATGGTTTCTCTGTGAAAAGAAAAAAGGGGAGTGGAGCAAAATATACTCTTTCACCGAGGAACCTCAACTTGCCAAAGATTACATAATGGCATCCTATTGGTGTGAAAATTCACCTGATTCAATATTTAAGAAAAGCGCCATGGCATCAATATGCACAGACAAGGGACGAACTACACTTTCAGGCAATGAGTTCCGTATTTTTACGGCAGAGGGAGTTCAGACGTTCAAACCACAGAGTGAAGAGGACTATAAAGAAGCCTTACGCTTTCATTTTGGAATAGAAAAAATATAACTACAAATTCCCGGAATAGAGTGATATTATATTATTTATTAAAAGCAGCGGATGTGATAATTATCTGGGGAATAAATTATTTTATAAGTGGGGTACTATTTATATTTACAGTAATTGTGTTAACTATTGCTGTCTTTTCTTTAAGAAGAAATGTTCCTTTAGCGAAGGCATTTGCTTTATTATGTTTGTTTTCCTCATTTTATTTATTTGGATACGGAATGGAGCTGATTAGCGATAGCTTACCGTCATTTAGGTTTTGGAATTCGTTTCAACATGTGGGGAATAAATTTGTACCTGCCTTTTGGTTCCTGGTTGCTATGCTTTATACCGGTAAAAATACCAGGTTTTATAATATAAGTGCTAAAGTTTTTTTTATTATTTCGCTTATACTAGTGATAATGAGAATAACCAATCCATTACATCAACTTTTTTATGAGAAATTTATGCTAGTGGATAATGGTTATTTTTATGCTATGAAAACTATAAAAGGTCCTATTTTTTACCTTAGTTATATAAATGCTTCTCTGGCAAATATTTTTTCCAACATTTTATATCTTCAGCTTTTAATAAGAGAAAAAGGTGGATTTAAAAGACCGTCTATGCTCATGCTGATTGCCTCAATACTACCCTGGTTTGCCTATTCTTTTATTATTTTAAATATCTCTCCGCTGGAAATCGATCCGGTACCTTTTGTCCTGATAATATCATATGTACTAGCGATGCTTGCCATATTCAAATACCGTTTTTTCGATCTTATACCAATGGCACACTACAAGGTTTTTGAAAGCTTAAAGGATGCAGTTCTAGTGGTAGACCATGGAGATAGGATTTTAGACTTCAACCCTTCGGCAGCAGCGATACTGAAAGGACTTAATAAAAGGCTTATAGGGCAGAAATTACGAATATTGCTGGATTTAAATCAGGATTTCAGAAACTCGTTTATCACTGGAACCGATAGTACTATTAATATATCCGATAACGGCTCTTCAAAATTTTATGAAGTAAAGTTATCTGCACTATCAAGTCAAAAAGGAAGTTTGGCCGGGCGTATTATAACGATAAGCAATATTACAAGGCAGATGGAGATGATTGAAGAGCTTAGATTAATGGCAACCCTTGATGACCTTACTGGAATATACAACAGAAGGTTCTTCTATGACTATGCGAATCAGGAGCTAAAACGGCTTAAAAGGAATAATCAGCCTGTAGCGATAATAATGTTTGATATCGATGAATTTAAGAAAATAAATGATAGTTTTGGCCATCAGGCGGGGGATATGGTAATAGTAAAATTAGCTGAGGTTACGAAAAAAATCCTTCGAGCAAGCGATACTTTTGCCAGGTTCGGAGGAGAAGAATTTATAATTTTATTATCAGAGGTAACACCTGATAATGCGTTTGCAATTGCAGAAAAACTTCGCAAGGCGATTGAAGAAGCTGAGATATATTATAACGGAAATATAATAAGGGTTACGGCAAGCTTTGGCATTTCGGGTATATCCACCTTATCTGGCAACAATATTGATTTTTTAATTTCTGAGGCTGATCGGTGCTTGTATATATCAAAAGCTAATGGTAGAAACAGAAGCTATTGTAATCTTTAAAAAGGCAAGACAAATGGAGAGGAGGTAAAAAGCAAGTGATAAGTGTATTGAATAACCTCATAAATAATCTTGGTTATGTAGTTGTAATTGCTTTTGTTATATTCAATATTTCAGGATTTAGAAAGATAATACAGAAGACCGAATTTAAAAAATTTGACCTTCTTATATTATCCTTTATTTTTTCTGTTTTTGGGACATTTTCTCGCTTCGTTATTTTCCTAAATACTTTTTTCCGAAAAGCAAATCATATTCTATTAAGTGATAATCTTTAACTAATTCGCTCTTATCGTCTACTAAATTTTTAATTAGGAGATGCATAACTGGAAAACTTTTTTCAAGCTTCGGCAATATATTAAAATAATTTGGATAGCTGACACCTGAATCCCTCAATACCTCATAAGAAATATGGGCCGGAGACAATATTTTTGATAGGGCAGGCATCTGTTTGTAATTTGAATATGATGCAAATGGAGTAGTGAAATATTTTAATTTTTCCGGGCCTTGCTTCTGAGCAGTTTTATCGATGCTTCCCAGTTTGTCATATATTCGATAGTAATCCTCCAGGGAACCAAGCCTTGGAGCATGGTCTCCAAAGAAATATACCAATGTAGGTTCATCGCTCTTGCTTATTTCGTCAATTAACCTCCCAAATGCTTGATCTGCATCATAAACTCCCTGTGCATAGTTTGAAATAATATTTCTTTCCTTATTATCAAGTTTGTCTGAGCTTGCTGTAACGTCCTTTGTAGTATATTTATTTTCATATGGATCATGATTTTCTATTGACAGTGCGAAAATAAATGCGGGCTTGTCAGATGAGTTCAGTGTTTCCAAAACTTTATCGGTGAATGCTTCATCCGAAATATGTGTTCCTTTAACCTGGGTGTTCAAATCAAATCCTGAAATGTCTATAAATTTATCAAATCCAAAATAATTGTACACCTTGTCTCTGTTATAAAACCAGGCAGAATTTGGGTGGATAGCTGTAGTGGCATAACCGTTGTTTTTAAAAACAGTGGCGATACTGGGCGTTTCTGTTCGAAGATACGCATTGTAGGTTATTATTCCAGGACTTAGAAAATACATGGATAAACCTGTTAACGCCTCAAATTCGGTGTTAGCAGTACCTCCACCTATAACAGGTGCAGCAATCAGGCCCTTTTGATACTTTTGAACATTTTTCATAACATCCTTATTAAAAGAAAGATCATTAAGTTGATTGACATCCCAGAAGCTTTCACTCATAACCATCACAACATTTGGTTTGACACTATTGGCAGCTGCAGCCTTCGTACTATCCTCTGTCGTATATTTTTTCTCAATAGCCAGCATGGCAGCCTCGTTATAACCTTCAGGCTTTGGATTTAGATATTTGTCCAGATCATTTAAATAAAAATAGTTTTGTGCAAATACTCCGTTGGTAAGGATCTCATTTTTGCCAATATACCAGGATTTAGTTATACCAAGCTGAGATGATAAAGAGTATGTTGTCAATACATTGGCACTGATTAAAAAGAATATTACTGAAAACGGTAGCAAAACAAAAGAGATTTTAGGCTTTAAATATTTTGCAACTTTACTTCGGAAACGAATAGTTAAAAATATTCCGATAGTAATTACTGCAATAACGGCTAATAGAAGAGGGAGGTTGATATATGCTTTTGCAATTCCAAATAAATTTTGAACCAGGTACAAATCCCATGGATAAAATGGCTCATCAAAATAGGTTATTTTAATATAGTTTGCCAGTGCAAGAAAAAGGGTTACGAGACCTATAATAATATTGGATATGCCTTTACCCAATATAGATATCAGGACTAGATATATACTGCCCATCAGAAATATATTAAATAGTAAGTTTGGATCTAGAATACTCCGTAGGGTTTGATCAAAATTCTGTCTTATAGAGAATTCGCAAATAAATGTAGATAACAAAGCGACAGCAACAAATCCAATAAAATTGGCAACTGGTTTTGCCAACGAAGTAAGCTCAAATGAAGCCTTCCATTTAACAAATTTTGCAAAAGGCATATAAATCAAAAAGTTACCTGTTGCAAAAAACCACGCCATTGAAACCGCTATAAATGGCAAATATAAGGCTGTTACGGCTCCAAGCCGTGCAATTTTGAGAAAAAGGATGCTATCGATAATTTCGAGGCCCAGAGACTTAAACAAAAATATTAATAGAAAAATGCCTGACAATATAATATTAGCCAGCCCAAATAAAAATGTTTTTTTGTTATAAATTATATTATTCTTTTGTACAATAGCACCCAAAACATATACTGGAAAAAATACTATTACAAAGAGAGGAGTGCTAAAGTTGAGTAAAGATACTGCATATACCGAGATAAATGAGATTAAAAAGGTTATAGGTAAAAACATTCTGAATTTCAGCAGATAAGGTGTAATAATACGCCATAGGATGCAGGACATGATAAGCATATTCATTAAAAATATTCTTTGATCGAATACGCAGTATGTGAAGGCTATAATGGCTGTATTTGCAAGAAATATAATTGCAGTGAGCAACTTTCCGATTTTAAACTGCAGTTGAGGCATATAAAAAGCTACGACAGAACTTAATAATGCTAAAACGAGCTGCAAATAACCATTGACGTTATTATTGAAAAAACCTTCCAAAAGGCTTATGACCAGGGCTAAAAAAAATAAAATATTCCGGCTTCTCATTTGCTATTATATAACGCTTTACGCGCATATCCCTCCGACTTCCAGTTATTATTAAATAATTTAATTTTTCACATAGTGATGATTATATCAAACTCGCCTCAATTATTAAAGAACTGTAATAAAAATGTTAAATTTGGCTGTTTTTTTAGTGCTAAAAATGTATAATTTAAATAACGAGAGTTATATTAAAATTTTGTAGGAGGATAATATATCATGATTCCAACACCGCATATTAATGTAAGCGAAAAAGGTATTATAGCAGAAACGGTTTTAATGCCTGGTGACCCGCTGCGTGCGAAATTTATAGCAGAAACATATTTAGAGAATCCTGTTCAATTCAATACAGTTAGAAACATGTTTGGATATACTGGAACATATAAAGGTAAAAAAATTTCAGTTATGGGCTCGGGAATGGGGATACCGTCGATTGGAATTTATTCATATGAACTGATTCACTTCTATGGGGTAAAAAACCTTATTAGAATCGGTTCATGCGGTGCAATCCAGGAAAATGTCAAGGTAAGAGATATTGTAATAGGTATGTCCGCATCTACAACCTCAAATTATGCATCACAATACAATTTACCGGGAACATATGCACCAACCGCTTCATGGGAGCTTATGAAAAAAGCATTGACCATTGCTGAAACTAAAGGCTTTGAAACAAAAGTAGGGAATATTCTCTCGTCAGACATATTCTACGATGATGACCCTGATGTATGGAAAAAGTGGGCTAAAATGGGCGTGCTGGCTATAGAAATGGAAGCAGCTGCGCTATATATGAATGCTGCCCGCGCAGGAGTTAATGCGCTGTGCATACTTACCGTTTCAGATTCGTTGGTTACACATGAGGCAACCACGGCTGAGGAGCG
>CAYQCA010000135.1:9526-10872 GCA_964415835.1 uncultured Clostridium sp. | reverse complement strand
CTCTATATAATACATTTAATAGTCCAAAATGTCGTTTCTATCAATCAAAAGGTGCTTTGGGGATGTTTCCTTCAAATACAGTTTCACCATTATCAATATATACTTTTATACTTCCCCCATATTTGTACAAAGTCTCTTTTGTAATGGCAAGGCCCATGCCCTCACCTTTATTACCTTTTGTTGTAAAACCTGCTTCAAATATTTTATCTATAATTTCTTTAGGTATTCCAGAGCCGTTATCTTTTACACAGAAGTAGTAAAATTTGATATCTTCAAAAAGATCAATCTGTATATACTTATCTCCTGAAGTGTTTTCGAGTGCACAAATCGCGTTATCTATTATATTAGACAAAATTTTGCAAAACTCCCATACCGGTATTTTAATTTGATCAAACTGGGAATTTATGACGAGTTTTAGCTCTATACCTCTTTTGTCACAGGCAAGAACTTTTGCCTGTAAAAGTGCATTGAGTGCAGGAATAGATGTACGCATTACTCGGCTAACTCTTTGTATATCATTATAAACTTTTTCTATATATTGTCTTGTATCGTTGAATTCTTCAAGTTCTATGAGTCCATATACTACCTGTAAGTGATTCTTAAAATCATGTCTTTGAGCCCTGAGGGTATTATTTAGTTCCTCAAGCTGAGATAGAGTTTGCTGCAGCATGTCATTTTTTGAGTTAATTATTCCGAGTTGATTTAGATCTTTTATGCTTATCAAAGTATTGAGAAAGGATATTAAGACAATTATTATATATGAGATGGTTTCACTATTAAAAGTAATTAAAATAGTCTCATCCTTAAAGAACTGAAATATCATAATTCCAATAAGGATTCCTACCTGAGCGACATTTAGTACTATTACAGCAAGAAATGCTTTATTGAATATAAGGTTTCTTCTCATTGTCACACTCTTTCAAAATTAATACATTTTAGATACAATTTGATTATACAAAATTTTCTCATATATTGAAATAAGAAGATATTCAGAAGTAATCATATTTTACAAACCTTTTATCCCGATATATAATTATGAATGCATTTTATATGCTGATAAGGAGAATTTTATATATGTTGATACCATCGTATCTTGTTAATGAGAAGTTTGATGATCGTTATTTTGATGTGGTTAATGCGTTGGACGAAGCGCAGCAGATATATTTTCGAAATAATAACTTAATTGAGAGGATTACTGGGGGTATAGAATCAAAAACCCCTTTTATAATTGGAGAAACCGGATTTGGCGCCGGGCGCGTGGTAGTTTCGCTTATGGAATTTTTGGGGAAGAGTGGTTTAAAAAATATATCTATTGAATATAATTCAGTGGAATTGTATCCCATGAG
>CAYQCA010000135.1:1634-9516 GCA_964415835.1 uncultured Clostridium sp. | reverse complement strand
ATGCTCAATATCCTTTACGGATTTAAAGATCGTGTGGGTGAAGAGATCAATACACTTTTAGAAGCATATCGAAGTATTGACATTACCATGGCTGGTTGGCATACAATGAAGATACAGCAACCATTTGGAACGATAAAGCTGAATCTATGGCTAGGAGAGGCTCTTGAAATGGTGAATGCTTTGGAAAAACCCTGCGATGTCTGGTTTCTTGATGGACACAGTCCAAAAAAAAATCCTTCAATATGGCGTCCTGAGTTGCTAATGGCTATCGGGGAAAAGACAAAAACAGGAGGTGCCTGTGCCACTTTTACTGTTGCTGGTGCTGTAAAAAGAGCTCTAATTGAAGCTGGCTTTACACTTGGGAAACGTCCTGGCTGTGGTGGGAAAAACGAGGTGTTGCAAGGAACAAAATTGTAACGAGACGGTAGATGTCACCAACTCTAGGGATGTGTTATAATATAGTGGTAAAAAATGCGATATCAAGGAGATTGTATTTGGGAAAAAGATTATTTATAACTGAAAAACCATCTGTAGCAGCAAGTTTTGCAAGTATACTTGGACTTGATATTTCTAAGAGCGACAGAGGCAGAGGATATGCAGAGAATGAAAGTATAATTGTGACGTGGTGCTTTGGACACCTGGTAACAATGGCGTATCCGGATGCTTATGATCCAAAATATAAAGAGTGGAAGATAGAGCATTTGCCTATAATCCCTGAGGAATATAAATATATTGTTATAGATGACAGAGGAGTAGGAAAACAATTTAATGTAGTGCAAAACTTATTGTGCAGAGAAGATGTTGAAATAATTTATGCCTGCACTGACAGCGGGCGCGAAGGTGAGTACATATTCAGGCTTGTGTATGCACAAAGTGGAAGCAATAAGCCTGCAAAAAGGGTATGGATTTCTTCACAGACTGAGGACGCTGTGAAAAAAGGAATAGAAGAAGCAAAGAATATCGGGGAATACGATTTGCTCGGAAAAGCAGCTTACAGTAGAGCCAAGGAAGATTGGCTCTTTGGTATGAATTTTAGCAGAATGTATACATGCCAATACGGTAGAAAGCTTTCGAATTTGTTAAAAGAGAGCAAATCCACTGTAATACCAATTGGCAGGGTTATGACCTGTGTTCTGGGACTTGTTGTTGAGCGGGAACTTGAGATTAGAAATTTTGTGCCCCAAAAACATTTTGGAGTGCTGGCAAGCTTTATATCACAAAACAGTAGCATTGAATACAAGGGCAGGTGGAAGCCAAAGAAAGCCGGTGATAAAAAATCAGCTGAGGAGCCAGATGAACAGGATAAATATATAAGTAAACAAGAGGCCGAAGAGCTTATTGAAAAGCTCAGAGGACAGGATGCTGTTATCAAAAAAGTAGAGGTAAAAGTTAAGAATGAACAGCCCCCTCTGCTGTTTAACCTGGCTGAATTACAGTCTGAAGCAAACAAAAAATTTAAACTGCCGGTTGATAAAACCCTTGAGATTGCCCAAAGCTTGTATGAGAAAAAGATGATATCCTACCCAAGGACGGATAGTAGAGTTATCTCAACTGACGTTTTAGTTGAGCTTCCGAAGATTTTGAATGGCTTATATAAAAATCAGGCTTTTAAAGATCAGGTACAGCGTATTAAAGAATTCGGGGAGCTTAAGATTACAAAAACAACAAAGAGATATGTTGATAATAGTAAGGTTACAGACCACTATGCAATTATTCCTACATATGTAACATCTGATCTGGCAAAACTCGATGCAGATACGAAAAAAATATATGAACTCATAGTAAAAAGATTTTTAGCTGTTTTTTATCCTCCGGCACAGTACAATACTGTAAAGGTAGAAACAGATGTTGCAGGTGAGATATTTGTTTCCAATGCCAAGACCTTACTGAGCTTGGGGTGGAAGGAGGTTTATGAAGTTTCCGTGCAAAAGGATGAGGATGAAGTGACAGATTCGCCTATTCATAAGCTTGTGAAGAACGAGAGAAGTGATGTACTTGGCTTCGATTTAGAAGAAAAGGAAACCAAGCCTCCATCAAGATATACGGATGGTTCGCTAATTATTACTATGGAAAAGGCCGGTAAATTTATTGAAAATGAAGAGCTTCGTGAACAAATAAAAACCTGCGGAATTGGTACCTCTGCAACGAGAGCAGGAATTATTAAAAAGCTTTCTGATATAGGGCATATAAGCATAAACAGCAAGACTCAGATTGTTACACCAACCCCGAAAGGTGAAGCTATTGTAAATATAGTACGACAGACGTCTAAAGAACTTTTGAATCCTACATTGTCTGCCAGTTGGGAAAAAGGACTTGCAATGATTGAAAATGGGGAAACCACGGAAGAAATTTTCCTGGAAAAGCTGCATACTTATATTATAAAGTCAATTGAAAAGGTTAAAAAGATTAGAAATACTTATGAATATATGTAAATAAATTAATTATTTTGGGAGGAGTGTTGAGTTAATGAGATTAAGTGTTAGTTCTTTATCTATTGCTTTTATGGTTATATGGGCTGCACTTTCAATTTTAGTACCCATAGCTTTAATAGTGTTTATGGGTCTAAAGAAGAGGCTGAAATTGAAGGCCATGCTATTCGGTATGCTCTTGTTTTTTGTGTTTGCGCTGGTATTGGAAAGGATTATGCATTTTGTGGTACTGGGAACTGATCCAACTCAGTCTGTAATTTATAAGAATACAATACTGTACATGTTATATGGTGGATTTGCTGCAGGCATATTTGAAGAAACAGCCAGATTGCTATGTTTTAAAGGTATTATTAAGGTTGGTGAAAGTGAAACTATTGATACCGGTATTTCATATGGTCTGGGCCACGGAGGCATTGAAGCAATATTACTTGGAGGTCTGGGTGCAATTGGTAATCTTGCAACTTCAGTTATGTACAACAAAGGACTATTAAGCACTGTCACTGCTGCAATGAATGAACAGCAACTTCAGGAGTTTAATAAGGGAATAGATGCGCTTGTTAACACACAGTCATATATGTTTTTATTATCAGGAGTAGAAAGAATGTCTGCCCTTGTGTTGCAAATTGCACTCTCATTATTTGTTTTTAAAGCAGTTAAAGAGAAAAAGTGGCAGTACTTTGCGTTCGCAATATTGATACACGCAGGTGTTGATATGTTTGCAGTCTTATTTCAGAGAGGTAAGATAACAAATATCTTCTTACTCGAAGGAGTTATCCTATTGGCTTCAGTAGTGACAGCAGTAGTTGCATTTAAAATTAACAGAAGAAACCCGCAAAAGGAGCAGACTATTGTACTGTAGATAGAAATAAGACGGAGGACAAGTAATGGCAATAGAAAAGGTAAAAGATTACTTTAAGCAATGGGGAATTGAAGACAAAATACTTGAATTTGATGTTTCGAGTGCAACTGTAGAATTGGCGGCACAAGCTATAGGTTGCGAACCTGAAAGAATAGCAAAGACGCTTTCCTTTATGGTTGATGGAAAAGCTATTTTGATAGTAGTTGCAGGCGATGCCAGAATTGACAATCCAAAATACAAAGCACAATTTTCAACAAAAGCGAAAATGCTTACACCTGATGAGGTAAACGATTATATAGGACATGCTGTGGGAGGTGTATGCCCGTTTGGCGTTAACAATAGTGTTACTATTTATCTGGACCAGTCTCTAAAACGATTCAAAACAGTATACCCGGCCTGTGGTAGCAGTAACAGTGCAATTGAGTTGACAATAGATGAACTTGAGAAATACTCAAATTATATTTCATGGATTGATGTTTGCAAATACGAATAATTAAAATACTAAAAACTTTGAAATAACAGCTATATTTTATTATAATAAACTATATTAATAAATTAAGGGGTGACCGATTTGATAAAACACATAGTAATGTGGAAACTAAAAGATTTTGCTGAAGGAAAAAGCAAATCAGAAAATGCTCAAATTATTAAAAAAGGATTGGAAGAATTGAAAGACAAGATAAGCCAAATTAAATTTATTGAGGTTGGTGTCAATTTTAATGAATCCTCGCAGGCCTACGACTGCGTATTATATTCAGAGTTTGAAACCGTAGAGGCATTAAACATATATCAAAATCATCCTGAGCATCTTAAGGTTGCTGAATTTGTCGGCAAGGTTAGAGAAGCAAGAGTTGTCGGAGATTATGAAGTTTGAAGCAAGTGAATTAATGGGATTATGGCTAAACCGAAGAGGGGGAGTACTCCCCTCTGAACACCTACATATTTATGTTGTTTTCATGAGGAGGAAGCATATATGAAGTTTGTATATCGTATGTTATTCGCTTTACATGTGTTTGTAGGGATAGGAGCTATGGCTGGAGGACTGGCGGCAATAACTAACCCGAACGGGCCGATGGGAATATCTGTTGATATATTGAAAAATTCACCTTTCAGTAACTTTCTGATACCAGGTATTATATTATTCACAGTAATTGGACTTGGTAATATTCTAAGCGCAATAACGTTTGCTTTTAAATCAAAATATCAAGGGTACATAAGCAGTGTTTTTAGCTGGGCATTAGTAGTTTGGATTGTGGTACAATGTATTATGCTGAATGCAGTTAATTTTCTGCATGTTATATATTTTGTCATTGGCTTGATCCAGGCAGTTTTATCGATGCTTATTTTATTTGAGCAACGTTTATTTCCAACAAATATAATTTTGCATTTATATCAAAAAATTATAGGTGGAATGCAATAATTATGAAAAATGACACAAAAGCTATATTTATGGCAATACTGGCCGCGGCTCTTTTTGGAATAAGCTCTCCTGCCTCGAAATTATTGCTTACAGAGGTACCGCCAACTCTAATGGCATCACTGCTATACCTGGGTGCAGGATTTGGAATGCTAGTAATTAAGCTTATACAAAGACTTAGTAGAAGAGAACAAATTGAAGCCAGGATTACAAGAAATGAAATGCCTTACGTTGTTGGAATGGTTATTCTTGATATTGCAGCCCCTATCTGCTTAATGATCGGACTAACTATGACCACATCAGCAAATGCTTCTTTGCTTAATAATTTTGAAATTGTGGCAACTTCGATTATTGCCCTTTTTATATTTAAAGAGTCAATTGGCAAAAGACTGTGGATTGCTATTACACTTATAACTATATCGAGCATCATTTTAACAGTTGAGGATTTTAGCAGCTTTTCGTTTTCAATAGGCTCAATATTTGTTTTACTCGCTTGCTTTTGCTGGGGGTTCGAAAACAATTGCACGCGTATGCTGTCATTGAAAGATCCTCTTCAAATAGTCGTGGTAAAAGGTTTTGGCTCTGGGTTAGGAGCTTTGATTATTGCATTTTCTTTAAAGCAATACACCCAAAATATCTTATACTTATTTATGTCTTTATTACTGGGATTTGTAGCTTATGGTCTGAGTATATACTTTTATATTATTGCACAACGGAGCCTTGGTGCAGCAAGAACGAGTGCTTATTATGCAGTGGCTCCTTTTATTGGGGTGATTTTATCAATAATAATATTTGACCAACAAATAACTATATCATTTACTGTTGCTTTAGTAATAATGGTTTTAGGTGCATATTTTGCAGCGGTAGAAAACCATAAACATATACATATTCATGAAGAATTAACTCACGAACATAGGCATGACCACAATGACAGTCACCATTCTCATTCACATGATTATGTGATTGATGGTGAACACAGCCATATCCACACCCATGAAAAAACAAAACACGTACATAAACATACGCCGGATATGCATCATTCTCATTCCCATTAGGGATGGTAATGATGTAATACTAGTCCAAAGTGTTTTCCAATTCTGGCATCATGTGATAAAATGTTATTAAAATATGTTACATAAAATTGGGAGGGTTTTCATGAATCCAGGAGTTATTATAACAGCACTAATATGTGTTTCTATTGTTTCTATATCAATAGCAGGTATAATTCAGGACTATAATCTAAAGAAAGAAAAAATACGTGCAGATGCTATGGTCAGAGCTGAGGAAATAAAAGCTAAAAATCAACTGGAAATTGAAAAGCTATTCGTAGAGAACAATCAGAGACCTATCGTTAATAATATAGACAATGAAGATGAGGTAAATAGAAACTCTCGTGTCAGTAGGGAAAGATTATAACGCATCAATTAAGATAAAATTTTTCGCCAAGGAGAACACCATGGATGCTATTGAATTGATTTTTCCTTCAAAAGAATATGAAGAACAAGTCATAACTTATAAAAATGAATTTATAGCTAACGGCGACAGTATGGATGGTACTGCCGGATTAAAAAATGCAAAAAGCTTTGATGAGTGGACTTTAGCTTTGACAGATAATTCAAATGAAGAAACTGTAAGAAGCGGTCTTGTTCCAGCATCTACATACTTAGCAGTAAGGTCTTGTGACCAAAAAGTTATAGGAATGATAGATATACGTCACAGATTGAATGACCAGTTGTTCCAATTCGGTGGTCATATAGGGTATAGTGTCAGGAAATCTGAACGAAGGAAAGGCTACGCAACTGAAATGCTTCGGTTGGCTCTGGAAAAATGTAGAGAGCTAAAAATTGAAAAAGTTCTTATCACCTGTGATAAGGAAAATATTGCATCGTCAAAAACTATTATTGGAAATGGCGGTTTATTGGAAAACGAAGTTCACGAAGGAGACCGGATTACTCAGAGATATTGGATTTTGACTTAGGAATAGGGTGTGTAATTATGAAATTTATTGATGATATAACAAAATTCATTTTCTTGTCAGATGAACCCCAAGAGGCAGATATTATATTTATTCCCGGAGGCTCCTATCCTGAAATCGGAGAGAGGGCTGCAAGTTTATGGAATGATAGATTTTCTCCAATAATTCTTCCTTCAGGTAAATATAGTGTTAAAAGAGGTTTTTTCCCTGGAGCACTGTCAAAGGCGAACCTGTACAACAAAGAATATCATTCAGAATGGGAATTCTTAAAGGATGTACTGGTTCAAAACGGAGTAGAGGAAAAGGCCGTCTTAAGGGAGGATGAGGCTACAAATACATATGAGAATGCTTTATTCTCAAAAAGGGTAACGGATGGTTTGGGCATAAGCGTTAGAAAAGCAATAATATGTTGCAAAGCCTTTCATGCCAGACGTTGCCTTATGTATTATCAAACCCTCTACCCGCAAACAGAATTTATAATTTGTCCTACCGAAACGAGGGGGATTACTAGCGAAAATTGGTTTAAAACTGATGACGGTATTGAAAAAGTAATGGGGGAATTAGCACGGTGTGGCAATCAGTTTGTAGATATCTTAAAAAATTTCAAAGGATATGAATTGCTATAGATGTTAGTTTTTTGTTATATCTGATATTCATATTATCTATATTGAAAATTAAAATGTTCAATGATATAATTAAATAAGAAACAATCGCCCAAGGTGGTTGACCGAACTAGGAAAATAGCTACCCTATCCGCTCAAGAACAGGGGTAGTTATTTTTTACGCTTATTGTTCTTACGGTCTACGTAAGTAAGCAGTGCAATAATCATAATTACAAAAGCAAATAAATCAGCATATGTAACCATGGCACCACCTCCCTTCTATGGGAGGTCAACCAACCCTGTACACGATTGTTTCATATAAAAATTATACCAAACAAATGTTCGGCTTTCAATGGTTGTTTAACAAAAATTGTATTAATTGTGGAAGGTTATCGTGAGAGAATCTAAATCCATTTGTGACTCAACCGCTACCTCCACGATGCTCTCATTACTATTTGTGCTAAAAGTTGACGTGGAGGTTATTATGGATAAAGTAATACTTATTAACAGTGAATACATGGGAAATGGTTCTGATGAACTGGGTAAAATACTTATGGGCTCTTTTTTAAGGAAGGTCTGGGCAAATGAGAATAAGCCGGA
>CAYQCA010000135.1:0-1624 GCA_964415835.1 uncultured Clostridium sp. | reverse complement strand
CAATTATTTTATACAATTCCGGAGTAAAAATTGCAGCTGAGGGGTCAGCTGTTTTAGATGCCATAACGGGTCTGCTGGAAGCAGGAGTGGATATTCTTGCCTGTGGAACCTGTGTTGAATATTATAAACTTGGGGATTCAATCAAAGCTGCAAGAGTCAGTAATATGGAGGAGATTTCTTCAATAATTATAAACTCCAATAGCGTAGTGACACTGTAAACAAATAAAATTAATTAAAGTATTGCTAATGACGCAACGTAACATTGTATGATGATGTCGAGGTGATAATTTATGAGACAAAATTTTTCTACAGGTGAGCTTGCAAAATTATGCAATGTAAGCGTTCGTACTGTACAGTATTATGACAGGGAAGGTATTATTAGTCCTTCAGAACAAAGCGAAGGAGGGCGGAGAGTATATACAGAAGAGGATTTGAGAAAATTTCGCTGTATTTGTCTTTATAAAGCCCTTGGGTTTTCGTTGGAGGAAATAAAAAAGGTCACACAGAATAAAGATGCTTATAGCTTGCTGACCGAAACCATATTGCGTCAACAGACTAAAATTGATGAAGAAATTAAGGTGTTAAAGGGAACAAAAGACAAATTAAATGCTATTTTGGGTCAGATTGAAGAGACGGGGCAAGCTAAAATAGAGAGTATTGAAGAACTTGATGTGTTATTGGTTAAGAAAAATAAGCATAGAAAAACAGACGTAATGACATATATTTTTCTAACCTGTTATGTGCTTTTATTATTTGCAGGTTTTCCGGTTGCTGTTTCAATCGGAGGATTTATGCCTGTTGTAATGTCTGCTATAGCAGTAATTTTACTATTTGGATTGATTTATTATCATTCCCAGTCTAATTCTTATGTGTGCTCGCATTGCCATGAAAAGTTTTCGATAGGCTTTTTAAATGACATGTTTACATTAAATGGAGGCAAAAAAGGGAAGTATTTGAAATGTCCGAAGTGCGGCCATAGAGGATGGTTTCGGGAAACGTTTCCGGAATAGAGAATTTAGGATTAAGAAAGCAAAAATATTATAAATAACAATTACGAAAGGGTTAACAGATGGAAGCGAATAAATTCAATTCTACCGATGAGTACATTTTGCAATGTCCCCCTGAAGTCCAGGGAATTCTTAATGGTTTGAGAAAAGTTATTAAAGATGCTGCCCCGGATGCAAAGGAAAAGATAAGCTATCAAATGCCTACATTTGAGCTGCATGGAATTCTGGTTCATTTCGCTGCATTCAAAAATCATATATCTTTTTTTCCAACACCCAGCGGGGTTGAAGCATTTAAAGATGAACTGTCCGAATATAAAACAAGCAAAGGCACAATACAATTTCCTTTAGACAAACCTCTGCCTTATGACTTAATAAGCAGGATAGTCAGGTATAGAGTTGACGAGAATATAAGGAAGGCGGAAGCCAAGCCTAAAAAGAGGAAGCAGAATGAAAAGAGTAAAAATAATTAGACTAGTAATTGTATTTGCCATTATTATTGTTGTAGTTGCTGCTGGTCTTATTTGGTGGAATTCTCCATGTACAATTACAGATATATCGCCTGAAAAGGTTTCAAAGATCGAGATATTTAATGGTGGTACGGGTAAAGAATATACAAT
>CAYQCA010000134.1:8103-10993 GCA_964415835.1 uncultured Clostridium sp. | reverse complement strand
ATAACATATACAATAGAAAGAATCATAAAAGGGACCACAGAGAAAAAGTGGTATATAAACGTTAAACGTTCTATCGGTATCCATGGCAGGTATTGGAATGCCATAGCTACAATTACCACAGCCATTTTATTATCTTTCTTCTTTACCGCAATAAATATTGCTGCAAAAACTGCAAAAATTCCTATCCACCATATAGCCGGGTTGCCCATAATAGTCATCGAGGATGACATCCCGGGGGCCATATCGCTGCCGACATAAGTTCCCAGAGGTCTTTTTATTATAGGCCACGCCCACCATGCTGAGGAGAAACCGTGAGTAGCTCCCAGTACACCTTTACTATGGTAATTAAACATATCTCTTTGGTTCCTTACTATTAGATCCATATCGTGCCCAGGACCCGGTACAGATAAATATGGAATATATGATGCACAATAAATTATTGCAGGCACAATTATAAAGAAAACTGCACACAAAAGGAAAGTTCTGTTAATATAAAGCGGAATGAAGTCCTTCAACCATGCCGGTTTTTTTGTCTTTTTATCAGAAACTAATCTCTTGTATATTTCATATTCACGGTATTTTATCATAAAAAACAGCAATGCCAATCCCCCGCCCGCATAAAGGCCTATCCATTTGGATGCAGCACCCAAACCAAAAAACAAACCGCTAAGGAATAATGGCTTTAAAGATTTTTTAAAACCAATTGCTATAGATGTGTTTACGTAATAATCATACATATAATAATACATAAGCAGTACAAAAAATGCACCATATATATCAATTGTAGCAATCCTGCTAAGTGAAAAATGCATAAAATCAAACATCATCAAAAATGCTGTACAAAAGCCATAAAAGCGGCTCTGAAACAACTTTCGTCCGAAAAGGTACATTATCGGCACCATAGCTACACCAAACAGGGTCCCGACTATTCTCCATCCAAAAGGATTCATTCCAAATATGGCAATCCCGAGTGAAATGAATATTTTACCCAGCGGAGGATGAGTCCATTCTAAAGGCTCCAGTCGGTTTAAATATTCATAGGCTGTTCTGGCATGGTATATTTCATCAAAAATCATACCCGATAGGTAAGTATGCCAATAATCAACAGTATCCTGCTCATCCAGAAGGTTTTCTATTTTCCCCTCATTCTCCGGGCTAATATGGTCTCCTGTTATTTTCAGTCCCTTCAGAGGGTTCGCACTTCCGTATTCAAATACAGCTATTTCATTAAGAGTTCCACCAGGTTCGTTTACAACAACTTTGATTTTGCTTGTGTTGACATTATTTATGTTGACATATTTCCATATAAATATATCCTTTTTTTTCAATTCTGTTAATGGCTTGAAGTTGCCTGTTTCATCTTCATAAAGAATGCTATATGTCCCTTTTCCCAGTCCTCCATAGTAATAAAGTCTTGAAACAGTTTTATCCGTTCCCATATCCATTATAAAGCTTTCTCCTGCTTCGACCGGTTCCCATGAGGTTTCAGGCGCTTTAAGGCTGCCCAGATTTGGCAGCGAAATTAACATATATAAAACTGAAATGATCACTATTATGACTATATCAGTTTTATCCAGCTTTATTTTAAATTGAACAATATCTGGCTGTAATTCATAATTAATTGTTCTGCTCATGCTTTAGAACCTCTGTTTCCAACAAGTACCGGGGCCACATGCTTTGTATTTTTATTAATGCCTTTTAAATGTAAAGGCGAAATTTTTTCTTTAAGCAAAATATCGATTATAACTTTGACCAGATATGCAAAGACCAGGACGTTTGCAAAGGAAGTAATTATAATAACAGGTTCATTGGCAGAAATATGCGGATAATCATTTAAAATCATCCTGTAAAGTACTTGATAAATATTTATAAAGTTTGTAACAGAAAACGCAACGAATATGTATAGAATCCGTCTATCTTTAACATAAATTAATGCAAGAAGTGCTATTGCCAACACCGGAAACATGTATCTCTCATGCATACGCACAGAAACCATAAAAATCCCTGCAGTCAATAATAAAGCGACGAGTATAGGAACAGCTTTGTGCTTGCTCTTCATATATAAAAAACCTGACAGCACTACAAGTATGGCATCCAGAGTTATTCCCAGTGCTTTATAGCTTATCAGTACAAACTTTGACGAATCTTGCTCAAGATTTGCTTTTATCATCCCAAAGAGGTTGAAAGCATTCAAACTTGCATATTGGTATCCTTCAGCTGTATTCAAATAGAGACTGAATATCCACAAGGGATCCCTTGAAAAAGGAAGTATTATCAGCACTGCAGTTACAAGGCCGGCAATGATAACCTTTGCAAACTCCTTAATGCTTTTTCTTCTTATAAGCCAATAAAGCAATACAGGCAATACAAAAATTGACTGTGGTTTTGTAAGAACGGCAACGGCAAATAATACAGAAGCCGGTACATTCCTTTGCTCCATTAGCAAATAAAGGGCCAATACCAATATCATTGTATAAAACGAATCGACTTGTCCCCACAGAGAAGAATCCAATATTGTTACAGGATTAAAAACATAAATTGCCGGTATAACCAGCGATATGAAAGATTTGAATTGGTCTTTTGAAAGTTTAAAGAGAAAATATGCCGTTACTAAATCAGCCAGTATTGAAGGTAATTTAACCATTTGTGAAGTTGTGCCTGTTCCCAGTAGCTCTCCCAGTTTGCCTATTACAAAAAGAACATATATGTAAAACGGCGGATAATCGCAGAATTGGCCTGAATTATAAAATCCTGGTAAGTCTTTTGCGGCTAATGAGGCCCAACTTCTAAAACAGGCTATATCCGTAGAAAATCCTTCTACATTTAATGCTCCTATTATTCTTACCAGTAAACCCACTGCAAGGATTATGTATACGTAAACATTGTAATC
>CAYQCA010000134.1:4246-8003 GCA_964415835.1 uncultured Clostridium sp. | reverse complement strand
TGCAATTCCTATGCAAACTTCCCATTTTATCACAGCTATTCTGTTACTATTTTTATAAACTCCTGCTTAGATATATAATTTGTTTCTTTTATAAGCTTTCCATTTTTATAGAATCTTAAGTATGGAATATTGCTATTATCCCATTGATTCTCTTTGAAATTCATAAACTCGTCGCAATAGTTAACTTTGTTATATTCGACTTCATATACATCAATATCTTCAGCTATATCTAAATTATATACCCAGCTCTTAAGATCATGCCACTGAGGACACCAATCCTGGGTCATAATCAGAACCACCTTGCCTTTTGATTTTATTACCTCGCTGTCAAACTCACCATTTTTAACAGCATTTTTAACCTGTTCCTCATTTAACATTTTTCGGTTTATCATATATTTTCCTTCCTTGTAATTCATAAATATCATAGAATTTAATAATATATTTTATAATACCCATCTTTAAAATAATAAACCATATTTACTTGTCACAATGCTATTCACAATGTAATATGTAATTATGTTTTAAGCTTAGTGTGACTAAATTAACAAGAGGAGTTTTTAATGAAGATATTATTTCTTGGTACTGCAGCGGCTGAAGGCTGGCCTGCGCTATTTTGCAAATGTGACGCCTGTATGAGAGCACGCTTGATTGGTGGTAAAAATATTAGGACTCGTTCCTCATGTCTCATTGATGACATATATATGGTTGATTTCCCTCCAGATACATATATGCATGTATTAAACAATAATTTTGAGCTCGATAAAGTTGAGCACCTTTTTATAACACATTCTCATGAGGATCATTTTTACCCTCAGGATATACAAATGCGTAAATTTCCATATGCACATATAAACTCCGGTGTCCCTTTGTTGGTCTACGGAAATAGTGATGTAAAAGCTGGATTCTCATTAGCAAATTATGAGGAAGATCAAAATAATGCACTTAATTTCATTGAAGTCTATCCTAATCAACATTTTACAGCAAAACAGGCAACGGTTGTGCCATTATTGGCAAATCATAAAAAGAATGAAAACTGCTTTATATATCTAATAAGCATTAATGGTAAAACTCTTCTCTATGGTCACGACTCAGGTTATTTTCCTAAAGAGACCTGGGATTATTTAAGGAATACACATATTGATGCTGCTATCCTTGATTGTACTCATGGCCCCGATGAAGTTATTAATAACCATATGGGTGTCCCTACAGTATTACGGGTTAAGGAAAGACTGCAGGAAGAAGGCACTGCAGATTCAGATACTAAATTTATTATCAGCCATTTTTCCCATAATGGCCGGCTTCTGCATGAAGAGTTAGAAGCACTTGTTTCTTCTGCCGGTATTATTGTAGCCTATGACGGTATGGAATTAACGATATGACGAACTGTGCTGTTGTCACCTTATGATCGTGACAACAGCACAGTACCTATGTCTTTATGCTTTATATTCTTTTCTGAATTCAGTAGGAGTAATTCCGCAATATTTCTTAAATGTACTGGCAAAAGTGCTTGAGTTTAGATAACCAACCTTTTCTCCGATTTCACTGACAGGGATTTCTGAACTTTTTAGCAATTCCTTGGCATGTGACATTCTTACTTTGTTTAAATATTCCACAAAATTAATTCCAAAAGCTTTCTTAAAATAATTTGAGAAATACTTTGGAGAAGTATCAAATATTTCTGCCATTTTATCCAGGTATAGATTTTCAGCATAATGCAGTTGAATGTACTGCATTATAAAATTCTTGTCCAGTTTACTCTGATTCTCTCCACGGACCTTTTCAGTTGTTTGCTCAACCAGGTCTTTAAAAAATTCCGTGATTTCGTTGAAGTGATTATAGTTGTTAGTTCTATGCCTAAACTCCCTCTCAGCGTACAGTATTTCTTCCCTTTCAATTTTCAGGTATATCATTGCATTTATAATATCGTTAAAAATATTTCTCACTATGTTATCAAATTTAATATAATTAACATTATTCTTTACATTTGTATCAATAACATCCTTTATTAACCGCAGACTCTCTGCAGCATTTCCGCTTAAAAGATAATTTGAAAGTTTCTCATCAAATTCAAGTGGCATATAGATATCATAACTGTATTCTATTTTTTCCATATCTATAAGCGACTTATTGCTCCTGATATTTCTATATGCAAAGCACATCTTAATATCTTCAAATGCATCTTTACAACTTTGAGCATCAGTGTAAAATCTACTTACAGCTGCTACAATTGAGTATTTAGATAATACTGAATTCTGTAAATCGTCTTTTACTTTGTTAATATCAGTTAACAGGTTTTCCCTCTTTACAGGTTCATTTACTCCAACCAACGCGACTACCTGCATGTTCTCTAGATAAAATACTACAACAGAAGCATATTTAATTTCATCAAATGCCTTTTGAACATTTTTCGTAATCTCTTCAGGTACCATTAGGGTACAGCTATCATCTAAACTTTCTAATGTACTATTGACCAAACGAAACTCAAAGGCAACCATAAGGAATTGTCTGCTGGAAAATATTACTTTAAAATAAGTATCAATCTGATTTTTCATATCCTTATAAAAGGTAATGTCATCAATCATTTTGAAAAATATGCTTCGCATTACCTCTTCTTTGACATTATCTATTTTTGTATTGATTAATTTATTCTCCAGCTGCATTTTTTCAATACTATTATAAATATGTTTATAGTGGTTTTGTTTCTTTTCCTCTTCTTTCATACCAACAAGCCCTAAAATTTTTCTTACCGGCCGATATATATACATACTCAGAAGAAGTGAAATAAATATTCCTGCAAAGGTTGTAGCCAATAAAATTATTTTGTTGACACGAATTGTGGAAATGGCTCCTTCATATCGATATGGAACTTTGTTTATGTAAACAAAGTTGTTATATTCTGATTTAATTGCATTATAGGTATATTTTCCTTCCTGCACTGTAGTTTGATTACTTGTATTAAAAAATATATTTTCCAGACCTGTAATATCATAATTGCCGTCTGTACTGATAATTGCATTTTTATCTTTATCTAAAACCATTAAAGACGTACCTTGCATCATGCTCTGCTTATTAACTTTCTTATAGAGCTTATTAAGATCGACGAAAACAACGATATTATCCACCGATGTATTTATTTGATTAGATGCTACTATAGCAAGCAAATTTGTTGTTTTTTTAACGCTGGAATTCCATTCGTCAGTATAGTAATCTGCAGGAATTATTTGCATAGAATGTTTTGTGGCAGCAAAATTTCTCCAGAACTCTGGAGCATATTTTGAGTTTTTATACTTTTTTGAAAAGATACTTTCAAAGCTTTCAGTACCGCTTAAAGTTAATGCAAGATCAGAATCCTTAAAGAAAACAATAAAATCATATATATAATCCTGATTAATTAACTGGCTTGCATTTTTCATTAAGAGGTAAGCCTTGTTCATATTTATATTATCATGTCCATCGGTATCATATACCCTGTAGGGCAGCGTCCCTACAGTATAAATGATATCATTGATTTCTTTGAAGCTTTCTTCAAAAGATTGGATTATACCCTTAACAACAAGTTTATTGTTCATTTCCGCCTGTTCAAACATAGCATCCATTGAACTTTTATAAATATAGTAATTTGAAACGAACATTATGGAAATAACAAGCAGCAAGACCATAAATATTTGAAGTAGACCTTTATTAAAAACACCTTTTGGCATAGATACACCCTTCCACAAATTTACTAAAGCCTGCCTCAACAGCGTTTCTTTAATAT
>CAYQCA010000134.1:0-4146 GCA_964415835.1 uncultured Clostridium sp. | reverse complement strand
AGTTTACTATCAGCCGGTAATGGTTCTATTTCATATACATCAAGGATAGCCTTGAATCTGCCGGTCGAGAGTTCCTCTGCTAATGCTTGCTCATCTAAAAGACTTCCCCGGGAAGTGTTAACCAATATACTTCCATCAGGAATTTTCTTCAGAAGTTCTCTGTTTATAATGTGATATGTGTCGGCTCTCTGTGCCATGTGGACGGATACAATTTTACATGTAGTTATGATTTCTTCAAGTGAAGCACGCTGAACCCCATATTCTTTATAGATTTCATCTGTTTTGTGTTCAGAGAACACTTTAATTTTTACATTAAATGGCTTTAGCATGTTTACCAAAATTTGTGCGGTCATACCAAAACCTATAAGTCCAACCGTCTGATCTAGAATCCCTTCATTATAATAGTTATCGTTTTTCCAATGTCCTTGATGCACTTCGTTATTATAATACGGAATATCCCTCAATGAGCTGAGCATATATGCTAAAGTTCCTTCTGCCAGAGATTGGGCAAAAAACCAGTTACCGCTTATAACCCTTATATTTCTATTAAAAACCTCTTCACTTACCAAGTTAGCTGCTGATCCACCCGTATGAGCTATTATTTTAAGTTTATCAGCATATTGAAGTGCATTTTCATCATACTGTGCACTTCCCCAGCCGCTAATACACACATCTATATTTTTGAGTTTTTCTTTTAAATCATTACTGGACCAATTTTCTTCTGTGTTATTCCACACAGCATTACCTAAAGAATTTATACGTTCTGCAACTTCCGGAGGGATAAAAGTATCTCTCATTGCACCTTTCGGAATTGTAACCAGAATGTTCATTTTACTTCCCCCTATGATCAATGTAATCTATACGACCTGGTGTGGCTCCTAACCCTTAACTGAACCTAACATTACACCCTTTGTAAAATACTTCTGCGCAAAAGGATATACCATAAGTACAGGCACCATTGAGAGGAATATTGTTGCATTTTTCATGGCTTCAGGGGTGAGCTGTGCCTGCTTCATTGTATTACTGTCTTTTGCGGTTTCATCTATAAGCATTTCTCTTAAAACAATTTGTAGCGGGAATTTATCTGAATCATTCAAGTAAATTAACGGAACAAAGAAGCTATTCCAATGTCCCATGAAGTAGAACAGTGCTATTGAAGCAAGAGCCGCTTTTGATAATGGTATAATGATCTGGAACAATATTCGGTACTCGGACGCGCCGTCGATGATTGCAGCCTCATACAAGCTCGGTGAAATTGATTCATAAAAGCTTTTTAATATCAAGAGCTCCATTGTCCATATCGCATTCGGGAGTATAATTGCCCATATAGAATCTATCAGCCCCAGCTTCTGAACAACGATATAGGTCGGGATCATTCCTCCGCTAAAAAACATGGTAATCACGATGGCAGTTACAAAGAATTTTCTGCCGAACAGATTCGGCTTCGACAAAGGATACGCCCCCAAAGAAGTCATCAATAAATTTACAAAGGTTCCTGCCGATGTATACAACAGGGTATTTAAATATGCCCTTGGGATTCTGTCATTCTCGAGTATCATTTTGTATGCGTCAATATTAAATCCTTTCGGATAAAAGGTTATTTTATTCTGGACAATATAAATAGTATCACTGAATGAGACAGCGACAATGTAAACTACAGGGTACAGCATAACCAAACCCACCAGAATCATAAAAATTCCATTGATAATGTCAAACAAAGTTATTTTTTTAGTCATTGATGTCTCCCCCCCCAGTTACCACAGACTCTGTTCACTTAATTTTTTGCTTATCTTGTTTGTTATTAGTAGTAAAATCAGTGCAACTGCCGATTCAAACAGTCCTACCGCAGCTGCATAGCTGTAATTTGATTCCAAAAGACCTTTTCTGTAAACATAGGTTGAAAAGACGTCGGCTACCTTGTAGGTACTCGGAGTGTACAAAAGCAATACTTTTTCAAATCCGATGCGGAATACATTTCCTGATCTCAGAATGAACATCGTTGCGATAGTTGGGAAAATACCCGGCAGTGTAATATGCCATATTGATTTCATTCTGGAGCATCCGTCAACCTTTGCAGCCTCATATAAAGCAGGATCTATCCCCGACAGTGCTGCAAGGTAAATGATAGCGCCGTATCCGGTTGATGCCCATATTTCGGTACTAATATATATGGTCCTGAACCAGTTGGGATTGACCATAAAATACTGTCTTTCAAAACCTAGAGCTGCAATTGCGTTATTAATAATACCACGGCTCGGGGACAAGAAGTCTATAGCCATACTGCATATAATGACGATGGAAAGGAATGACGGTAGATAGCTCACCGTTTGTATTGACTTTTTTAATGTAGTGCTTCTGACTTCATTCAGAAAAATTGCAAAAATGATGGGGAATGGGAATGTCCATGCCAGATTGTAAAGTCCCAATAGAATTGTGTTCTTAAAAAGCAGAAAGAAATCGTTTCCGCTGAAAAACTTTTCGAAATTAGCCAAACCAACCCATGGGCTTTTAAAAAATCCTAAATATATGCCATAATTCTGAAAGGACATGATTAACCCAAACATAGGTCCATATCTGAAGATAATATAAAACAGGAGACAGGGCAGCAATATAATCAATAATTGCCGATCCCTTTTCATATGCATAAAGGCCTGCTTCAGCTTTGATTCGGATTTTACTGGAGCCGTCTTTATTGAAGTGGATTCCATATTCTAAACCCTCCTTGTAAGTTTTAAAATGCTGTAAATATTTACCGACCTCTGCTTAAATGGCAGAGAGAAAAGCAACACTGCTTTTCTCTCCGTATAGGATTGCTTAGTTTGCGTCAAATCTCTTTTGTGCTGCATTGTGTATGTCTTCAAGCTTCTTAACTCCGAGCTTTTCTGCTGTCTTCAGCCATTCATTCCACTGTGCTTCACCATATTTCTTATCCATTACATACTGTACGGCAAATTCCTTACCGGCTTTGTCAATCTGCTGAGTAAGCTCGGCAATTGTAGCAGTCTCTTCATCAGTATATTTTATTTGAGGATCAAGAGCCTCATATTTTTTGCCTGCGTTGATCTTATCCTGAGCTTCCTTCTCTTTCTCAGTATAGTTGAAGTACGCACTTCTTGGGTCAACCTTTAAATACATTCCTTCAACCCATGCTCCGTATCTTTCTTCCAAGGTTGTGATTTCAATTTTTGCTACATCTGTTATGTTCGGATACTGTACTTTGCCGTCTGCTCCTATTGTAAAGTGCTTGTCTTTTATACCTAAAGTAATCAGCTCAGATCCGGATGGGCTTGTTAAGTAATCCAGCATTTTTAAAGCAGCGTCTGCATTCTTGCCGTTCGAAATTGCAGTACCGAAGTTAGTAACTTTTGCCAGTGTTCTGATATTGCCTGTCGGTCCTACTGGATTTCCATATCTCAAATTGTACTCAGGATTTGTATCCTTTACCTGTTCAGCAAACATATCCAGTCTTCCAATCCAGTCAAAGGTTACAAATGCTTTTTCTTTTTCTGTCATCTTAGCGGTCCATGATGCAGGCGTGTCTGTTATAAATTCGGGATCCAGCAAGCCTTCATTATAAAGCTTCTTTATAAAATCAATCATTTCCTTGAACTGAGGTGTAGTCGTAGCTATTTTCCAAGTTTTTGTGCTTTCATCATATGTTTTAGGATCCCCTGGAGCATAGCCAATTCCCCAACCATAAGACCAATCTTTAAAGAGGTCTTCTTTTGTCTTTGATGCATAAGGTACTGAGTTCGGATAAATTTCTTTCAATTTCTTCAATGCCTGATAGAATTCCTCAGTATTTGTCCATTCCTTTATACCGTTTTTATCGAAAATATCTTTTCTGTACATGAAGCCATGGTTTACATCTCTGCTGAGACCCTGAATCGGCCAGGTATACATATTACCGGCATTATCCGACCAGGACTTTGTAGCCCAATTGTACTCAGGATTGTCTATATACAAAGCCTTAAAGTTTGGAAGGCTATCAATGTACTTATTAATGGATACAAAGGCACCTTGTCCGCCAAGTTTGTTCATTTCCGCCACAGTTCCGCCTGTTACGATGTCAGGAAGATTTCCTGATGCCAATGTAATCTTAAGTTTGTCAGCATAACTGGCTGCTGGATAGCTTTGCAGGTCAAG
>CAYQCA010000133.1:0-11000 GCA_964415835.1 uncultured Clostridium sp. | reverse complement strand
ATGGAAAATGCAAACAAGAGAATATGTGTAGTGGGTGGTGGCAAATGGGGAGAGAACCATATAAGGACACTTCACGAAATGGGGAATCTTGGAGGTATTGTAGAGAATGATACAAAACGTCTGGATGAATTATTAAACAAATACCCCTCTGCAAAAGGATATTCCTGTACGGAGGATTCTATAAAAGAAGGTTATGACGGGTATGTAGTTTCAACACCGGCACATACCCATATTAAAATAGGGAGCTTTTTACTGGAGAACAAACAGAATGTGCTTATTGAAAAACCCTTGGCCTTGAGCTCGACTGACTCAGAGCATTTATTAAGTCTGGCAAGGAAAAGCGGATCAAAACTTATGGTTGGTCATTTGCTGCTTTTTCACCCCGCATTAAGGAAGATTAAAGAAGTAATAGACGAGGGCAAACTTGGAAAGCTGGAATATATATATTCAAATCGATTAAATTTTGGTACGGTTCGTACCGAAGAAAATGTTTTCTGGTCCTTTGCTCCCCATGATATTTCGGTACTTGACTTTATTATTGGCAAACCTCCAGTATCTATTAATGCATCAGGAGGATGTTTCCTGCAGCAGGGGATTCATGATACAGTACTGGCCGAGTTCATTTACCCTGATAATATCAGAGCTCATATTTTTGTATCCTGGCTGCATCCTTTCAAGGAACAAAGACTTGTTATTATCGGCAGTAAAGGGATGCTGGTATTTGAAGATTCTTCCCAAGACAAACAAATATGTTTTTATGATAAAAAGGTAGAAATAACAGATGGGAAACCGGTTAAATCGGAAGGAGCTGTTGGAAGTATACCCTATGAAATGTCTTCACCTCTCCAAAATGAACTAAGATATTTTATGGAGCATTTAGACTCCGACATTATCATAGCGGATGGCCGGTGTGGGCATGAAACAGTTAGAGTTCTTGAGAAAGTTACTGATATCTTAGGAACAGTTAAATAATAACTTCCCATTTTTGCAGTGGATAATTTCCTAATTTATTAAAAGGAGGCAGGCTTTTTGGAAAAAGAATATTTTGTGCATGAAAGTTCTTATATAGATGAAGGGGCTTGTATTGGGCCAGGATCAAAAATATGGCATTTTTCACACATACAAAGTGGAGCGGTGATCGGTGAAAACTGTTCAATTGGGCAGAATGTAAACATCGCTTCTAACGTTCACATAGGCAATAGCGTTAAGATACAAAACAATGTTTCAATATATGAAGGAGTGGTGCTTGAAGACTATGTATTCTGTGGCCCTTCCATGGTTTTTACAAATGTAAAGGATCCCAGATGCAAATATCCTCAAAGGGGCGGACAGCATTATCTTAAGACACTGGTAAAAGAAGGTGCGTCAATTGGAGCAAATGCTACCATCGTTTGTGGACATATAATCGGAAGACACGCTTTTATTGCAGCGGGTGCAGTAGTAGCCTGTAATGTACCTGATTATGCTTTGATGATAGGAGTTCCGGCAAGAAGAAAAGGATGGGTATGCGAGTGTGGTGAACAGTTGAAAGACGGACTTATCTGCAATAGGTGTGGAAGGGTCTTCAAGGAGACTGATGGAGTGCTCAGTGAAATGAGTGAATTTTAAGTGAGGCGGATTGAATTGATACAGTTTATTGACCTGAAGGAACAGTACAGACTTAACAAAGAGAAGATAGATCATAATATACAAAAGGTATTGGAGCATGGAAAGTATATCATGGGTCCTGAAGTTGATGAGCTTGAAAAAAGGCTCGGAAAATATACAGGGGTAAGCCATATAATAAGTTGTTCCAATGGAACAGATGCATTACTTATGCCTTTGATGGCCTGGGGAATCGGAAAGGGAGATGCAGTTTTTACAACGGCTTTTTCTTTTGTCGCCACAGCGGAAGTCATATCACTGGTTGGAGCAACACCTGTTTTTGTAGATATCAAGGCTGACACATTCAATATAGATCCCGAACTGCTGGAGAAAAGCATACTAGACACAATTCTGGAAGGGAAATTACGACCCAGGGCAATTATAACTGTTGATCTGTTTGGTCTGCCTGCGGAATATGACAAAATACAGGCCATAGCACAAAGGTTTGGACTTCTGGTACTTGAGGATGCCGCACAGGGGTTTGGCGGCAGTTATAAAGGCAAAAGAGCATGCGGCTTCGGAGATGCGGCAGGAACCTCCTTCTTCCCGGCTAAACCATTAGGCTGTTATGGTGATGGCGGTGCAATATTTACTAATGATGACGTACTTGCTGAAAAATTGAGATCAATAAGGGTACATGGTCAGGGCAGTGATAAGTATGACAATGTCAGAACAGGTATTAATGGAAGGTTGGACACTATACAAGCGGCAATCCTGTTGGCAAAGCTTGATATCTTTGACTATGAGCTTGAGGCAAGAAACAGAATAGCTGCAAAGTATACAAGTGAACTTGAGAAAGTAGTAAAAACGCCCCAAATACCTGATGGATATATATCTTGTTGGGCTCAATATTCTGTTTTGGCAAAGGATTCAGAGGAAAGAGTCTTTTTCCAGGAAAAGCTTAAAATTGAAGGTATTCCAACAGCAATATACTACCCAAGACCGCTCCATTTGCAGACTGCATACAGCAGCCTTGGCTATGGAAAGACAGAATTTCCGGTAGCAACTGATATTAGTGGAAGAATATTTAGTCTGCCTATGCATCCATATCTTTTAGATGAAGATGTAGAGAGAATAATCGAGGTTATGAAATCATGAGCGTTAAAGATGATATATTAATAAAAATTAAAAATAAGACTGCAGTCGTGGCTGTAGTAGGCCTTGGCTACGTCGGACTGCCCCTTGCAGTGGAGAAAGCCAAGGCAGGATATAAAACCATCGGCTTTGATATACAGGAACAAAAAGTAAAGATGGTTAATGAGGCAAAGAACTATATAGGTGATATTATTGAAAAAGAACTTGCTGAAGTAGTAAACAAGGGTATGTTAAGGGCATCACTGGACTTCAGCATTATACAGGATACCGACTGCTTAGCTGTATGTGTGCCAACTCCTCTTGACAAGTACCGTCAGCCTGACATTTCTTATGTAGTCAAATCAACCGAGGAAATTGCAAAATATCTGCATAAAGGCATGCTTGTTGTACTGGAGAGCACCACATATCCAGGAACAACTGAGGAAGTTGTAAAACCGATACTTGAGAATACAGGTTTGAAATGCGGTAAAGATTTTTTCCTTGCTTTTTCACCTGAAAGGGTGGACCCGGGAAATAAAACTTTTAAAACTAAGAATACACCTAAAGTTGTAGGTGGAATGACCGGTGATTGTACAGAGGTAGCTGCCGCCTTATATAGAAATGTGCTTGAGGGTGAGGTGGTGGAGGTATCATCTCCGGCTGTTGCTGAGATGGAAAAAATATTGGAGAATACGTACAGAAACATTAATATTGCTCTGGCTAATGAGATGGCTATCCTATGCAATAGAATGGGCATAAACGTATGGGAAGTAATAAACGCGGCAAAATCTAAACCCTATGGCTTTGCGGCATTTTACCCGGGGCCGGGGCTTGGAGGGCATTGCATACCTATTGACCCCTTTTATCTTACCTGGAAGGCCCGAGAGTACGACTACCATACCAGACTTATAGAAATTGCAGGGGAAATAAATGAGTATATGCCGGATTTTGTTATTGAAAGGGCTATGCTCGTCCTCAACCGGCAAGGTATTGCACTAAAAGGCTCAAAGATTCTCTTGATGGGAGTAGCTTACAAACAGGATATTGACGATTACAGAGAGAGTCCGGCCCTAAAGATTATAGAAATACTGGAGAAACATGGGGCTGTTGTTGAATATAATGATCCTTTTATACCATCTTTCAAATACAACGACAGGGAGTACTTCAGTGTGGATCTGACAGAAGAAAAATTAAAGTCTGCTGATCTTGTAATAATTACTACCATGCACAGCAACTATGATTATGAATACATTCAGGCAAATTCACGGGCTATTTTTGATACAAAGAATGCTATGGCAAGCGTAGCAAACAGGCAAAATATAGAGCTGCTTTGAGTGTGTAAAAGCAATGAGTGATGAAAATAAGATTGGTATAGGCCGTGATATTTTATGGTATTCAATTGGGTTCCTGGTTCCAATGCTTTTGGGGTTCATTAAAACTCCAATTTTCACCAGGTATTTTACACCGGAGGAATATGGAAAGCTAAGTATTGTGAGTAATACCTTCGCATATCTTTCAATATTTGCCTTTGCGTGGCTGGCCAGCTGTATTTGGAGATATTATAACCAGTACAAGAATAATGATAAACTTCAGTTGCTGTATTCCAATATTTCGTTTTTGTACTCAGTTTCAACTGCAGTGATGCTTCTGTTAAGCGCGGTTTGGATGTTTATTGAACAGGGTTCGGGAACCGGGATTCTGGTGCTGCTGTTATGCCTGCAAACTGTTTTGTCGCAGTTCATAGATTTACATTTGATTATAATCAGACTGCAAAGAAAGTCACTAAAGTATAACATTATCACTGTTTTCATGTCTGCTTCCGGTTTTATAGTATTATTAGTTTTAACATTTGTTCTGGGGCTAAGAATCGAGGCAGCTGTCATAAGTACAGTGAGTATCAATGTATTGATATTAATATATATTCTTTTTTCTACTTCATTTAAAGGTCTTATATCCAAAAGATGCATATCCTATGGGATTATCAAGGAGTTTTTAAAATACGGAAGTGTTACTGTTGTATCCGCACTGAGTTTAATAGTGCTTACGTCCAGTGACAGATATATTATTGCTTTATTTAAAGATATGAAAGCAGTGGGAATCTATAATCAAGTATATGGATTAGGTGAGATCAGCATAGTAGCTTTGGTCCGGGTGTACCTTAATTCAATTAACCCAATATTATTCAAGGAACTTGAAGATAATCTCAAGGGCTACAGCGTAACATTATATAAGTATACTAACATCTATATACTTTATTTGCTGCCTGCGGTAGTTTATTTCTCACTGTTTTCAAAACAGATTGCCACTATCTTTTTAGGTGGAGAATTCAGAACAGGCTACAGTATGATGCCGTTTATTATGTTTACGGCTTTTATATACGGAATGTCAGAATTCATTCATGATATATTCAGATTCAGCAATAAATTTGTGATGCTTGTAAGGGGCATAATTATTGCGGCACTCATTAACATTGTTTTAAATGTTATACTGCTCCCGTTTTTCAATTATCAGGTAGCAGCAATGACTACCTTGGCTGCCTACATTTTTTTATATCTATATTGCTATTATAATGACAGCACGAAATATTTTCACTGTAGAGAAAACCTCAAAACAATACTACCTTATGTTGGTATCCTGGCAGCACAGGTACTGCTTGATCAAATGTTAAGAAAACTATTCCTTGTTGACATAAATGTTTTATTTACAATTCTGGAAGGAATACTTTTCTCGGCCTTCTATTTCACCATATTAGTGAGGAGGAAAATCTTATGCTGAATAAAACCAAATATAGGGAACTTTGCAGGAAAGAAGCCTCAATTCCAATCTTCTCCCGTGACTGGTGGATGGATGCTGCTTGTGGCAGCGAAAACTGGGATGTATTCATAGTGGAATCAGATGGCGAAATCATTGCGGCTATGCCCCACTACCTGGTAAAGTGGCATGGATTCAAATATATCAAGCAGCCAAAGCTGACCCCCAAAAACGGAATATGGATTAAATATCCCAAAATGCAGAGTTACTCAAGAAGACTTTCATATGAAAAGGAAGTAATGACTAACATTATCGAGCAGATGGAGTTACAGGGTATCTGCTACTATGAGCAGGGCTTCGATTACAGCGTGACCAATTGGCTCCCGTTTTATTGGGGAGGCTTTGAGCAAACAACCGGATACACTTATGTAATTGAGGATTTATCAAATTTAGAACGGGTATTTTTAAACTTTGATCACTCTAAACGAAAAAACGTAAAGAGAGCAACAGAACTGGTGAGTGTAAGAACCGACCTACCGGCAGAGGACTTTTACAAAAATCATGAAATGACTTTAGCTAAGCAGGGTAAAAAAATTTCTTATGAGTATGAGTTGTTTTTAAATTTGTACAATGCGGCTTACCTGCATGATGCAGGTAAGGTTTTCTATGCAGTAGACCCAGGTGAGAATATTCATGCTGCCTTGTTCATTGTCTGGGATGAAGATAGTGCATATGATCTCATCAGTACAATCGATCCTGACTTCAGAAATAGCGGGGCAGCAAGCTTGCTGGTTCAGGAGGCAATCAGGTATGTTTCAGCCAGAACCACCAAATTTGATTTTGAAGGCAGCATGATAGAGAATGTTGAGAACTCTTTCAGAAAGTTCGGGGCTGTGCAAAAGCCGTATTTTGTAATCAGTAAAGAATTCAAGACGGGCATTGGCTGGCCACTGCTTAAGAAGCTGGCATTTGCAAAGAAAAAAGTGCTGGAAGCGCTTAGAAGAGCGGGTGGGTAAAATGATCTATATCTATATAGAAAGTGCACGTTATTTCAACCAGATAAAATATGTTTTTGATACCGTATTTTATATTCTGGGAGTTGAATATAGTATAGTCAAAAGCCTGTATGCCGTTAAAGCAGGTCTAAAAGATATCTGCATCTTATATACCGGGAATAGCTTCGAAGAAATGGACTATGTTAAGAGGTTATCCCCGACTAATATAATTTGTATAAAGCAAAGCAGCAAGCTTTTCGGGATTTATTATTTAACAGAGAAGTCAATACCCGAAAAGATAGATAAGTTTTATATGGAATGTCCTGTCTGCGGCAGAAATGACATTATTTCTATTTTCAACAACAATAAAAAACTATATATTGAAAAGTCTGAAGGAGATCTCAAAGCAATATATACAAATATAGACTTTGTTTCGGATATTTTCTTTATGTTGAGCAGGTATGAAGAAGTAGTCGGAAAGCACCGGGCTGACATGGATAAACACGGCAGGTTCCCGGCCGAAAATTCAATATCAGTTAAAAATGGGTTTATTGACAGGCCAATAGTAAATGAGGATATAGAACTGCTATGGTCATGGATAGATAGTTTCCAACTGGGTTACAAAAGAAAGGAATGGTGGAAGGAGGCCAGCTTTATTGCCTGTCTCACCCATGATATAGACTGGGTATTGAAATATGGCTTCAGATCTTCGGTAAAAGTGATTATGACATCGGCAAGCCTGCTTGTACGACGTTTAAAACCCGGGGAAGCTTTTAAATATCTGCTTGAGCATGTTAAAACAAAGCTCAACTACAGGAATGATCCATATTGGACCTTTGACACCATAATGGACCTTGAGCAGAAATATGGCGCAACGTCTTCATTATATTTTATGATCGGCGGGACAACAGACTTCGATGATCGTTATAAAATAGACAGCAAAAAGGTAAAAGAGCTTATAAAGCACGTAGAGAATAATGGCTTTGAGGTTGGTTATCATGGAAGCTTTGACAGTTATAAATCACTACAGATTATACTGAAAGAAAAACTCAAGCTTGATACGCTGGTAACTGCTGATGTATATGGATGCAGACAGCACTATCTGAGATTTATAGTACCGTATACCTGGAGGGTGCAGCAAAGGTGTGGCCTTTTATATGACACTACATTGGGGTTTGCAGACTGTGATGGGTTTCGATGTGGAATTTGTCTGCCATTCAAGCCATATGACCTATTATTTGACAAAGTGTTGGATATATGGGAGATACCACTGATAACGATGGATGCTACCTTGGATTCCTATTTGAATTTAAACAGCGAAGAAGCTTTGGCCAGATTAATGCATCTTATGGAGGTTACAAGAAATTATAAAGGCGTATTTACCTTACTGACTCACAATACTTCATTTTCTACCCGCGAATTGACGGATTGGCAGCAAAATTATGAAAGAGTACTGCAAGAGATTAATGATATGAACGGCGTTGGGATGAGTGGAAGAGAGGTAGTGAATATATGGGGAAAGGATTAGCAGGGATTATCAGACAAGCAATAAAACTTTTGTTACTGCTTGTCGTTTATTTTATATGGCTGGAAATGGTCACACCTCAGCTGATCCCGGGAATAAAGATCCATTACACGCTGCTTTTGGTAACGCTGGCTTTTTCCTTTTTTTTGTTTTTACTTGATGACGGTGATAAAAAGTTTTCCATTAACGTTCCTTTGAATAGAAGGGTTATTGCTTTGCTGACAGCATATCTATGTTTTGATCTGTTTGGCATAATGTATTCTGAAATGCCGGATGTTGTTGTGCAAAACTATAAAAGCCATGTAGTAATGATTGCGTTGGCAGTTTTAATAATTCTGTTCTTTAAGAGTAAAAAGGATATATATGCATTATTTTTAGCTATCGGTTCAGCATCTGTAACAATAGCGGCATGGTCAATTTTTATGTATTTGAGCAGCGGCAGCATTATTTACAGCAATAGGGTATCTTTGTTTAATGATTATAATGTATTCGGCACTCAAATAATCATAGGCACAGGCATATTGATAATTATGCTTATAAAAAGCAGAATCAGCAAACTGATAACAATTCCATCGGTGATACTGGTGGCAGCAGCCGACATTACTGTCATTCTGCTTACTGGATCCAGAAGATCGCTGTTATTGATGATTGCTGTTGCTTTCATTATTTCGCTATACTTTATCAGCGATTTAATAAAGACCAAAAGAATAATATTTGTTGTAGCAGGACTGATTGTTTTTGCTGCCAGCAGCTTTTATGTGTTAAATACTGCATTAGATGAATTTATAAAATTTGATTCACGCAATGGGATGTCTCTTACAGAACGCTACGGGACACTTAAGGATGCAGATGGCTACAACAGCAGGCTCATAAGGTGGAAAACTGCAATTGATGAGTTTGGCAATTACAATTTACCTCAGATCCTATTTGGAAAGGGGACGGGATATGACAGATATTTTTACGGCCATTTGTATTCTACAGAATCAGATTATCCGCACAATACCTTCCTGAGCGATATGCTTAATGGGGGATTGCTTAAGCTGGGTATAATGGCAGCTTTGTGCTGGCTGATATTAAAACAGTTGGCAGCTGTCGGAAAGAAAGACAAAAAAACTGCAGCCATATTAATTACTGCATGGTTGACTATATTCACAAATAATTTCATTACAGGCAGCGGTATTATTTTTTATATGCCATTCTGGATATTTCTGGTTTTGAATTGCCTCGCTGTACAGGTAGTCAGCGACGAAGGAGGATTTCAATGAAAATTTGCATACTGGCAGCGTCACACCCGCCATGGGATGAGAGAATTTTTGGTAGGGAAGCAATGACGCTAAAAAAGAACGGATTTGATGATATAAGCATATTAGCTCCAGATGAAAAGGAATTTGAAGAGGTACAGGGAGTGAAGGTTTATGGATTTGACAAAAAAATTAAAAATTCATTTATCAAAAAGATCAAAGTATTAAGGATTTTAGCAAAAGCCAAAGTTATAAAAATTTTATACAAGAAAGCAGTGTTGCAAAGAGCTGATATTTACCATTGCCATGAGCCTCACAGCCTGATTGCAGGAATATGGCTGAAAAAAAAGCTTGGTGCAACGGTGATTTATGATTCGCATGAATACCACCCTGAACAGTTTTCAGGAAGATACCGAGGGATAAAAAAAGCAATAGCATATAGACTTGTATATATTTTAGAGAAACATTATGCCAAAAAGGCGGATTATGTTTTTACCGTGTGCGATGAACTGGTCCAAAAGTTCAAATCCTGGGGATGTAAAGCAGTACTGATACCGAATTATGCAAGAAAGTACAGTGTTCTGTTTTACAAGGAAGACTTGCTTATAAAGGAGCTCAGAGAGAAAGGGTTTGTTGTAGGAATTTTTGCAGGAGGCATGTACAAAGAAAGAGGATTATTTGAACTTATTGATGCTGCGAAGATACTAAAGGATAAAGGTATAAAAGCAGCAATGCTGTTTGTTGGGTGGGGTGACCAGGAATCGATGGAACAATTTGAAAATCATATAAAACGGCTTGGTTTGGAGGATAGGGTCAGAATACTGGGTTATCAGCAGCATAGCTATATTTTAAACATGATGTCTCAAAGCGATTTTGGAATGATAAATGATTATCCTGAAAAAAGAAACCTCAACACAATTGGTATAAAGTTTTATGAATATATGATGTGTTCTCTTCCAATATACTGCAGTGATCTCCCTTTAAGCAGCAAAATTATCAGGGAGGAAAACTGTGGCGTAATTGGCGATGCGTATAAGGCTGAAAGTATCGCGGATAGTCTGGAAAAGTTGTGCTCAAGCCCGGATTTTAGAAAAGAATTAGGAGAAAACGGCAGAAGAGCTTTTGAAGATAAGTATAACTGGGGAGCTGTTGAAAAGCAGTTGGTAGATTGTTACCGGAGTATAGAGGGTGAAATAAATGTATAAAAGGGTGCTGGTTTTATCTCCTCATACTGATGACGGAGAATTGGGAGCGGGTGGATTTATATCCAAATTGATCAGTGAAGGCAGTGAAGTATACTATATTGCCTTTTCGGCAGCTGAGAAATCAGTTCCGGAGGGACTGCCAAGAGATATTTTAAGGTCGGAAGTAAAAAAAGCTACATCGGTTCTTGGAATCAAGGAGGAAAATGTATTTGTACTGAACTATGAGGTCAGAACATTTTCTGAACGCAGACAAGATATTCTGGAGGATATGATCAAATTCAAAGATATTATAAAACCTGATCTGGTTCTATTACCTCTTCTGCGTGATATCCATCAGGATCACAACACCATTGCTCATGAAAGTGTAAGAGCTTTTAAAGGTACAACAATGTTATCTTATGAACTTCCATGGAATAACCTGACTATTGATACAGTATGTTTTGTTAAATTGAGCGAAGAAAATCTTGAAACCAAAGTAAAGGCACTTGGTTGCTATAAATCTCAAAATCACCGTTATTACTTTGACAGGGACTTTATATATTCACTGGCCAGGGTGCGTGGAACT
>CAYQCA010000132.1:0-11023 GCA_964415835.1 uncultured Clostridium sp. | reverse complement strand
CGGCGATCGGAGTATCCTTCCTGCTGCAGAATCTGGCGACGTATCTGTTTTCGGCACTGCCGAAGCAGTATCCGTCAATTCCGATCCTGAACAAAACCTTGACCTTCGGAGAGGTTTCCACTTCGGTGGTCACCTTCATAACACCGATCATCACTATCGCAGCATTGATCATTCTTATGACGATCATTAAGAAAACCAAAATCGGAATGGCGATGCGGGCCGTGTCCAAGGATTTTCAGACGGCTAAGTTGATGGGGATTGAGATCAATACCGTTATCAGTGTCACCTTTATCATAGGGTGTTTTCTGGCGGCGCTGGGCTCCATGCTCTATTTTACTCCGCGTCCGTCCGTATTTCCTCTTGCTGGCTCGCTCCCCGGGCTGAAGTGTTTCGTCGCGGCAGTTTTCGGCGGGATCGGAAGCATTCCCGGAGCGGTTCTGGGTGGATTCCTGATCGGCCTTTGCGAAACATTCATCAAAGCGGCAGGGTATTCGGAATTCAGCGATGTATTCACATTCATTCTGCTGATTGCCGTGCTCATGTTCAGGCCAACAGGCTTGTTTGGCGAAACTCTAGCGGAGAAGGTGTAGATTATGAAGAAAAAGACAAAAATCATTTGTTCCATCATTGCAGGACTTATAATCGCGGCCTTTATCGTCTATGTTGGTGAAGGAGTTCCCAGTTCATCGATGCTGCGGACCGTACTGCAGCTCGGCACGATTTACGCACTAGTCGCGGTTTCCATGAACCTGCTGAACGGTTTCACCGGACTGTTTTCCCTTGGACAGGCAGGTTTTATGGCGGTCGGAGCCTATACCTACGCGGTATTGACCATACCGGTGGCGAAAAAGGCCAATGTATATTATCTTTACGGAATCACCGACTCGCTGGCAAATGTCGAGCTTCCACTGTGGCTTGGTCTGATTGCGGGAGGTTTGCTTGCAGCGCTGCTCGCCGCCATCGTAGGTGCTCCTGTACTTCGTCTCAAGAGTGATTATTTTGCGATTGCTACCCTTGGATTCTCGGAAATTGTCAGGATCCTTGTAGGGAGTTCGCCTTTTAACCGTATTACCAATGGATCGCTGGGGCTCAACAGCATTCCCGGAAATCCTTCTTATTATACGCCTTTCATCGTTGCTGCCATCTGTATTGCAGTCATCGTACTGCTTTTGACCAGCTCTTACGGGCGGGCCTTCAAAGCAATTCGTGAGGATGAGATCGCGGCGGAGGCAATGGGGATCAGGCTTTCAACCCATAAGCAGATGGCGTTTATTATCAGCTCGTTCTTTACAGGAATTTCCGGCGCTTTGCTGGCAATGTATCTTGGAGCGATCACTTCGACCACATTCCCGATCATGCTGACCTACAACATCCTTCTTATTGTCGTAATCGGAGGAATGGGAAGCGTTACCGGAAGCATTATTGCGGCATTCCTGGTCACCGCGGCAAAGGAATGGTGGCTGCGTTTCCTCGATCAGACAATGATGATCGGAGATTTTCAGGTGCCGCTTCTTCGTACCGGATTCAGAATGGTCGTTTTTTCGATCATCCTTATGCTGGTGGTTCTTTTCTGGAGAAAAGGGATCATGGGCCAGAAGGAATTTTCTTGGGACGGCCTGATCAATTTCTTCAAGAGAATCAGAAACAGATTCTCAGGGGATTCTTCGAAAAAAGGAGGTGCTCTGAATGGATAATGCCAAGCTAAGCGTACTTCGTCTGGAAGACATTACAATGCAGTTTGGAGGAGTCGTTGCGGTAAACAATCTGAGCCTTGAGGTCCGGGAAGGTGAGATCATCGGATTGATCGGACCCAATGGCGCCGGCAAAACAACGGCGTTCAATGTTGTTACCGGTGTGTATGCACCGACCAACGGAGCACTCTATCTGAATGATAATTTGATTATAACCAACTATCCCCGCGGAAAGATGAAAGAGCTTTATCAAGGGGAAAATAAGGGAAAATATACGAAATCGACGCTCCTGTCTCCTGATCGGATCACAAAAATGGGGGTCGCCAGAACTTTTCAGAATATCAGGCTTTTCAAAGACCTTACTGTTTTTGAAAATGTGCTGATTGCGAAGCACATGAATATCAAGGCAAATATCTTTTCTGCCACCTTTCGGTTGAACCGCAAGGAAGAACAGCAGATGAGAGAGGAGTCCATGAGTCTTCTGCGTATTCTCGACCTTGATAAAAACAAAGACGACATCGCATCCTCGCTCCCTTATGGCAAGCAGAGACATCTTGAAATCGCCAGAGCATTGGCCACCAAGCCATCTCTGCTGCTTCTGGATGAACCTGCGGCAGGAATGAATCCGCAGGAATCCGATGAACTGATGCATTTTATCGGCAGAATCCGGGACGATTTTGATCTTTCCATTCTGATGATCGAGCACCATATGCAGCTGGTCATGGGAATTTGCGAAAGGATCTATGTTCTGGATTACGGGATCAACATTGCGGAAGGCACTCCGACTGAGATCCAAAACAATCCGAGAGTAATCGAAGCTTATCTGGGGGTGGATGAATAATGCTGGAAATTAAAGATTTACATGTCCACTACGGTGGAATTCACGCCCTGAGAGGCATCAGCCTGAACGTAGAAGACGGCAAGATCATTTCTCTGATCGGAGCAAACGGAGCGGGGAAGAGTACGACGCTGAAAGCGATCATGGGTCTGACCCCAAAAACCTCCGGCTCGGTCATCTATGACGGGAAAGACATCACCAATGAAAAAACGAAGGATATCGTCAAAAGCGGAGTCATACTCACTCCGGAAGGAAGAAGGGTATTCCCGGACCTGACGGTGGACGAAAATATTGCCCTGGGCGCGTACACAAGAAAAGACAAGGCGGAAATCGCCAAAGACAGGAAATGGGTATTTGAACTTTTCCCGCGGCTGGAGGAAAGAAAATGGCAGGCGGCTGGAACGCTTTCCGGCGGAGAACAGCAGATGCTGGCGGTTGCCCGCTCCCTGATGGGACGTCCCAAGCTCCTGATGATGGATGAACCGTCTCTCGGACTTGCGCCCCTTATCGTAAAGAACATATTCAACATCATTAAGGAAATCAATAAAGCGGGAGTGAACGTGCTGCTGATCGAGCAGAACGCGAAGGCGGCGCTGGAAATTGCCGATTACGGATATGTAATGGAAACCGGAGTCATCACCATTTCTGGCTCGGGAAAAGAACTTCTGGTCAACGACCAGGTTAGGAAGGCGTATCTGGGAGAGTAACAATGCTGACCGAAGAGGAAAGCGCCATCGCCAGGTACACGCCAACTTCTGTGCTGTTTACTTTTAATATGAAATTGGCATAATAATTAATGTCTCCTGCCGTAAAATAACGGCCGGAGCAAGCAGTTTGTTTCATTCAAGCTGCATTTTACAGCAACACAGAAGGAGAAAAAGAAATGAAAAAGGTCTCCGTTTTGTTGGCAGCTGCGCTGATACTGTCTGCAGTCATGGCAGGCTGTGGCGGCGAAAAGGCCAATAACGAAAATGCACTGCCTGAGACGATCATAATCGGCGTATTTGAGCCTCTGACTGGTGCAAATGCCGTCGACGGCGAACTGGAGAAGCAGGGCATCGACCTCGCCTATGAACTTTATCCGAAAGCAACCATCAACGGGAGAGAAATCCCTGTCGAACTGAAGTACGTTGACAATAAATCGGACAAGATCGAAGCTGAAAACGCGGCAAAAAAACTAGTGGATGATTTTGGCGCAGACATCGTACTGGGCAGCTGGGGAAGCTCCAATTCGATCGCTGCAGGACCGATTTTTAAAAAAGCGCAGGTGCCTGCAATCGGAACATCCTGCACAAATCCGCTCGTAACCCTCGGAAATGAATACTACTTCAGAGTATGCTACACCGATCCGTTTCAGGGAAAAGTAATGGCAAACTATGCATTCAAGGAAGGCGGCTACAGGAAGATCGCCGTTATCCAGGAAGTATCCAACATCTATTCCGTAACGCTTGCAAAGATCTTCATGGAGAACTTTAAGCTGCTGACGGCCGATGAAAACAGCATAACAAGCGTTGGGAACTACAACGCCGGAGACAATGACTTCAGCGCTCAGCTTACTGCGATCAAGAACTCTGACGCTCAGGCTATCTTCTTCCCGGGAAACTACACCGAATCCGCACTGATCATGAAACAGGCAAGACAGCTCGGAATTACCATTCCGTTCCTTGGCGGTGACACTTGGGAAAATCCTGAAGTAGTTAAGATTGCCGGCGATGCTGCAGAAGGCGCTGTTTACTCCAGCTTCTATGATCCGGCTGCTCCTCTGACGGACAGAACTGCAGAATTCCTTGACGCATTTACGAAAAAATATGGCGAAGACACACTTGCTGCCGGCGTAACTGCTCTCGGATTTGATGCCTACTTGCTGGCAATCGAAACGATTGAAAAGGCTGAAAGCGTGGACGGACCTACATTGAAGGAAACTCTCTCTGCTACAAAGAATTTCGAAGGTGCGACCGGATACGTTACACTGGATGAAAATGGAGATGCTGTAAAGCCTGCCGTTATCAAGACAATCCAGGGCGATAAGTTCGTTTACAAATCATTCGTAGAACCATATTAAACCGATTTAAAGCAAGAAATTTATGGTCTTGACGCAAATCTTGGAGAGAACAATGCAAAAGAAACAGAGACAATCCGCAACGCTTATCATGCTAATAATTTTATGTACCTCGATTCTTTCGGGCTGTACGACCTTTGAAAATTTTTCGAGAACCTTTCTTTCGCCGGATGATGCGAAAGAGACGGATGTGATCCGGATCGGAGTGTTTGAACCGCTGTCGGGCAAGGAAAAGGAGCACGGAGAACTGGAGCTGCAGGGAATCGAACTGGCCCATGAGCTGTTTCCGGAGGCTCTGGGGAAAAAAGTAGAACTGGTGTATGCAGATAATAAATCCGATGTGGATGTAGCTGCTTCCGCAGCGCAGGAGCTGGTCGACAAGAAGGTATCCGTCGTACTGGGAAGCCATGGGAGTACGCTGTCCCTGGCCGGCAGCGAGTATTTTGCCAAGGCTAAGATTCCTGCCATAACCATTACTGCGGCGAATCCCCTTGTAACCAGCGGCAGCGAGTATTATTTCAGAACCTGCTTCGTAGAATCCTTCCAGGGGGTTGCACTGGCCAAGTACACCGTAGAACAGGTCGGGACAAGCAAGGCGGCCATCTTCCGGGATGCAGACGACGATTATGCCGCCGCGGTTTCCCAGACGTTTACGGACAAGATGATACAGCTGACAGAGGATGAAAACGTAATCGTAAAGGCGATAGAATATACCCATAAGCAGAAGGATTTCAAAAAACAGCTTCAGCAGGTAAAGGACTCCGGAGCCGGAGTCGTGCTGCTGGCCAGCAAAACGAAGGATGCGATTGAAATCATGAAGCAGGCGAAGGAAATGGGAATCCAGCTGGTGTTTCTCGGAACCGATTCGTGGGAAAGCGAGAACTTTGTGAAGGACGGCGGGGCTGCTGTGGAAGGCGCAGTTTTTTCCACATACTTTGATCCGGGAACAGCCATTACGGAGAATACAGAAGTATTTTTAAAGGCTTACCGGGAAAAATACGGAGAAGATGCGAAACCGCCCAGCGATGTTGCATTGGGATTTGATGCGTATCTGCTCGCCATCAATGCCATCGGAACCGCGGGAACTTCGGTGAACGGAGAAGCTATAAGGGATACGCTGGCAGCCACAAAGAATTTTTCGGGTGCGTCGGGTAATATCAGCTTTGACGAAAACGGAGATCCAATCAAATCCGTTGTGATTAAGACCATAATAAATGGTGAATTTGTTCATATATACACAGTTGAGCCGACATGGCGATAGGAGGACGAAAATATGGAAGAAAATATTAAGGACGCGATAGAAAATATCAGGCCGTTTCTGCAGAGAGATGGCGGAGACGTACAGTTTGTGGAATATACTGCAGACAAAATCGTGAAGGTCAAGCTGCAGGGAGCCTGCCACGGCTGCCCGGGGGCACAAATGACATTAAAAGGAGTTATCGAAAGGATTCTCAAGGAGCAGTATCCTGAAATTGCCGGTGTTGAGTCCGTATAACAGGATCAAAAGCAGCATGAGTGCAGAAACAATATAAGGAGCAAAATCCGTATCAAATGAAAAAGTTTTATATCATATTGACAGCATTCATCATAGCGGTGGGATTATTGATAATACTCCCACCTCTTTTGCATGATGACAGCAAACAGGTCGAACCATCCCAGAACCCGGTTGAGGAGCAGGAGGAAGCAATTTCTCTCAGCATATCTGCAGTGGGAGACGTGATGGTCCATAAACCACAGATTCCCGCACAGTATGACGCAGCTACGGGAACATATAATTTCGACAATAATTTTGAGTACGTAAAAAAGTATATTGAAAAGGCAGATTTGGCTTTATGCAATTTGGAAACCACCTTTGCCGGCGGAACATATTCGGGGTACCCTGTGTTCAACGCCCCGGAAAGCCTTGCTGCGGCGCTGAAAAAAGCCAGCTTTGACGTAGCCCTGACCGCCAACAACCATATTATGGACAAGGGGTTGGCCGGCATGAAGCGGACCCTTGAAATAGCCAGAAGAGAAGGGCTGGAAACGGCCGGGACCTATCTGGAAGGTGAAAAGGATTATACCATTCTTGAAGTAAAGAATGTAAAAATAGGTATCATCGCATACCTGTATGAAACGCCTTCAATCAATGCGATCCCGACAATCAACGGAAACCAGATTTCCGGTGATGCCTGGGAGCTGATGAATACCTTCAATTATGCCACGCTGGATGAGGATCTGCAGAGGGTGAAGGAGAGCATTCTGAATGCCAAAGCCGACGGTGCGGACATCGTGGTCTGCTATTTTCACTGGGGTGAGGAATATCAGCGTTCCCCCAACGAATATCAGCAGCATATGGCGAGAGAGGTCGCAGGCTATGGTGCTGACATTGTCTTTGCCTCCCATCCTCATGTGCTTCAGGGCATGGAAATGCTGAAGGACGAAAATACAGGCAGAAAGGTCCCCGTATTTTACTCCATGGGGAACTTTATTTCAAATCAGAGAACCGAGACTCTCGATAACAGATATACGGAACAAGGTATGATCGCTGAGGTCCAGCTGAAATATATGAAAAGCACAGGGCAAATCCTTTCCGTCAAAATGAATGCGGTGCCTCTCTGGGTGGACAAATATAAGAAAGGCGGCAAAGACGTTTACACCATTATACCTCTGGACGGTGAAATGGCCGCAAATCCCTCTCTGGCCGAATCGGGACATTTATCCCGTGCCGAGCAGGCGCTGGCTGATATCAAGAGCCTGTTGGGGGAAGAGTATATCGGAACAGGGGAATGAGTGCAATAAACAGGAAAGCTCCGGCTGACCGGCGTGGAGCAGTTTTAATAATTCAAATCATTGGGGGAGGTCTGATGCAATGGAGATGAAATACCAGAGTCTGATCGAGGAATATCGGGAGGAAATGGTCAGGGCCCTGCAGGAGCTGATCGCAATCAAGAGCGTCGCGGCAGAGCCGGCTGACAATGCGCCCTTCGGAGCGGGCGTGCAGGAGTCTTTCGACTATATGCTGCGAAGGGCGAAGGTCGACGGCTTTGATACCGAGAATATCGACAACTATGGCGGCCATATCGAGTTTGGCGGTTATCTTCTGGACGAAGAAGGGGAGATGATCGGTACCAGCGATGAGATTATGGGAATCTTGTGCCATCTGGATGTAGTGCCGGAAGGAAAGGACTGGGATTACGACCCCTTCGGAGGGGAACTGGTTGATGACAGGATCTACGGGCGCGGAGCCATTGACGACAAAGGGCCCACAATTGCCGTTTATTACGCAATGAAAGCTTTAATGGATGCCGGAGTCATTCCGGAAAAGAAGGTCCGGCTGATCCTCGGTCTTGATGAAGAAACGGGCTGGAAAGGCATGCATTATTATCTGAAACGGGTTAAGAGTCCCGATTTCGGATTTTCCCCCGACGGAGATTTTCCGGCGATTCACGGGGAAATGGGAATCCTGGTCTTTGACCTTGCAAAGAAGATAGGAAAATCCGCCGCCAATGCAAAAGGCGTTTCTCTGAGAAGCATGACCGGAGGAAATGCGCCGAATATGGTTGCCGACTACGCGAGGGCCGTAATCAAGGCGGAATCCTATGACGCGGTAAAAGAAAAAGTAGCTGAATTCCGAAAAAGCACCGGGTACCAAATCAATTCCAAGGGCATCGGGAAAAACCTTGAGATAACGGCGCAGGGAGTGTCTGCTCACGGGGCCAGACCGGGAAATGGACTGAATGCCATTTCCATCCTGATGAAATTTTTCGACGAACTCAGCCTGGAAAATGAAGACGTGCGCGACTTCATCGATTTCTATAATAATTATATCGGTTTCGACCTGAACGGCAGCTCCATAGGCTGCGGCCTTGAAGACGAGCCATCCGGAAAACTGATCTTCAATGTGGGAAAGGTAAATATCGATGACGAATCAGCGGCGGTGACGATCAATATCCGATACCCTGTCACCTTGAGCGACGAAAAGGTCTATGATTCCATTTTACCCGTCGTCAATCAATACAACCTGGGTATTGTCAAGAAGGAGCACAAACCGCCGATCTTCATTCCCAAGGATGACCCCATGATCCGCACCCTCATGGATGTGTATAAGAAACATACGGGGGACGAGTGCAGTGAGCCGATGATCATAGGCGGAGGCACCTATGCCAGGGCGGTGAAGAATACCGTTGCCTTCGGCGCAGACTTTCCGGGAGAACCAGAGCTTGCCCATCAGAAAAACGAGCATATCACTGTGACGAAACTCATAAAATGTGCTAGAATATTTGCAGATGCCATTTTCGAACTGGCGGGCGGACAGCTCCGGAGGGAATCGGATGAAGAAGGATCAGGAGAAGGAGAAAAAGAGTAGGAAAACAGTCGCTTATGTGGGATTTACCTTAAGGATTTTAGTTGGAATCTTCGCGATAGCTATCGCGGTGGTGTTTTCTTTTGGGATGCTTAAAACGGCGTCCACCCGCACTGCCTATGTCGTTAGTTTCCTGGCTCCGGTTCTGGCGGTGTCCATTGTATCCGGCGATCTTTACATGCATTACAAGCTCGATATCAAGCCTTTCAGAAAGAAGAAGGATCAGAAGACGAACCCATTGGAGTTTAAATAATTCTGTTTGACAGCTATCCTTTTAGGGAATATAATATAGCAGTAAAATCTGTTTCAGGGCGAGGTGCAATTCCTCACCGGCGGTAAAGAGCAGCAAGCTACGAGTCCGCGAGCCATTAGGCAGAATCGGTTTGATTCCGATACCGACGGTATAGTCCGGATGAAAGAAACACAGATTGGGATTTTTCCTTCATGTGATTAAAGCCTTGAAAGCAATTTCAAGGCTTTTTTAATGACCTGACAGATTCCAACTATTTTGTTCAGAAATTATTAAGGAGGAATTTGAAAATGAACCGTTCAGAAAGAACAACAAGAATTACTAAGATGGCCATGCTTGCGGCAATTTCCGTCGTGCTGGTGCTTTTGATCCGAATCCCGTTTCCGCCCGCACCGTTTCTGGTATATGATCCCGCAGACATTCCGATCTTCATCGGCGCATTCGCTTTCGGGCCTGCGGCAGGACTTATTCTCACGATTATCGTAAGCTTCATTCAGGCCTTTGTGCTTGGCGGCGACGGACTCATCGGTTTTTTTATGCATGTCGTCTCAACCGGGGCTTTCGTCCTGATGGCGGGATTTATCTACAAAAGAAATAAGACAAGAAAAAATGCAGTTATCGCCTTGATTTGTGGTACAATAATAATGACGGTGAGCATGCTGCTCTGGAACATATTGATAACGCCGCTCTACCTGGGCGTTCCAAGAGAAGCGGTCATCGCGATGCTCGGCACGGTCATCCTGCCGTTCAACCTGCTGAAGGCCGGTATCAACTCCGTCGTCACATTCCTGACCTATAAATCCATAGCGAGGTATTTGCATAAATAAGGGTGCTCGACCCTTCTCTCAAAAACCGCTCGTCCCCAAATTAGCGTATTCTGTAGAAATGTAAATTTTGGGACTCGGACGGTTTTCTATGAGAAGGGTCATCGCACCTCGTTTGGAAAACCAATAAGTCTATAACGATAGGTCACTTATTAAACGGAGTAATAAAACACGAATGAGAAAAGTTATCAGAAATGAACTGGATACGAAGAAATTTGGAATAGAGCTGGCCGGGAAACTGAAGCCGGGAGACATTATTGCTTTGATCGGCGATCTTGGAACCGGAAAGACCACTCTGACAAAATCGATTGCCGAGGGACTTGGAATCACCAGGATGATTACAAGTCCCACCTTTACGATTGTACAGGAATATACAGAGGGCCGGCTGCCCCTGTATCATTTTGACGTTTACCGCATCAACGATCTGGAGGAAATGTACGAACTCGGCTATGAGGAATACTTTTTCGGTCAGGGCGTCTGCGTCGTCGAATGGGCGGACCAGATCACGGAGCTCATTCCCGAGGACAGCATTTTCATACGGATTGAGTACGGGGAAAACGAAGACGAGAGGGTTTATGAGATTAAAAACTATGAATAAGATCCGCTCAAAATAGGAAGATAGTCTGTTTTTAAAACAGTAGATATAAGATATACGACAAAAATCTATGAATCTTCGATTCATGATTTTTCAGCATAAATCCTGCCGAGCGGCTCTCAAGAGCCGGGCAGAATGTTAAAGGAAACGAAAGATGAACATACTTGCAATCGAAACCACGGGTGCGGAAGCCTCCGTTGCGGTCATCAATGATAAAAAAGAGGTTTTTATGGAAGCTTCTGACCAAAAAATGAATCATTTGCAGAATTTGATGCCAATGGTTGATATTTTGCTGCAGAAACGTGGAATGTTAATAGGCGATTTGGATTATATTGCAGTATCAGACGGCCCCGGGTCGTTTACAGGCATCCGGATCGGCGTATCCACGGCCAGAGCTCTGGCCCAGGCGCTGAACCTTCAG
>CAYQCA010000131.1:0-11230 GCA_964415835.1 uncultured Clostridium sp. | reverse complement strand
GGATCAATCCAGTTATTTGTTGGGCCTGCTTCTTCCTTGGTTTTTGAAGCGATATATGTTCTGTCTTCTACACGTGCAACGTCAGATGGATCACTATTAAAAGCATAGCATCCCGGACGTTTTTCAGGATTTAAAGGTTTAGCCAACCCGGCATCAACCAGTTCATTTAAAAGACGATCATTTTCTTCCTGAGAACCATCACACCAATAAATCTGGTCTGGCTGGCACATTTCAGCCATTTCTTTAACCCAATCCTGCAATTTTTTGTTTGTAGTCATTATAATTCTCCCCTCTTTTTTATAAAAAAATATACTGCTATCGTAAGTAGTATTTGTGATTAACGATGTACTATTCAGTATTTATGTAAGGAATAGATTTAGTTAATTTTTTCACTAACAATATTACCATAGCAAATTATAAATTTCAACATCATAATTATTAAATTTCATTGACTTTTTGCAATTTGTAGCGTTCTAAATTTCAATAAATAATTTTTTAACAATCATACTGCGCTCTGGATAACACCGTCCAGAAGTTGATACACTTCATTTTAATGGTATATTGTATACAATTTAGGCAAAAAAATATAGCTTAAATTTTCTTAAAAAAAGAAGTGTAAATTATTTAAAAATTGCAGACTTATCAAGAAGTATATACCATTAATGAACTAAGTCTACTTTTCCTGCATAAACTGTAATGTGCATACAAATTTTTGAACAATGTCAGTTGAGTTACAATCTCCCACTGACGTTGTTCAAACACCACGCGAGAGCGGGGTGCGCAGATGTAGTCTGCGGAGCCGAAACCGAATTCACTTCGGTGTAGGCGATATATTAAATAGAAAGGTGGAATTTTTGTGTCTGCAAAAATTAAAAACTATTATGCCTGCGCCAATTCAGCCCGAGGTTTTGTCAATTATTTTGAAGACAACCTTCTGGGACTCGATAAACTGTACATACTTAAAGGCGGACCAGGTACAGGAAAATCTACGTTAATGAAAAAAGTAGGATTCGAGTGGCACAGCAGAGGCTTTGACATAGAATATATACATTGTTCATCAGATAACGGTTCTATTGATGGAGTAATAATACCATCCTTAAAAATTGGAGTAGTTGACGGTACTGCGCCCCATATTATTGAACCGAGAGCACCTGGAGCTATTGAAGACTATATAAATCTTGGTGTTGCATGGGACAGTAAAAAGCTTTCATTACATAAGAATGAAATTTTAAATTTAAAAGAGAAAATATCCGCCTGTTATTCAAGCGCTTATAGCTTATTTGGAGAGGGCTTGAAAATTCATGATGAATGGGAGCAAATATATATTGCAAATATAGACTTTGATAAATTGGATCAGATAGCAGAAAAAACTATTGATGAGTTATTTAAAGATAAAAGGGTAGACAAGGTAAGTACTGTAAAACATAGATTTTTCGGGGGTTCAACCCCAAAAGGTCCCGTAGATTTCGTAATGGATTTAACTGATCTAATAGGCAAAAGATATTATATCAAAGGGCGTCCGGGATCAGGCAAGTCAACTTTACTTAAAAAAATAGCAGCAACAGCACAAGATAGGGGTTTTGACGCAGAAATATATCACTGTGGATTTGATCCAAACAGTCTTGATATGGTAATAGTTCAAGAATTGGATATAGCTATATTTGACAGCACTGCCCCGCATGAGTATTTTCCTTCAAGAGAAACCGATGAAGTTATTGATGTATACAAATTGGCAATTGCTCCTGGAACAGATGAAAAATATAAGGCTGAATTGGATTCAATAGTATCGCGCTATAAAGCAGTAGTAAATTCAGGTATCTCCTACCTTGCAGAAGCTAAAATGCTGCATGATGAGCTAGAATTTATTTATTTGGAGGCAATGGATTTTAAGATAATTGATAAAATCACCCTGGACCTATTTTCCAAAATGGATGATTACTTTTTTTACGGAGACTAAGACTTAAGCAGGAGTAATAGGAGTAGTAGGAGTACAGAATGAAGGAAACCTCTGTTTTTGACTGAGGTTTCCTTCTAAAAAGCCTGCGTAAGCATGCTTCGACTTCTAACTGTTGATTTTTCTTAATAACGCCTGCTTTATATCCCAAAGCTTCTGAGATAAATCAACATAATAGTTATGCGGATTCTCAAAACGAAGAACTTCATCCCACAGCAGGTCTATTTGTTCTTTACAGTAATTCCTTATTTGCTCAATTGAAGGCTCATCATATACCTTTTTGCCTTGTGAGAATACAGGCACCAAAAGTTCCTTGGCAGTATAGTCTGTTAAAACCTTACGCTTCCATATAGCATCAGGATCAAATATTTCTAAAGGCTTACTTTCATCAATTGTTTCGTCGTATACACAAAGCTGATCGGCAATAGCCTTTCCGGAATCCTTTTCATAAAGCCTGTAAACCTTCTTAAAATGAGGATTAGTGATTTTTGTTATATTCTCACTTACTTTAATTTTGGGTACAACATTGCCGTTGTTGTCTTCCACAGCACAAAGCTTGTAAACACCGCCAAATACAGGGTCGCTTTTAGCTGTAATCAATCTCTCTCCCACACCAAACGCATCAATACGTGCTCCCTGAGATATCAAGCCATCAATTATATACTCATCCAGAGAATTTGAAGCTACAATTTTACAATGTGTAAGGCCAGCTTCATCAAGCATTTTGCGTGCCTTCTTTGACAGATATGTCATATCTCCGGAGTCAATTCGAATAGCACAATTGGTAATACCCTTGGGAAGCAGGACTTCTTTAAATGCTCTGATTGCATTAGGTACACCGCTTTTTGTAACATTATACGTATCCACCAGCAAGGTAGCATCATGAGGATAAGCTTCACAATAGGTTTTAAAAGCTTCATATTCACTGTCAAACATTTGTACCCATGAATGTGCCATTGTACCACTTACAGGTACATTGTGCTCCTTATCGGAGATTACGCATGAGGTACCACTGCAGCCTGCTATATACGCTGCTCTTGCTCCTAGGCTTGCACCATCAGCACCCTGTGCCCTGCGAGCTCCAAATTCCGATACGGGTCTTCCCTTAGCTGCACGTACGATTCTGTTTGCTTTAGTAGCGATTAGGGTTTGGTGATTTAATGTAAGAAGTATAAAAGTTTCAATAAGCTGCGCCTCAATAGCCGGAGCTCTTACCGTCATTATTGGTTCATTTGGGAAAACAGGTGTACCTTCAGGCACTGCCCATATATCTCCGGCAAATTTCAGTTTTGAGAGATATTCCAGAAACTCCTCTGAAAATGTTCCCTTCTGACGCAGATATGATATATCCTCTTCATCAAAATGAAGGTTTGTAATATAATCAATTACCTGCTGCAAGCCTGCAGCTATTGCAAAACCGCCGCCATCAGGAACTTTACGGAAGAAAACATCAAAATATGTTATTTTATTTGATAAACCGTTTTTCAAGTAGCCGTTCCCCATGGTTAATTCATAAAAATCACATAGCAGCGAATAATTTTTTGAGTCCATTTTATTTATTTCATCTCCTGTTTCGTATTAATATTATTATACCCTACATATAACAAAAGCCGAATAAAAATTTTCGAATAACTAAAAAAACCTCGTTACACACCTACAGTGTAACGAGGTTTTTTGTCAAATTAATTAAAGCTTCATTAACGCAGTAATAACATAATTTATTATAAATAAAGCAGTAACAATATACATAATAGGATGTACTGTTTTTGCCTTACCCTTGCATATTTTAATTATTACATAGAAGATAAAGCCCGCAGCAATACCAGTGGAAATACTATAAGCAAAAGGCATTGCAACTGCTGTAAAGAAAGCTGCAAGTGCTTCATCAAAGTCATCCCACTTAATCTTTCCGAAGGAACCCATCATCAGGACACCAACAATTATTAATGCAGGAGCGGTTGCCGCTGATGGAATTATTCCTGCCACAGGAGCAAATACCAGACATATTGCAAAAAGGATCGCTGTAAACACTGATGTAAGACCGGTTCTTCCTCCTGCACCTATACCTGAAGCACTTTCAACATATGTTGTAGTGTTTGATGTACCTAAAAGAGCGCCAATAGAAGTTGCTGTAGCATCTGCAAAAAGAGCCTTGTCCATCTTTGATTTAAAGCCTCTGCCTGCAAACAGTTCTACCTCATCCTTGTCGTCAAAAATACCGCTCTTTCTACCTGTTCCAATAAAAGTTCCTATAGTATCAAATGTATCGGATAAGCTGAAAGCTAAAATAGTTATCAATACAACACCTATTTTTGCAGGATCAGCAAACAGTCCTGTAAAATCAAGAGCAAATGCAGTTTGTGTTATATCGGATATTTTATAAGGAGTTTCCATTGAAAGGCTTGTAACATTCATTGGAATTCCAATTAGCGTAGTAGAGATTATACCAATCAGGATAGATCCTTTTACTTTTAATATCATTAAAACAGCTGTAATAACAAGACCGATTAATGCCAGCTGAGCAACCGGTGATGCAAAATTAACCAGAGCAGGAACTACAGTTGAACCATCTGCAATAACAGTAGCTTTATCCGGTTCAGTACCTAAAATAGTCAATGGTGCCCATGGCTTTCCTTCTGATGTGAATTTCAAGAAACCTGCGCTCTTAAAACCGATGTAAGCAATAAATAGTCCGATACCACCCCCGATAGCCATTTGAAGTGATTCCGGAATTGCTTTTATGATCATTTTTCTTACCTGTGTTACTGTAATAATAATATTAATAATTCCGCATATAAATACCATTGCTAATGCTTGCTGCCAGCTGTAACCAAGCATGCCGCAAACCGTAAATGTAAAAAATGCATTCAAGCCCATTCCCGGAGCTTGAGCATACGGTACGTTTGCAACCAATCCCATAATTAATGTGCCTATTACTGCTGCAAGAATTGTTGCAACATAGACTCCACCTTTTGGAATTCCTGTTATGCCAAGGATAGCAGGGTTTACCAGGATAATGTACGCCATAGTGAAAAATGTTGTCATACCGGCAATTGCTTCTGTCCTGACATTAGTACCACTCTCTTTTAGTTTGAATTGCTTTTCTAAAAAATTCATCGACTTTTCCCTCCTAAAATCAAAATTACAGAACATATTCTATCACAAATTGTTTTTTTATCAAGTAAAACATCGAGCTTGTATGTATTTTTATACATCAACTTATGCATTGCGATATTCAGTGGGAGAAAACCCGAAGTAATTTTTAAAAGCCCTTGTAAAGTGTTTCGGATTACTGTAACCCACCTTTACAGAGATATCCTGTACTTTGTTTACAGGACTGCCGAGCAATTCCAGTGCCTTCTCCATTCTGGCTTTTGTAAGATAGTCTGAAAAGTTCATTCCTGTTTCGTCTTTAAAAAGTTTGCTGAAATGGGCATAGCTGACCGAAGCCAAATTTGCCGCAACTGCCAGGTCTATATCCCTGTGCAGATTTTTATGAACATATTCTTTTACCATATCGACAGCCGATTTGCTTTTACGGCCTTCTGCAAGCTTGGTAATCAGATCAAAAATTACTGTTTTAACATGTATCCTTACGTCGCTCAAACTGTTAAAAAGTCCAAAATCCTCATCATGACCGGGTATTGGGGAAATACCGTTTGCTGCTGCAGCATCCTCCAAAACCCGTATTACATTGGCAAACATTTTGTGTATACTTTCAATAGTACAGTTTTTAAGATAAGCATTGCTAAACAACTCATCAATTATGCTGCTGATACCAACTTTATTAGCATTCACTATGCCATCCCTTATTTTTAATAGTTGCTTTTCAAATACAGCTTCCTTTTTGAAAACAGAAATATCGTTATAAAGTATTATTTTACCGCTTTCTAATAATATCCTGTACGCAATTGCCTCCCTCGCCTGCTTATAGCATTTCTGAATATTCTGTATTCCGGTTCCAAGGCTGCTTAAGGATGCAAAGAGTTCAAACCCCAGTCTGTCCCTCTGGTCCTTTAAAAAATGTTCAAGTTGTTCAACCACAAGTTTATACTTGTCAGCCCAATCCATATTTATTATAAGAATCAAATCATTATTTAGTGTTAGAAGATTAAAGGAACAAACACCTTTTATTTGAGAAAAAACCTCACTGTACTTCTCATTATAACCCGCAATCCACGCATTATCACCGCTTTTTTCCGCAGAATTTCCTCTATAGATAATACTTATTAGAAATTGAGAATATGGAAAATAACTCTGAGCTTCATTGTAGAATTTATGAAGGCTTTCCTCCTCAATATTGATTCCGGCGAAAAGCTTATTCAGAGTATTTTCGATGACAGCGTGTTTTAGCTTCAAATTGTCATTTTTTTGAGCTATATCTCTCCGTTTTTCATCTTCTAGTTCACTTGCAACTTTCTCTATCACTGCATTCAATTCCTCAACGCTTGCAGGTTTAAGCAGATAGTCCACCACTCCCAGGTTAAAGGCTTCCTTTACATACTTGAAGTCATCATACCCGCTAAGTGCTATAAATTTAATATGAGGATACGTTTCATTAACAAGTCTTATTAATTCCAGACCACTCATATCAGGCATCCTTATATCTGTAATAATTATGTCCGGGTTAAACTCATTTATAAATCCAACAATTCCAAGTGGCATCGTTGTATAACTTATACTGTCAATATATTTCCGGCAGTTTCTTTCAATCATCGATTTTAGGCCTTTGCAGATCAATTCTTCATCATCAACTATTAAAATAGAATACATCGAAGCCCCCTGTTCTTCACATCGTGTATCAAACTTAATCATTAATATAAGGTATGTTTATAGTTGTTTTAGTAAATTCGCCATTAATACTGTCCATACGTAAGTAATAGTTGTCCCCGTAAAATAGCTTCAATCGCATATTGATGTTCTTTAGACCAATATTATTTTCTTTCATTCTCTCGTCTTCAACGTAAGTGTTATTTTTCATTTGGTCGTTTAATCTTTCTAAATATCGTCTATTAATACCTTTTCCATTGTCCGTTATCTGTATTTGTATTATAGCATCTTTCTGCTGAATACTTAAATTAATAACAAGCTTTTTATCAACCCCGTCAATTCCATGCTTCAGGCTATTCTCCACTATAGGTTGAAGCATAAAGCGGATTATCTTTACATTAGCCAGTTCTTCAGGCATGTCTACAACCAAGCCAAGCTTGTCACCGTACCTTAACTTCTGCAGTACAACATACTTCTCCAAATAATCTACTTCTTCTTTGATAGTTGCATATTTTGAATTATTTGCAATATTATATCTCAGCATCTTGCCAAAATATAATATGGCATCTGCCATTTCGTAGTTTCCGTCCAGCTCAAGCCTCATTCTGAAAGTATCAATAGTATTATAAATAAAATGAGGATTTATTTGATACTGGAGCGCTGCCAGCTGAGCATCCTTTTGGGCTGTTTCTTTTCGGGTAACGTCCTCAATAAGCATATTGATTTTTTCTATCAGAATATTAAAATCCTGAGCCAGTTCTCCAGCCTCATCCTTGTGCAAAACCGGTATTCTAATGCTAAAATTACCCTTTGCAACAACTCCCATAATGTTTACTATTTGTTTCAGCCGGGAAAATATCAGTTTCAAAATAAAATACGTAAATATCTCAAGAATGATTCCGCCGAGTATTACAGCAAATATCATGTTACGGCTTTGCAGTGTTGTCTTCTCAACCATGTCTCCAACAGGAGTTCTGCTTATAATTTTTAAATCAAGAGCATTTACAGTATCATAATTATAAATTATATCTTTATCAAAAAAATACCCCTGGGTACTGCTTATATTTTTGTTAAAAAGCTTGTTATAAGTCATATCGCCCCGGTATTCTTCAGGATATACTATGTTATTTTTGTTGTCAGCTATATAAAAGGTGCTTCCGAGTCCTTCACCGCTTATGGCAGAAAACATTTCCTCCATTGTGATGTCCTGTGTAATCACACCCAGATACTTTCCATCTGTTGCATTGATTTTTTTTATCAGTTTTATTACAGTACGGCTTCCACTTACACCATTATACTTATATCTGTCACTTGTTGCAGGATATATCCAGACTTGATCCTGGCCTCTTTTCAGGAACTCTTTATACCATTGCTGCTCACTTATCCTCTCTTCTTTATAAAAGTGATTATATTCGGGGATTGAGTTGTTTACAAAATATACTCCCATCTGATATATACTGGTTCCGCTGAAATTCAAGAAATAATCGATTGGTACGGCTGTATAATACATAAAATTATTCAAAGCCTCTGCAGTAAAATCCATACCATAATAAAGCAAATTCTGTATTTTTGAGTTATAGGCTATGTTATCGGCAATACTACTGGATATTGAAATCTTTCTTTCCACTTCACCTTTGATCTGTATAAGTCTCTGCTTTCCATTTCCTGCAGCTTCTTTTTTTGCATATTCAACAGACTGAATGTAGCTGTACGAGCCAATGGCTGCGGTAGGGATAAGTATGGCAAAGGCATAGGCAAGAGTGAGCTTCTTCATAAGACTCATGTCGGAAAACATATTTACTAAAAATCTCCATGCTCTTGCTAGCTTTCTCAAAGAATATCACCTCAACTAATAACTATTTTAATTCAGCATAAGGATAACTGCTTGTTTTACCCATTTTCTGCTTTTGCATCTGGTATTTTTTATTTGACGCCTCATAGAGTTTTGAGTTGTTCAGCAGCTCAATCTGCTTCAACATTTCATTGTATATGCTCTCTACCTCTTCCGGGGATTCCGCCATTACCATATTTCTTGTTTGCTGAAACCAGTATTCATCTATCCTCATTTTTATGCCTGCTTCGGGAGTCTGCTGTTCCGGCCCTATCCCCATCGTCTCAGGCGTATTGATTGCAAACTTTGAAAAATAGTTCATTATATTTATATTGTTTTTCTCACTCTGCGGTAAAGCTTCCACATCTATATTGTTTCTGTTGAATTGGCTCTGCCTGAGAGGCCAGAAGCTGTTTATACCGTAAACCTTCTTTGCCATATCCGGGTCTTCTTCGTTCATTTTCAGGTATTTACTTGTGTATCTTACCTTTCCGTTAACTATATTATAAGTGTCCCCTTCTACTCCGTACCAGGTAAGCATCTGTCCCTGATCACTTGAAAGGAAGGCTATCAGCCTTACTGCTCTGTCGGGATATTTGCTTTTATTCGTTATCCACGTTGACATCCACCCTGTACCTGCCTGGTCAAAAACGGGTTCAGCATTATCCAGCGCATGAATAGGACCTACAGGATCATAGACCAATTTATCCTTCCTGTATATTTCAGCAAGCGGAATACTTATGTCGTCAATATTTCCCAAATACGCAAAACAAAAACCCTGCTGTATTTTTTCCCCTGCCCATAGCGTAAAATTATCCTTTGAAAGGAGTCCTTCTCTCCACAATCTGTTAAGGAATTTATAAATTTCAAGATATTTTGGGTGAATATTGACATTAACCCAATTACCCTCTCTATCCTCCCAGGGTATTCCCCACATTCTTGCCAAAACCCAATCATTCCACTGGAAGTAAAAAGGGATTATTTCTTTACCATTTTGTTTTATATGAGCTTCCTTTACTTTTTTCAGTGCTGCTATAGTACTATCCTGTGTCAGGAAATCTTCAGGTTTTATGCCTAATTTACTCATTATATCGCGCCGTGCAATTACACCATTTGCATTTTCTACAACCAGGTCTCCTTGTGCTTTTTCAGGCGCAGTGAAATCATTTGTAACTGCATACCAGTTTCCGTCCGGCTGAGTAAGCCACTTTTGCATACTATCAGGGATAATATCCAGAAGCTCCGGCGCATATTTTTCTGCCAGCTTGTTCATGGGTTGAAAAACTCCGGATTTCATCAGTTGCCCGCTCATTTCGTTCCAATTATCTATTGTTATAAGGTCAGGGAGATCCCCGGAGGATGCCATGGCAATAAGCTTTTCATTTCCATTACTGGAGGGGATTATTATATTGGGTTCAACACCTGTTTCCTGCGTAACTATTCTATCAAATAATGTATTCTTTGAATCCCACGACTTAGCATACCAACCTGCATTTATATACCAGTCGAGCCTGATGCGGCTGGTATCCTGAGACCAGCTGGGACCGGATTTTAATCCTGAAGAGCTTTCAACAGGATTAACTATTTTTTTTGTTGGTTCTGCTTCGTTGTCATTGCTGCAAGCAGCTAAACTGAGAATTGTAATAGAAAAAGCTAATGTGGCACATATTTTACGAATTGATTTAGACATATTTGCCATCTGTTCCCTCCAATTCACACATATATATATATGATTATATAATAAAAAACAAAGCAAAGCCAATAACATTATCCGGCTATTTGCCGTTATTATTGGCTTTTTATTGTGCGGAGACACACCTCAAATTGAGTGCCGTGGACGCAATTTGAGGTGTGTCCCCCATAAAAATCTTATACAAGCTTTCCCGATAGCCAGCCCTTCTCACAGCATCTACGGTAATCCCAGGTAAGCATATCATTATTTATTAATTTGTAGCTCCAAAAATACCAGCCCTCTGCGTTTTCATAGGCAAGTATCTGCGCTCCTCCATATGCTCTGGTAGCTGCATCAACAGCGGCTTTATTCAGATCTTTAAACGGATGAGTAGGATCTATACCCAGCGACCACTCACCTATAATTATTTTAAAATATTGGGACATTTCTGCAATATCCGCAGTTCTCTCGGTAAGTACCTTATTTAAATGCTGAGCCATATTGAGATTTCTGTCCTCATCGGCAAAACACTGATAAAAATGTGTATCCAGAATAACGTTTTTATATTCCGGCCCCTGCATAAAATCTTTCCATTCCTTTAGTCTGAAGCCATCATGAAAAACTACAGCCACATCAGAATCCAGGTGTTTTCTGCTGGCAGCATAGGCTCTTATATAATAATCTCTTAATATATCCATTGGAACATCCCATCTCGGTTCATTTAAGAGTTGCATGCCCCATAGGGAAGAACTTCCTTTGTACCTTTCCGACAGTCGCTCAATGACATCAACAGATTTATTTATATTTTCAGGATCAGTATGCCATTGACATACACCTATAAGCCCCCCATTGTCAAAGCCATTCTGCGAACCCGGTACAGTGTGTAAATCCAATAGAACTTTTATTCCGGTTTTCTCAGCCCATTCCATTGCTGCATCCAAATACTCAATACTGCCTACATAAGGTTCAACCTCACCAAATATCCAATACGGAACAGGAATTC
>CAYQCA010000130.1:2864-11277 GCA_964415835.1 uncultured Clostridium sp. | reverse complement strand
GTTGTCGTCAGTTGCAATAAAGCGATTATTGCGCCATCCTCCGCCTTGCACTATCTAAAAATCCCTCGCTTCAAAATCGTGCGTTATTGTTTTAAGAGCCCTTACTTTCCCTCCATAAACCAGCGGCCGTCTTCATAAAAAATAAAAACATCCTTTCCCATGACCCTGCATTTATACCTTACGCCATGCCCACCAACCTTGAGGCTTGCAGACATTTTATGCTCGTAAACCTTATCAATTTCATAATGCCTGCCATCATCCCAGACAAAGGATTTTGGTGTAAGCTCTCCATTCGGGGAAAAAACAGCATCTACCTGAACAAAAACTTTTCTCATATAACCTCCATCTGCGTGGCTTAAGCACGCAGTTATAAAAAAATGCGAAGAACCCGATGTATGCACTGAATCAAAACTTCACACTTCTATCTGAAGAATGAAACCGGATGAATAATGTTATCCTCAATTGGATTGCTGTTGAGGGCTTTATCTTTAAGAAAGAGTGCCCTTTGAATAGCATAATGGCCAAATCTTTTTCGGAGTGCATCAATACTCTCTTCAAGTGTTTCCAGTTTTATTCTCCTGTTTTGGTCTTCCAGCAGCGACAACTGGGTATAAGTATCCGCCGTAACAAGGTCAGTAGTTCGGATACCGAGTGAACGGATAGGCTTATGCCAGTCCCAGTTTCTGTTGAAAATATCCATTGCCCTGGTGGCTAACTCACCGGAAATATAGCTGGGATTACTGAGTTTTGCCTGCCTTTCAATAGAGCTTAGCTCATTGTCCCTTATATAAATCTGCACAGTTTTTCCCATAAAATTATGCTTCCTGAGTCTCTCGGCAACACTCTCGGCAAGGACATAAAAAGTAAGCTTAACATCATCGTCATTAACTAAATCACGCGCTGTAGTCATACTGTTTCCTATACCTTTAATTATGCTTTGAAAATCGATTGTAGTGACGTCACTTTCATCCATACCGTTTGCGAAAAGCCAGAGGGTTTCACCCCATTTGCCAAGCTGCTTCCGCAAAAAAACAGGGGAAACAGTAGCCAGATCACCAATTGTCATTATTCCAACATTAGTCAGCTTTTTCTTGGTGGAACGGCCTACGTAGAGAAGCTCGCCAACGGGCAGGTTCCAGACTAAACTTTTGTAATTGTCATTTGAAATAACAGTAACAGCATCCGGTTTTTTTAAATCGCTTCCCAGCTTGGCGAAAATCTTATTAAAGCTTACGCCAATCGAAGCAGTGATACCCAGTTCATCCTTTATGGCCTCCTTAATTTCATTTGCTATTTTCTCACCTGTTCCATATAGTTTGGTACTTTCGGATACATCTATCCAGCATTCATCTATTCCGAAAGACTCGATAAGATTTGTATACCGCGAATAAATGTCCCGGGCTTCTTTTGAAAACTTCAGATACAGCGAGTAGTTTGGCTTTATAACCACCAGATTGGGACATTTTTGCTTTGCCTGCCATATAGCTTCTCCTGTAATGATCTGATATTTTTTTGCAATATAATTTTTTGCCAGTACAATCCCATGCCGCAAATCTTGGCTACCGCAAACAGCTACAGGAAGATTTCTGATTGATGGGTTATACAAACATTCAACGGAAGCATAAAAATTGTTTAGATCACAATGCAGTATAATCCTTTCCATTAAGCTCACCTCTATAATAAAGAACATATGTTCTGATATAATTATATAACTCGAACATATGTTTTGTAAAGTGGAATTTATTTCAATAAAAAACATTCATTTCTGAAGAATAAGAGGATATAAAACGTGTAGCTAAAATCAAAAGGATAACATAACATAATATTAATTTAAAAAATTACTTTAGGAGAATTAGTATGAAGACAAAAAATTATCGTTGGATTCCGGTATTTGCAAGTATTGCGATTCAAATGTGCTTAGGTACAGCTTATATTTGGAGTGTATTTCAATCATACCTGATAATAAGTAAGTCCACCCCCAATGCAATGTTTAATTGGCCGGCTACCCACGGGACGCTGGCATATGCTTTATTACTTGGAGTGCTTTCCATTGGAAGTACTGGGGGGCAGAATTCAGGATAAGCTAAAAAATCCAAAACCTGTTATTATTGCGGCTGGTATAGTAATGGGATTAGGCTTTTTTCTGGCTCAGTTTACCACAGAGTCTACTCCCTGGTTACTTTGGCTCACATATGGGATTTTAGGCGGATTTGGAATGGGAATGGCCTATACAACCACAATATCCACCTGTCAGAAATGGTTTCCCGACCACAGGGGTCTGGTAACAGGAATAATTGTATCTGCACTGGGCTTTGGAGGGCTTGTCTTTACACCTGTGGCTGAGGCACTTATCAACAGGTTTGATGTTCTTACAACCTTTGCGATTTTGGGAGTTATATTTGTAGCGGTTACTACAATGGGTTCCTTCTTTATAAAGAACCCGCCTGAAGGCTTTAAACCGGAAGGCTGGACACCTTCAACAAAAAAATCTGGACATATAGTGCAGGACTTTACTCCCAGTGAAGTATTAAAAACGCCTGAGTTTTACCTGATAGTTTTAGCATTTATGTGTGCCACTGCAGCAGGCTCGATGATGATTCCAATGGCGAAAATACTGGGTCTGCAGCCTGACAGCGGATTGTCAGCCAGTGCTGCAATTGCAGGAGTAATGATTATTTCAGCCTGTAACTCATTTGGACGCTTGTTCTGGGGTTGGATTTCGGATAAAATCGGGAGAAAACAGACCATACTGATACTGCTTGTTATAGCAGGTATTTCGATAATCTGTGTTTCTTTCGTAAAAGCATATTTAATGCTGGTTCTTATAGCTATTATAGGTTTTTCATACGGGGGCTTCCTCGGAGTATTCCCGGCTCTGACAGCTGACTTCTGGGGAACCAAGAATGGGGCACAAATCTATGGCATGGTACTGTTGGGCTTTGGTATTGGAGCAGTGGCATCATCATATACGGTAGCATACTTCAGTAAAACCAAATCATTTTCTACGGCTTTTATGATTGCAGCCATAGCATCTGCTGTAGGAGTGGTAATAATAGCTTTATTAAAGTCGCCTGCGGCCAAAGCTCAAAAACAGTTAGAAGAAAAAGTAAGTCTGTAGCATACGAACTTTTGGTAAGAAAATTATGCTCTCTATATAAAACATTAAAAGTGTTTCTATATAGAGGGCATTTATTATTATGGAATAGTAAAATTTTGTCTACTTTTGTATTGTTATTGGCAAATAGTTTATGTTAATCTATATGTAGTTGAATTTAGCATACGTAAAGAGGAGCGGTTAAAATGAGGAAACTATTCAGAAGAAAACCATGTAATGAGGCGAGATGTATTTTAAGCTATGTAGAAAACAGGTTTGACGGCAGAGAAAATGAACAACCCAGTGTTGAATATCCTATACATATAACAGTCCTTGAATACTTTAACAGGTTATTTGCCAATGAAAAGAAACTGGCAGTTTCGGCAAAAAAATTATTGAAGATTACCTCATCCATGAGCAATTTTGATGTGAATATGTCGCATATGTCATATGAGTTGGTAGATTTCGCCGAAGAAATGGCAACGCTCAGTGAATCGAATCTTGCAATTGTTGAGCAGACCACAGCCAGCATGGATCAGGTTAATGATACAATAACAGCAGCTTCAGATACGCTGGAGCAATTGGCCGCAGACTCCGAAATATTTGTGGAAAGCAATAACATGGGGTTAACTCAGATAAAAGAGATAAATGGTTTGAAAGAAGATGTTTTAAAAGACTCCAATATTATGGGCCAGCAAATCGGAAAGTTAGTTGAGATGGCTAAAAAAGTAAATGATATTGTATCAGGAGTAGCTGCTATTGCAGAACAAACAAACCTACTTGCTTTAAATGCGTCAATTGAGGCAGCTAGAGCAGGGGAAAGCGGGCGCGGTTTTGCGGTGGTTGCTGAAGAGATCCGTAAGCTTGCAGATGGGACAAAAAAGAATTTGGAAGGAATGAATTTCTTTGTAAAAAGTATACAGGATGCTGCTGTTGAGGGTAAAAAAAGCATGGACAATACTTTAAATTCTACCATGGAAATGGGTAGCAAAATTGATATGATTACAGATACAATGAACAAAAATGTAGATATGCTCAAGATGGTAATTAAGGATGTTCATGAAATTAACCAATCAATTGGGGGAGTTAAAACATCTGCTAATGAAATCAGTCAGGCTATGGAAGCTTCAAGCCGTGATGCTGAAAAGCTAAGTCAAATGACACAAAAAATCCATCAGGATGCAATGAAAAGCTCTGAACAAGCCGGCCAAATATCGCAAGTGGATGATGAATTGTCCGATATTGTCAAGGATATGATGCACGCACTGCATGGCAGTTCAAATGCCATTGATAATAAAGAGTTCCAGAATAATATTGCAAATGCAAAAAATGCTCATACTAATTGGATAAACAATTTGAGACGTATAGTTGATGAAATGAGGACATATCCGCTGCAAACCAATGGATCAAAATGTGCCTTTGGACATTTTTATTATGCCATGGAGGTAACTCATCCTTCAATAGCAGAAAATTGGAAGACTGTAGGTAAAATACATAGTGACTTTCATGAACTTGGACACAAGGTTATTGAAGCAGTAAAAGACGGAGATGCCTCGAAGGCTCAGGAATATTACCACTCTGCTGAAAAGATTTCCAAAGAAATATTTATGTATTTGGATAAAATATTTGCAGAGGTTGAAAATCAAACTAATAAAGGAGTAAATTTATTTAGGTCATGATAAGATTTAATAATGATTATAGCGAGGGAGCGCACCCGAAAGTACTGGAGAAACTTGTCAAAACAAATATGGAGCAAACTGCGGGCTATGGGTTGGATCCATACTGCTTGCAAGCTGCACAGTTAATTAAGGAAAAATGTAAGAGGCAGGACGTTGATGTACATTTTTTAGTGGGTGGGACCCAAACAAACCTTACTGTTATTTCTGCAGCTTTGCGTCCTCATCAGGGAGCCATCGCCGCTAATACCGGACATATCAATACGCATGAAAGCGGTGCTATAGAGGCTACGGGACACAAGGTTCTTGAACTGCAAAGCAACGATGGAAAACTGACTGCAGAGCAGGTTCAGGCTGCCTGTGACTTGCACTTCAATGATGAAACTCATGAGCATATAGTTCAGCCTAAACTCGTATATATATCAAATTCTACTGAAATCGGAACAATATATAGTAAAGCAGAACTGACAAAGCTAAGTGAAACCTGCCGGAAAAATGGGCTCATTCTATATATGGATGGTGCCCGTATGGGTTATGCTTTATGCGCTGAGGATAATGATCTGGATTTAACCACTATTGCCCGGCTGTGTGATGTATTTTATATTGGTGGAACTAAAGTTGGTGCTCTTTTTGGTGAGGCGCTGGTTATATGTAACGATGAACTCAAAAAAGATTTCCGGTATATAATAAAGCAAAAAGGCGGGATGCTTGCAAAGGGCAGGCTTTTAGGAGTTCAGTTCTGTGCAATGTTTGAAGATGATTTATACTTTGAAATGGCAGGACATGCAAACAAGATGGCAATGCTTATAAAGGATGCGCTAATAAAAAAAGGTTACAGGTTTTTAATACCCTCCACAACAAATCAGCAATTCCCCATAATGCCAAATGAAGTCCTTAAAAAGCTAAAAGAGAATTTTGAATACTCCTTTTGGCAGGAAATTGATGAGAGGTCTAGTGCAGTAAGGTTTTGTACCAGTTGGGCAACAGAATTTGACGCTGTGCAAAAATTGATTGCTGAGATTGAGAAATAATAATATATAATGAATGTAATTAAATAAGCATAAGAAAGGAAGAGTTGTTATGGGTTTAATGGATGGTTTACTTGGTAATGCATCAGAGGTTAATATTCAGGATGTTCAGAAGGAATTAGGGCATATGCTTGCCACAGAAGAGCAAATTGAAAAAGCATATAAGCTTATACGTGACCTTTTTGTTTTCACAAATAAAAGGCTTATATTGGTCGATAAGCAGGGTGTTACAGGGAAGAAAGTTGAATATCATTCTATTCCATATAAAAGTATTATTCATTTCAGCGTAGAAACAGCAGGACATTTTGATCTAGATGCAGAGTTAAAGATTTGGCTTTCAGGTTCCCAACTGCCAATTCAAAAGCAGTTTAACAAAAGCCTTAATATTTATGAAGTTCAAAGTGTTTTAGCAGGATATGTACTAAAATAGACATTTTACTGGTAAAAACCACCTGACAGGTGGTTTTTACAGTTTTATAAGTTGTATAATAAATATAAAGTATATTCTTAGATTACATTAGTTTTAGGAGGCAAAAAAAGTGTCAAATATTGCAAATCGTATTGATAAATTACCCTCGACTGCTATGCTTAAGAAAATCCTGTTTTTGACCGGTATAGGCTGGATGTTTGATGCCATGGATCAGGGTATGGTTTCCGGGGTTATGGCAGCGATAGGGAAGGATTGGTCTCTGACTACCAGTCAGCTGGCCATGCTGGGTAGCTCAGGTATGCTGGGAATGGCCATCGGGGCGGCTTTATCCGGTATGGCTGCTGATAAGTGGGGAAGAAGAAAAGTCATTATGCTAACTCTGATTATTTATGGTATTGCCAGCGGACTTTCAGGCTTTGCTATTAATTATCCCATGCTTCTTGTATTGAGATTTATAACAGGTTTTGGTTTGGGAGGAGAGCTGCCTGCTGCTTCTACCTTGGTAAGTGAATACTCGCCGGTTAAAATCCGCGGACGAAATGTTATAATTTTGGAGAGCTTCTGGGCCTGGGGCTGGATTGCAGCAGCAATGGTTGCCTATTTGCTTATTCCTCTATATGGCTGGCAAATGGCATTTTGGATAGGCGCCATACCGGCATTTTTCGCTGCTTATTTAAGAAAGGCTGTTCCGGAATCTCCACGTTATCTGGAATCAGTAGGAAGATTTAAAGAGGCTGATGAACTTGTCAAGGTCATGGAAAAACAGGCTGGTATTACCGATGAGTTAAAAAACAACAACGATAATAATTCAAAAAAAGCAAAGAAAATTCATGTTTCATTCCTTGAACTTTGGTCTAAAAGATATATCAGGAGCACAGTAGTCTTGTGGATTATATGGTTTGGCATTAATTTCGGTTATTACGGCTTTGTACTATGGACTCCGTCACTACTGGTTGATAAAGGTTTTGCACTGGTTAAAAGCTTTGAATTCACATTGATTATGTGTCTGGCACAATTGCCCGGATATTTCAGTGCAGCTTATCTTGTTGAAAGGTTAGGCCGAAAAGTAGTTTTGTCAGTTTATTTTGTGGGAACGGCAATAGCTTCCTGGCTGTTTGGGCATGCCGGCAGTACGACAGAAGTTTTGATTTATGGCTGTTTACTGTATTTCTTCAGCTTAGGGGCATGGGGATGTGTTTATGCATATACACCTGAGGTTTACCCCACTGCTGCAAGAGCCAGCGGAACAGGCTGGGCCTCTGCATTTGGCCGGGTTGGTGCTTTTATTGCCCCATTTGTTGTGCCAGTAATTTATAAGTCCTATGGAATACAAAATGGTTACACCTATGTGTTTATAGCTTTAACTGCAGTATTTGCTTTTGTTGCTCTGGTAGTGGCAGTTTTAGGCAAGGAAACAATGGGAAAGTCGTTGGAAGAAATCAGTGAAGGTACTGCCAAATAGACGTTAGCAAGGTCTGACAAAATAATTGAAAAATTTTGCCATCCTTGATATAATGGGATAAATATATTTGTATTATTTATAGATAAGAGGAAAGTAAGCTATGCAACAAAAGAGAAAAAGAACGAGCAATTACAGCTTAGATAATAAAAATTTTACAAGTATACCTTTTTATCTAAATAATATTAGTTTACAAACTGCTCCGATAAGAATATCCATTATCTATGTTATAATTGGATGCCTATGGATTCTTTTTTCTGATCGTATTGTTAATCTGCTTTTTCCCGACAAAAGTGTCATAGCCATAATCAGTATGATTAAAGGCTGGTTCTTTGTTGTTGTTTCAGGAATTGTTATTTACTTATTAATTTATAAGACAATGCAAAGAATACGAACTGCAGAAGAAAAAATTCAGGAAAGCTATCAGGAGCTGGAAGCGTCCTACGAAGAAATTGCTGCATCTGAAGAGGAAATTAAGCAGCAATTTGATGAGCTTCAAGAATATAATAATTTGATAGTACAGAGCGAGGACAGGTTAAAAAGAGCTCAGTCTTTAGCTAAAGTAGGAAACTGGGAATTGGAGCTTTCAAATAACTTACTTTGGGCATCTGAAGAAGCATTTAGAATTTATGGCCTAAAATACAACGCGCCGGGTATACAATTTTCATCAGCTCATCTGGTTGTTCATAAAGATGACAGGGAAAGACTGACAAAGGCATTACGGTT
>CAYQCA010000130.1:0-2854 GCA_964415835.1 uncultured Clostridium sp. | reverse complement strand
GAAGAAAAAGAAACCTATGATCTGGAATACAAAATTGTTAGGTTAAATGATAATGCTGAAAGGATAATTCATTCAATTGCAGAAATTGAGTATGATTCATCCGGTCAGCCCAAAAAGGTTTTAGGAGTTATTCAGGATATTACCGAAAGCAAACTGAATAAGGATGCGCTGGAACATTTAGCATATTATGATGAATTAACCGACTTGCCAAAAAGGGTTTTATTTATTGAAAAGCTGAACGATGCAATAAAAAATGCTAAGGCTATGAATACAAAGGTAGCAATTTTATTTTTCGATATTAGCAATTTTAAAAAAATAAGCGACCTTCTGGGACACCATATAGGTGATAATCTGCTTATAGAAATCAGTAGAAGATTGAATGCTTCGCTCCAGGGAAACGAAGTATTAGCTAAATTCAGTGGTGATGAGTTTGCGATGTTTGTTGAAAACATAGCCCAAAGAGACGAGACCATAGTGGTTATTAATAGAATAAGAAAAATATTCGAGTATCCGTTTAATATTGAAAATCAAATAATTTCAGCCAGTACAAATTTTGGAGTTTCTATATTTCCATGTCATGGGGACAGCACAGAAAGTTTGTTGAAAAATGCCAATACAACAATGTATAAAGCGAAAGAGATTGGCAGGAACAGCTATAAGTTTTATGATGAAAATCTTATGGATGAATATTCCAGGAAAATAGATATTGAAAAGCATCTTGGCATGGCCATAAAGGAAAATGAACTGTATTTATGCTATCAGCCACAAATTGACACAAAATCAGGAAGAATAAGAGGGTATGAAGCTCTGCTGCGCTGGAAATGCAGAGAATTAGGAAATATTCAGCCATTAGAGTTTATTGCCATTGCAGAAGAAACAGGATTAATAATATCAATTGGGGAATGGGTTCTGGAAAAGGCATGCGAAACAAATAAAATGTGGCAGCAGCATTATAATTCTAATACCATAATGTCAGTAAATATATCGCCAATACAGCTTAAACAGACAAATTTTACTGAAAGAGTGAAACAAATTTTACATAAAACAGGATTGGATCCGAACCAATTAGAGCTTGAAATAACAGAAAATATTTTAATTGATTCATTTGAATTCGTTGACAAGCTAAATGAACTCAAAAGCATAGGAGTTAAAATATCTCTGGATGATTTCGGAACAGGATTTTCATCACTTAGATACTTAACAAAGCTGCCGGTTAATACTATAAAGATAGACAAGTCATTCGTCGACTACATACAAACAGCTTCAAAGGAAAAAGGTATTATAAAAGCCATAATATCTTTAGTGCACGAGATGAACCTTGAAGTTATAGCAGAAGGGGTTGAAACCAGAGAGCAGTGGGATTATCTTGTTAAACTGAACTGTGATAATATACAGGGATATCTGGTTTGCAAGCCCCTTACCCAAACTGAACTAAAAAACATAGTTGAAAATGGCAAAATAAATGTTCAATTCTAAAAAAGATTTATATGCCGTAGTCTCCGGTTTTACTATCCTGGAATAATGGCAGATGCGGTGGATAAAAGGTAAAAACAATAAATACTGTAAATATAATAATAACTAGAGCTATTGAGATATATGAATTAAGGCCTTTCGAATATCTATAAAAATGTAGACCAAGACATTGCCCCACAGCATAAGCCAAAAGGAGAATAGCAATGTCTATAATCAGGACTTCTTTTCCAAAGGCCTCAGTGTAGAAATAGAAAAACAGCGGGCTTGTGAATAATGCCGATACAAGAGCTATAAGAAGACCTGTGAACCACTTGTTTTTATTAATGCTATATTTTTTTCCCTTAGCTATATAATAAATTGTCCACCAGAGAATAATGGGTAATAAAATCATTTTTCCATGTTCCCATACGCTTTCATTTACAGCAGAAATAGTACCAATAAGGGGGGATTTATTTGATAAATCATATAATAAATGAAAACAGGATCCTAATATAAATAGAGTAGGAATACCAATTAAAATCCATTTTTCCGGGTATGATAGCTTACTGTACTTAATAAAATCACAACCTCTCAATTGTAATAAATTAATTATACTATTACTAATATACAAAATATGTTAATTTATGTTGCGGATTTAAAAGTAAAATAGAAAAATTCAATATATAATATTGTTCGATGATTTTTAAAAGGAGCTGGCTGACATGGCATATACAATAGTTGATTTACTTGACAAATTTATTTCCATAGAACAAGCAGGGTACAAGATGTATATGGAAATAGCAAAGAATGATAATGTTGAAAATAAAATTAAAACAATTGCAAAGATTTTTGCGATGGAAGAGAAAAAGCACATTGAGGTATATAAATCCTTGAAGAAAAGTATGGAAAAAGAGCCTGATATTGAGGTTGATTTTTTTATTTATGATAAAGCTTCAACTTTGATTTATCAGTTTACAAAGCTTAATAAAGTGCCGGATACAACAAGTCCCAAAAGGCTTCTGGAATACTGTCTGAGTTTTGAGAAGGACAATTTGGCACTTTTGTTAAGTATAAAAGGGATTCTAATTAAATCCAAAGCAGATGAAGATTCAATTAATTATAAAATACTATCAAAATTAATCAGCGAAGAACAAAAACATGTTGAAAATATAAAATGCTTCATTGAAGCTTAATTTTTAAAGATACATATAATTTTACTCACCCATGCATATAAATTAATAAAGCCGATATTTTGGCTATAGTACCTAATATTAGCTGTTGACACTACTGTAATCCGAAGTCTAGTATGAAGGTAGGGGTGACTCCTTCAATGTATAGCGATTTGCAATAGTGTTGATAAAGAAGGGTGGGGAATTATATGACTATTTATATTATTGTTGCT
>CAYQCA010000129.1:3455-11385 GCA_964415835.1 uncultured Clostridium sp. | reverse complement strand
TTAGCATTCTGGAAACCATCATTGTTATATTGGATTAATTCGTCCAATCCAAGTTCTTTTAATTTATTTACTGCATCCTGATAATTTTTTTCAAATTCCGCATCATTTTTTGATAAAATAATCTTTGCCACAAGTTCTGATCTTGCGTTTGATATTTTTGTCCCGGTTTCCTGCATTTTGCTTGTACGTGAATCGGTTGGATCTAATTTTAATCCGGCAGCAGTATAATCATAGGAATACTTTTTCATAGGCTCTTTTACATATGTATCTACTGTAGCAAGTGTCATCGGATCTGTGGATCTGGCTTCCCATACTCTGCGGCGTGCATAGTTGTCCAGCATCATAAAGCTTCCCAGTGCGTACTTTTTGCTTCCGGAGGACATATCGTTGATTGCATCCTGAGTAAAGCTAATTTCTGTTTTATCTGCATTCCACTGATAAGTAACACCTTCTTTACCAAACTGTGTATCAAGAAGTCCTTCATCACTTAGAAGGTATTCAAACAGTTTAATAATTCTGTCAGGTTGTTTTGCATTCTTTGAGATTGCAGTTGAAAGCCAGCCCATACCGCGGATATCCTGCAGTACCGGTTCATCACCTGCGCTGTTGCGAAGTTCTACCGGAACATATACAGCTTTTGCATCTGCGGTATATAATGTCTGCATTTGTGTCTTAAAGTCCTGTGGAGCTGTAATCATTGCAAAAGCACGTCCGCTGGCAACTTTTTCATTAACCAGGTCCCTGGTATCTGTGAAGTTTGCATTATTGATAAGACCTTTTAAATATGCAGTATTCAAGAATTTCAGAGATTCCTTATATTGAGGCTGAAGAAAATCGTACTGATAATTTCCGTTTGCATCCTCATACGGTGTAGCAAAGTATTGTGAAAGCCATAGCATGGAATTTCCGACACCCTCATATAGTTGAATAGGTACTATATCCTGTCCGTTGTATTGCTTTACCTGTTCCTTTACTTTCTGACATGCATCAAGGAATTTTTCAGGCGTGGACATGTCCGGGCTGCCTATTGCTTCCCAAAGATCTTTTCTTATAGTCAGACATCCATTTGGAACCAGCTGCTCGCCTTCTTTAAGATCCTGGCTGGAGTATGCGTAGTTCGGTAATAGATAGGTTTTTCCTTCTGCTTCAGCAAACCAGTTAAATACATCCTTACGTATAATTTTTTCCATGCTTGGTGCGTATTTGCTGATTAAATCATTATATGCAAGAATTACACCGGAAGAAGCCATTTTATTTGTAAGCGAACGGTTAGTTGAATCCCACCACCCCTCAATTGTAATTACATCAGGCAGCGAATCCGAAGCAATCATTGTAGCCAGCTGCTGTCCATCATCAGCTGCAGGAACAGTAAACTCTATAGTTGCACCTGTTTTTTCCTTTATAATACTTGAGGTCAAATCTGCACCCCATTCTGCTCCATTCCATTTCCACCATGAAAGATCAACAAACCAGCTTACATTAAAAGGTGAATTATCGCTTTTCCATGAAGGCTCATCCGAATTAGCGGTTGTACTTGCAGATGCTTGAGAATTAACAGCAGTGCTGGTATCGGCAGCAGGTTCGGATGTGTCACCGCCACATGCTGTCAGCGAAATAATTAAGGCAAGCATAATAGCCAAATAATTGATTTTTTTCATTTTAAAATCCCTCCCAAATTATTTTTAATTGACTTAACTTTTCTCTATCTTAAAAGCATGATCTCTTAGAGCTCTTAAGAGACCCTGCTTCTAAAGAGCATTATTGAAAATCAGCCTTTAACAGACCCCAACATAGCACCTTTTACCAGATATTTATGCATAAAGGGGTATACCATTATTATTGGAATTGAACTAACCACTATAGCCGCATAACGTATTGTAGTTATACTTACTTTGCTCATAACCTGTGCCGGTACCTTTGTAGCTGCTTCACCCTGCGCCAGGGACGCTTCTTTGATGAGTTTTACAAGGAACAATTGAAGGGTCTGAAGCTGAGGTTTAGTTGTAAAAATCATGGAGTCAAAGAAGGAATTCCAATGAAATACTCCAAGCCATAAAGTAATTGTTGCTACAGCCGGTTTACTAAGCGGAAGGTATATCTTCCAGAATATAACGAACTCATTGGCGCCGTCTACCACCGCTGATTCATGAATCTCCTCAGGAATCTCGCGGAAAAAGTTTGAAAATATTATCATATTAAATACAGAGTATAAACAGGGAACTATATATACCCAAAAGGAGTTAATCAATCCCAGCGTTTTTAGTAACAAAAAGTAAGGAATCAACCCGCCGCTGAAAAACAAGGTAAAGAGGTTGAACCAGTAAATCTGTTTTGCAAAAAGCAAGTCTTTTCTCGACATTCCGTAACTAACCATGGCAGTAAAAATTAAACCTGTAAGAGTACCTATTACAGTTCTGGCTATTGTATTCTGAAAACCATAAATGAGGCGTTTATCATAAAAAATCATTGTATAATTGTCCAATGAAAACACCCGGGGTAAAAAGTACACGCCACCTCGCATATAATCATTGCCCTGGTTAAAGGAACCGGCAAGTATATAAATAAACGGATATAAAGTGATTAAACAAAACATAATTAGAAAAATATAATTAAAATAATCAAAAGCACCTATGGAATTCCTTTTTTTAAACATCCATACCCCTCCTAATAAATCCCGCGACCGAGATAATGTCTTGATATTCTGTTACTTCCCCACAGCAGCAGGAATGCTATTGCCGATTTGAATACACCAACTGCAGTTGTAAATGAGTATCTCATTTGGGATATACCTATTTTGTATACATATGTATCAATTACCTCACTTCTTGAAATATTAAGTGGGTTTTGAAGTACATATATCTGATCAAAGCTGGAGTTCAACAGATTACTGATATTGAGCAAAAGTAAGACTATAATCGTTCCCAGGATTCCCGGCAATGTAATATATATCATTTTGTGAAATCTGTTGGCTCCATCTATTGTTGCTGCTTCATATTGTGCAACATCTATACCGGCAATCGCAGCTAAAAATATAACTGTTCCCCAACCTATTCCTTTGACTAATCCACTTATGATTACTATTCCCCAGAAATATTCCGGGTTTCCCGCAAATGCAACCGGTTCAGAAATAACACCCAACTTTTGCAGTACTATATTTATCACTCCGTTATCCGGAGACAACAGACTTAGAACAACGCCCCCGAAAACGACCCAGGAAATAAAATACGGAAAATATGTTATAGTTTGAACGGTTTTCTTAAAGGCTAAGTGACGCACTTCATTCAAGAGTAAAGCAAATATAACGGGCGCCGGAAAACCGATGATCAATTGCAAAACATTCATTCCCAAAGTGTTTGCCATGATATCAATAAATTGTGAGTCTTTAAGGAATGCGGTGAAATTATGGAAGCCTACAAAGGGCTGTGTTAAAAGAGCTTTTGTTATATTAATGACTCCATCCATTTCCTTGAACGCAATAATAATTCCAAACATAGGTATGTAGTTAAATATCAACAGAAAAATAACTCCCATCATAGCCATAAGGAAAACAATCCAGTTAATTTTAGTGCGAGATTTTGTAGCAGTAGAATTTTTCATTTTAGTGTCCTCCCTGTGCTTTAAATGATAATAAAAATATAACCGGTATGTAATGTTATAACTTTGCGATTGTGTAACGAATTTTGCTTAAAAGATTTTTAAGCAAAAAAAAAGAAGCAGAAGTAAATTATCTGCCTCTCTTGATTATTCTCTATAAGGCTTTCTAGCCCCGTATCTCTACACCTATTTTGCGCCGGTAATCGCTTGGAAGCATTCCTGTATACTCCCTAAAGCTTCGCGAAAAATAGCGGAAGCTTCCGTAGCCCACCTTTTCACTGATATCCTGTATATCCATAACAGGGTTTTTGAGCAATTCCTTCGCTTTCTCCATACGTAGCTTAGTGACATATTCTATAAACCCCATACCTGTTACGTTGCTAAAAAGCCTGCTGAAATGACTGTAGCTAAGGTTGATATGATTAGCCACCTCCGCCATGCTTATATCTTTGCTGTAATTATTATAAATGTAATTCAGTGCCGACTGAATTTTGATTTCATCTTCATTTTCCGTGACTCTATGGTTTGAAAAAATATCACACAATAAAAAACAATCCCTCTTCACGCTTACGCATAACTCTTGGATATTATCAAAGGTAAATCTTCCGGTCTGAAATATTTTAACAGCCTCATCCCTGCCTTTTAAATAATCATTGCGGTTGATAATCTCAAGTGAAAGATAGCTGGTCAGGCTTGTATAAAGTTTAATAACGCTTTCCGCAGAATACCCGGATAAGGTTTGTTCATTAAAAAGGTTATCAGTAAGCTCAATCACCCGTCGTTTGTCATTCAATTCAATCGCTTCCTTAAGCCAGGAATATACCTGAACAGGCAGGTGTGAAAGCTCACGATATCCGCCTGTATCTTTATAGAAAATTATATTCTGGTTCAAAATTAGTCTTTGTTTTACAGCATGGCAAGCCTGCTCGTAGAGTTTTTGTATACTGTCGCAGCCTTCAAGTGTTTCAGATACGCCTATTACAATACGGTACAAATTATATGTCTCGGCAACATATTTTAAATGCTGCAATAAACTTGCAATTTCCTCCTTTGACGGCTGCTCATTCGAATTTACCAGAATTACCAGCCTGTCATTCCTGTCAAAGAATGTTATAAATTGCTTCCAATACCTGATTAATGCTGAATCTACAACTCCTTTTATACTGCTGTGAACTTCAATTTCATTTTCTACTATAATAATACGCTCATTGAAAATATCCATAAGCATAATAGAAAAGAATTGACCGGGAAAATTTCTCTCCAATTCACATTTCAATTCCACAGACATTCTTTTTGAATTGCCTGTAATATGCTCATGAATCATTTGCCTCAGTATGGCTGCCTTTTGATTTTTATTTTCATCCAACAGCTTGTGCTGGCGGTCTATTTGCGTCATGGATTCCAAAGCCAGTTGAAGCGCAACTTCCAGTTCTCCCTGATTTATAGGCTTTAAAAGGTATTGTACAACACGGTATTTTATTGCTTTCTGCGCATATTCAAATTCATTATACCCGCTGATTATTATAAAAACAGCTTCCTGTTTGTTTTCACGTACTCTTCTGATAAACTCAAGTCCATCCATTTTTTCCATCATAATATCAGTTATAACTATATCAAATTTAACAGACTCGAACATCATGAGGGCTTCCAGGCCATCCGAAGCTTCAAAAATATTAGTATTAAAGCTAAAGTATTCACTTGTAATTCTGCATATATTCTGACGTATGTGCTTATTATCATCTACTACAAGTATGTTGTACATAAGACCTCCTTTATAGCCTGTTTACTCTTCCACTCCATTAATTATATATGGAATAACTGCAGTCACCTTTGTATACAGATCCTGCTCCGATTGAATTTTCAGTCCATACTCCTCACCATACATCAATCTGAGCCTGTCATGAATATTTTTCAAACCAATGCCGGATAACCTGAATTTTTTACCTTCCTTTGGCCGACCAGAGTTGCTTTCCATTTCTAACAGGACTTTTTCCATTTCCTCAGGCTTAATGCCTGTTCCATCATCAAAAACCTCAACATACAGTTTTTGATTTTCAGTAAAAGCCCTGATAGTAATATGTAAGGCGTCGCGGTTTGCTATCCCGTGAATTATACAGTTTTCAACAAGCGGCTGCAAGATCATTTTTGGAGTTTTGCAGTTTAGCAATTGTTTTTCACACTGGAAGAAAAATTGAATGTCTTTGTCCTGATTTAATTTTTGCAGTTTAACATAATGCTCTACATGCATTATCTCCTGACCCAGCCTGCTTTCCTGTGACCAGTTAGTGCTGTATCTGAGCATTTTCCCAACTGAATACAGTGCATTGGAAATCTCAACTTCATTTTTCATCTCCAGACGGACCTTGAATACTTCAAGTATATTATATATAAAGTGCGGATTGATCTGATTCTGCAGCGCGTTTATTTCTGCTTCCTTTAAAAGCCTTTCTCTTTTTACCAGCATATCTTTCAACTGCTGAATATTGTCAAGCATATAGTTAAAAGTAGATGCCAGAACACCGGCTTCATCATTGGAATTTACATCCGCTCTTCGGTTAAAATCTCCAGCTGATACATCCTTCATAACACGCAGTACTCTGTTAAGCTTGAGCATAAGAATATTAACCAGAATCCACCCGGCCAGGCTTGATGCTATAACCCCAAGAATTACTACAACCAGAATGTTGCGCTGTGCATCGAGAGCATTTTGATACATTTGCTCCTGTGAAGATACTGAATAAATATTTAATTTTAACTGTTCAATTGCACTTTTTATTATAAGAAGTCCATCATCCGAAATCTGGTCATTATCCATTTTGGAAGCCATGGGCAGAATCTGCTCCTTTATTCCGGCAGGATCAAAAACCACTTTACCTTTGCTGTCAGTAATCAAATACTTATGGCTCTCTGCATTACCTGACATTATGGCTGAAAACAAATGGTCCTTATGTACACCAACCTTGAGAAAACCAATTACTGCAGTTGATATCCCTGAAACCAGTGGCTGTATAAAAACTACTTCGTTATTTTCAAAATAAACAGGCTTAAAATGAACATTTTCCAGCTGGATGCTTTCGTTTTCGCTCAAGCCGGTATCTTTTAAATCAATATTGTACTCTTTCAGGTAAAAGGGATCCAGCCGGCTTGCCTTATAGAAAAGCGGCCATTTTTCAGGTATTTCATTATTAAAATAGTATATGCTGACTGAGTTGACCAGCTTACTATTGGAGCCTATCAAAGAATTCAGATTACTTGATATCTGCCGGTAGTCATCATACTCATCCGGTGTATTGTCAAAGTGGTCTGTCAGAAAGCTGCTAAGATAACTCCCGTAGCCTATATTTGCTGAAAAGCTTTCTATTAAGGTTATATTTTCCCGTATGAAACCAATTCTTTGCTGCAGCTGCTCTCGTGCCTCACGTATACTCTGAGTCTGAATATGCCGGTAGAGATTACTGTATGAATTTAATCCCAGTATTACAACAGGCAGGATTATTACGAGAATATTTGCAATAATTAACTTGTATGCAAGCTTTAAATTAAAAAACTTTTTCAATAAACGCAACAGCTAATCCTCCCCGTATACATATATTCTCATTATAATGTGGTCTTTTTAGCATTACAATAACTGAAAATTTATTTTATGTAACCATTTTTGCTTTTCTGAAAAAAAAAGGCGTATGCCTCAGGAAATTCTCCCCTGAAAGCATACGCCTTTTTTAACTACTTCTTAAAAATAATTACTGTCTGTTCATCATCCCTCTTCCAAAGCCCATTCCTCTACCTTGGCCTCTGCCCTGGCCCTGAGCACTGGAACCCATTCCAAGCCCTCCGCATGAACCCTGTCCAAAGCCTGCTCCAGTTCCTCTGCCAATTCTTGCACTGCCGGTTCCATCGCAGGTTGCCTGATTTTCCTTGATTTGATTGTAGATTTCATCTGCCTGCGCCTGTGTAAGAGTTCCATCCTTTACACGCTGATCGAGAATTGCTTTTTTCTGTTCAAGCATTTGAGCCTTAAATTCGTCAAGCTTGTCAGCTTCATTTGCTATCGTGCCATAAGTTTTGCCTTCTGCACGTTCTTTAGTTACATCCTCAACAGTTTTTCCTGTTAGACCTGATACGACTTCAGCAGGTGTTTTAGCTTCTGTTGCTGCATATACTATACCGGTTGTACCTAAAACTCCTACTACTGCTACTACTGCCAATAACTTTTTGAAATTCTTCATAAAATAAACACTCCTTTTTTTATTTGTTTTTTGTTTGTATAAACCTTATGGCTTAATTATATTTATCAATTGTGGCAAAAGTTTGACAAAAGTTTAAAACAAATGTGTCA
>CAYQCA010000129.1:0-3355 GCA_964415835.1 uncultured Clostridium sp. | reverse complement strand
AAACTTTTTTATGGAGGTATTTCCATATGGCTAAAAATATTCTTATTGCAGACGATAATGACGGAATTCTTGATATATTAAAAACTTATGTAATAAAAGAAGGGTTTACCCCTGTACTTGCCCACGATGGCGCCGAGGCAATTGCGAAATTTGAAGAGTTTGCCCCAGTTCTTATACTTTTGGATGTTATGATGCCGAAAAAAGATGGTTTTCAGGTTTGCAGTGAAATTAGAAAAGCTTCTGATGTGCCTATAATAATGATTACTGCCAAAGGTGAAGACGCCGACAAGATAATGGGGCTGGATACCGGAGCAGACGATTATGTTGTAAAACCCTTCAGCCCGGGAGAAGTAATGGCACGAATACGCGCAATCTTGAGAAGGCTTGATATACCGGATGAAGATAAGAAAAATATTGTAAGCTACCCCGGTTTGGAAATAAATATATCGGAATATGAAGTAAAAATCGGTGGTCAGCCCATTAATCTTACGAAAAAAGAAATAGAAATACTGTGGCTGCTTGCTAAAAATCCCGGGAAGGTATTCTCCCGTGACAATTTATTGAACAGTGTTTGGGGTTATGAGTACTTTGGCGATGCTCGAACTGTAGATACGCATATAAAAAGGCTGAGGTCAAAAATATCTGCATCAGAAGCTTTTGATTGGGATATAAAAACAATTTGGGGTGTTGGATATAAATTTGAGGTGAACCATGCATAAGAAAAAAATAGCTTTTAAGCTGACTGCAGGCTTTGTTGTGATAGTACTTATATCAATGCTGGCAATTGGTTTATTTTTTATTCAAATGTTCAGACAATATACTATCGAAAGTCAGGAAAAAACACTGTTTGAAAGAGCTCATAGCATTGCACGGGTAATAAGTGAGAACTCTTCAAGTAATGGTCAAATGCGCGGCTTTGGTGGCTTTATGATATTTCTTGATACAATTACCGAATCGAAGGTGTGGATTACCGACAGTGCAGGCCAGCCTGCTATTATGGGAGGTATGGGCGGTATGGGTATGGGCCATGGCTTGAGCTCCGACCCTGTTCCGGTTGAGTTTGCAGATGTAAGGGAAGAAGCTTTAGCAAATAAAGAATCCGTAAGCCAAAGCTTCAGCAGCATATATAACGAAGATGCCATAACTGTTGGTGTTCCAATTTTAAATGCCGGTGGCAATGTAATTGGCTCGGTACTTTTACATGCACCGAAAACCGGAATAACAGGAACCTACAACACTGCTATAACATTTTTAACTATAAGTATTTTTGTGGCGCTGATTCTGGCAATTGCACTGGGTATTTTCTACTCTATACTATTTACTCGTCCGCTGAAATCAATGAACAGTGCTGCAATTGAAATGGCAAATGGTAATTACAAAGTGCGAACCAACGTTGACAGTCAGGACGAATTCGGGCAGCTTAGCGATTCGCTTGATTTGCTGGCCTCAAAGCTTGATTATACAATTGATCAGCTCTTTCAGGAAAAAGGTAAAATGGTTGATATAATATCAAGTATTTCAGAAGGACTGGTGGCCTTTGATCTTAATCTGCAACCTTTGAGTGTAAATTTTGCTCTCTCATCTATAATGAATAGGCCCTACCCCTATTCTCATACTGACTTGAAAAAGGATCTTGAAATACTGGGCATTACCAATGCTTTAAGAAGAGTCATGTCAGAAAAAGTATCAGACCAATCCACTGTAGACTGGCTGGACAAGAATTTGAAGTTCACACTGTCACCAATAATAGACAATCAGTCAAATGTTACCGGAAGTGTTGCACTTGTTCGAGATATCAGTGAAAGTTCACGTCTTGAACAGCTTCGCAAGGATTTTGTGGCAAATGTTTCACACGAATTCAGAACCCCCCTGACTGTAATAAAGGGGTCTCTTGAGGCTCTTGTTGATGGAACAGTAGATACACCGGAAAGTATGGCTCATTTTCACAATAGAATGCTTTCAGAGGTAAAAAGTCTTGAAAGGCTGGTTGGAGATCTTTTGGAACTATCCCGGCTTCAATCGGGCAAAATATCTATCAATAAAGAGAGAATTCACATACCCAATCTGCTCTTAGATACAATCAGGAGTCTTCAAACTGTTGCTGATAAAAAACAAATACAAATAAATTATATCGGTCCGCAATCTACTCCCGCTGTTATTGGAGACTATGACAGGTTACGTCAGCTATTCGTTATTTTTATAGATAATGCGGTTAAATATTCTCCATCAAATACGACTATTTCCGTTAATGTAATCCAAAAGGACATGCTTGAAATAACGATAGCAGACCAGGGTTATGGAATACCTAAGGAAGAGCTGCCATATGTTTGGGACAGGTTTTATAAATCTGACAAATCTCGCAAAAGCTCAGGGACCGGTCTGGGTTTGGCAATTGCAAAGCACCTGGTTGAGCTGCACAATGGTGATGTTTCAATGCAAAGTGAGCCGGACAAAGGATCAACCGTTACAGTGAAACTCCCAATTTCTCAAAACTCATAATTGGGATACTTTCAATCAACTTCTTTATCACTGAAATGAGCAACAAGGATTTCTACCATTTTGCTTTCCGGTATAGGTTTGCTAAAAAGATAACCTTGAATTTTATCGCATTCATATTTCATTAGAAAATCCATTTGCTCTTGTTTTTCAACCCCTTCAGCAACAACGCTGATACCCAGGGATCTTCCCATATTAATAATATGTTGAGTTAAAATCTCAGTTTCATTTTTCTTGGTTACGTCATCAATAAAGCACTTATCTATTTTAAGCGTTGTAATAGGTAGCTGTCTTAAATAACTCAGTGATGAATATCCCTTCCCAAAATCATCAAGAGCTATACCTATTCCCTTTTCACTTAATAATTTGAGTCTATTGTTCACCAAATCAAAAGATTCAATTAAAACTGATTCAGTAATTTCAAGCTCGAGACGGCTATGCTCCAGTTCAAAGTGATCAAGAATATTACTTACCCTCTCGGCAAAATCCGCCTGTAACAGTTGAAGTATTGATATATTTACCGAAACGGTCAAATCGTTATATCCTAAATTTTTCATTTGCGTAATGAAATCACAGGCCTGAAACAATACCCACTCACCCAACGGAATAATTATATGAGTCTCTTCTGCAATTTTAATAAATTTGATTGGAGATACGTCACCCAATTCTGGGCTTTTCCATCTCAGTAAAGCTTCAAAACCGGCAATCCTGTTAGTTTTAATATTCAGCTGTGGCTGATAATATACCTCAAACTCGCCATTTTCCATTGCTGAATGAAGATGTCTTTCAATAATCATTCTTTCAGTAAAGACTTTATTCATACATTTATCGTATACTACATATCTGTTTCTTCCCTCTT
>CAYQCA010000128.1:0-11435 GCA_964415835.1 uncultured Clostridium sp. | reverse complement strand
ATCACTGGCACTGCCTGAAAACCAAAGCGGTACCCGCCACTTGTAGAAGTGGGGGACATCTAACTGCCTCGTTATATCTTAAGCAGTCCTCTTCTTCGGTTCACTATAGAAAATCAGAAGTATTATCGAAAGCAAACTAAAAATAGCAACTGTAATGTACATTTGTTTAAAACCATTACCCAGTGCAGATTGGAAGGAATCTTCAATTTCTGACTTCATGCTATCTATTTTAGCCAGGTAATCCTTTTGGGATTGCTCAAAAGCTGCTGGGATAACTGCTTTTAATTCTTCCATCTTTGCTAATGTTTGTTTTAAATTTTGCTTTTGAGCTTCCATAGCAGATATATTCTGGAGAAGTTCACTTCTTTTTTTCTCTGTTTCAGCCAGCTGCTGTTCCAGCTTTTCTTTCTCAGCCAAAGTGCTGTTACTTTGTTTCATTCCTTCAACTGCAGCGCTTAATCCTGCGATTGGTTTATTTATTCCTTCTATGGCAGAATCCATTCCTTTAACGCCGTCGTTCATCTTAGAAATTGCAGTTTCCATACCTGTAAGGCCGGAACTGATTCCATCAATACCCTTCTGAACACCATTTTGTATTTTTTCTATCACACTAGGCACATTTTGATCAAACATATATACAGAAATCTCTTTTGCTTTATCAACAATATTTGTCACATCTGCTGATTGCAGTGATTTTAACATATTAGCCGGGAGGGTAACATTGCTGTTCATATCCATCTTCATTTCTCCCATATTATTCAGGTCAGGTATATTGACACCTTTTAGCATTTCAGACATTCGTGGATCGCTTTTCATATCTGTAAAGGTTTTATTCAACTCTACGGCCTGAGAAATTACAGGTGAGGTTGGCTGAGGCAACATTTCCATAAGATTATCCTTTGCAACAACACCGGCTTGTGCCAGAAATCCAATCATTATAGACGGAGCAATAACAGTACCGATTGATCTGACCAGAGAAAGTGTTGCAAGGGCTGAGTTTGCCTGCTCCTTTTTAGTATTGCCCAGCATCATATAATTAAGTGGGGAACCCATAACAAAGCCCAATCCGGTACCTATTAATCCCAGACTAACGATAACTGTCAATAAATTGCTTACTTGAGATGCAATAAAAGCAAGGAATAGAGAGCCAAGCAGCGAAACGAAGAAACCCAATGTCAATATCTTCTTTGCACCATATTTGTCTACCAGCTTACCGCTCATAGGGGCACCAATGGCTGTAAAAAGACCAAGAATAGTTACAAAATATCCACCTTTTCCTGTTGATATTTTAAGAGAATTCTCGGAAAATTGTGGAACAAATATCATACCCATCATACAAATTCCCACAAAAAACCCAACTAATAAGGTAATAAGTATTTTTGGAGTGGTGAAATAAGAAAGATTCAATATAGGGTCTTCTGCACGCTTTTCAATTAAAATGAAAACCGGCAAGAGTACCAGAAATACAATTAAAAACGGATAAACCGAAGTAGTTTTTATGGTTTCTGTGAAGTTGAAGAAATCAATGTTTTTCAACCCGTACAGCAAAGATAATATCATGATGACGATAACCAACGTACCCCAAATGTCTATCTTCTTTGATGCCTCAGTAGATTTGTTAACGGGCAGAAAAATAATACCAAAAATTATTATTACAACACTGATAGGCAGATTGACGTAAAAAAGAAATTGCCAGTTTTCAAGTCCTACAATATCAAGAATAGCACTGCCAATTGTAGAGCCAAGAATGTTTGCCAGACCATATACACCGCCAAGAATACCTAAGGCCATACCTCTTTTTTCTTCTGGAAAGCTGGTTCCGAATTCGGCATTGGCTATTGGCATAATTCCACCACCACCAATAGCCTGAATAACACGGCCGGTAAGAAGCATGGAGAAACTGTTGAAGTTTGATGAAAGACCACATATAAGTGAGCCCAGACCAAATAAAGTTATACAGACAATATAAACATGCTTTCGTCCTATTCTGTCTGCAATCTTACCTGCAATTGGTATAGATGCAGCATACGCCAGTGTAAAAATTGTTATAATCCATATACCAAGCTTGTCGCTTACGCCGAGATTAGCCTGAATTACAGTTCTGGCCGGTGTAACAATACCTGTATCTATTGCACCCATGAAAATTCCAAGTAAATAGAGAAAAATTATCATGCCGAGACCTGTCTTTACTTTTTGAGATTTAGTTTTTAGTTCCATATTTTTGATCCTTTCTTGATTAAATTTATTTATACAATTGGTTAACAAGAGCCGTTAGTGATGGCTTAAGCATTTGAAAATCAATTTTTTCATTTGAATAGGAAATCAGTATGTTTGCTATAATGTCGCAGACAACTGCATTTTCATCATTCATTGGTATATCGGAGTTTGTATAAGAATAAATTTTTTCCGATATCTGGCTTCTGAGCTTTTTCGTTTTTTCTTTTATCCTGACCATATCTATGTTGCTTTCGTTATTTACAGGATGAGTTTGAAACCATTCTCCATGAACGTTGATCATAAAAATATTTAATTCATTGAAAATAATTTCAAGTTTATCTACCAGATCTGTAAATAGTTTTGAATTCTGATCCATTCTTCGAAGCATCAGATTCCATTCGTTTAGCAATATTTCCGAGATGATCTGGTATTTAGAGCTATAGTAGTTATATACAGTGCCGGTGGCAACACCGCACTGTGATGCGATTTTTCTGATGTTTAGGTCAGAGTAGCCTGTTTCTTTGATCAACTCTCTCGTAACTAATAGAATATCTTCCTTTACATTATTCAGATTCTTTGGCATAGGTTTATACTCCTTATAAAATGCAACAATGTATGAAGTTCGTATATGAGCAATGCTTTTATAATGAACCGCGTTCATATATGAACATTGTTCATTATATGATATCAGTTTAATTTTTGCAATATAAAAAAACACCAATTTCGGTGTTTTTTTATACACTTATTATTGTTGTTTTTTATACACTTACATCAAAATTCTTCCCAATACTAGGATTTACACTTAACTCCATCATCTTCGTCAGGGCTTCTGCATCCTGCGTTGCAGTTTCCATTGACATCTTGGCCACTGCAACTCCGACTTTCTGACCCAGTGAAGTTTGAGACATTGCAATTGACATATCAGCTATATCCACGTAATCACTCCTCTTAGAACCTGTTTAGTATCTCATTGTACCCGTCATTTTGGCGGATTTTACGCCATGCTGCGTTGAATTTTTTTGAAATAAACAAATTATTTCTTCAAAAATTCGCCTTGCCTGGCATAAAATCCACTTAAAATGCCAAGCACAAGCAGATACTAAACAGGTTCTTTTATTTAATTTTACATCTTTTAGCATAAAATTACAAACTATTTAATGGAGCGATGCGAATTTGTATGGCATCCTTGACTCACCTTATTGCAAAAAGTATAATAGTTTCAAAGGTGAAACAATTGAAATTAGAGGACTAAGACGAAATGAACATATTTGACCATAAAGATTATTTTCTTTTTGATGGTGCCATGGGTACCTACTATTCAACAAAATATAATAATAATATAGCTTGTGAACTTGCAAATATTGAAGATAGAGAATCTATCTTAAGTATCCATAAAGAGTATATAGAAGCCGGAGCAAATGCGATTAAATCAAATACTTTCGGCGCTAACAGATTTTCATTGGGGTGTGAACAGCCAAAAGTTGTTCAAATTATAAAAAATGGCTGGGAAATTGCCAGCCAGGCTGCCAAAGAAGAGGATGTTCTAGTGTTTGCTGACATTGGCCCAATTCCGGATGCTGAGGGAAATGAGCATCAGGATCAGGAATACAAATTACTAATTAATACTTTTATAGAATGCGGCGCAAAGCATTTCCTGTTTGAAACCTTTGCAAACAGTGATATTTTGTTACAGCTTGCAGCGTATATCAGGCTTAAAGTACCGGATGCGGTTATTATAACTTCATTTGCAGTTTATCCTGACGGGTATTCCAAAGAAGGTCTTTTTTATATTGATATTATTAAAAAAATGAGTACCAGCGGGTTGGTTGACGGATTTGGTCTAAATTGCATCAGCGGCCCGGCACACATGTATAGACTTATTAAGGATGTTGATTTAAAGGGGAAAAATATAATAATAATGCCCAACTCAGGCTATCCTTCCTCAGAAAGAGGAAGAACGGTTTATGTTGATAACTCTGAATATTTTGCAGAAAAGATTCTGGATCTTAAAAATTTAGGAGTTAAGATTTTGGGAGGTTGCTGCGGCACTACTCCAGGACATATATCAGCGGTATCAGCGCTGCTAAAGAAAAATCAAAACAAAACAGATGCTGTTACTAAAGTAACAGAGCCTGAAGTAGCTGAACCACTACATGAGAATGTCCTAAATAAGCTTCTTAAAATAAAAAAGCCAATATTGGTAGAAATAGATCCGCCTTTTGATACAAATTGGGAATATATGCTTCGTGATGCTCTGTTACTAAAGCAAGCCGGGGCAGATATGATAACTATTGCGGATTCTCCACTGGCTAAGGCAAGGGCTGATAGTTCCATATTAGCGTCTAAAGTACAAAGGGAGGCAAATATTCCAGTTATGCCTCATATTACATGCAGGGATAGAAATTTATTGGGTATTAAGGCTACACTTTTGGGCTTGCATATTGAAGGTGTCAGAAATGTTCTGGTTATTACCGGGGACCCCATTGCAGTTGGAGAGAGAAATAATGTAAAGGGTGTGTTCAGTTTTAATTCTTCAAATCTGTCCAACTATATATCCAGCCTTAACAGCAACGTTTTTAGTAAGTCAGAATTTAAAATAGCTGGAGCATTGAATGTAAATGCGGTAAATTTCGATGCTGAGTTAAGGCGGGCATATACTAAATTGGATAATGGTATAAGCTGTTTTTTGACACAGGCTATTTATACTGAAAATGCTGTGAAAAATTTAATCAGGGCAACAGAGGAACTTAAAGTGCCTGTTTTTGCAGGTATAATGCCAATAGTTGGATATAAGAATGCCCAATTTATTAATAATGAGGTTCCCGGAATTGAAATTGATGATAACATAGTTGATATGTTCAAGGATAAAAACCGTGAGGAAGCAGAAAAATTAGGATTAAACCTCTCTGCTGAAATTATGAAAAAAATATATGATTATGTATCTGGGTTCTATTTTATGACCCCGTTGAAAAGAACAAATGTTATATGTGAATTAATAGCGCGCGTTTGCGCAGAAAGATAGAGGTTGTGAAGATGATTATAGTTGGTGAAAAACTGAACAGTTCAATACCAAAGATGTTTGAATTAATGAAAAATAAGGATACGGATGCTATCACGCAGATAGCTGTCGCCCAGGAAGAGGCTGGTGCCAATTTTCTTGACATAAATACCGCAATTTTCAGAGATGAAGAGTACGAAATGCTCAAATATGTTCTGGAGATTGTTACAGCAAACACAACATGCGGAATTATGCTGGACTCTCCATCACCTGCAGTAATTGAAAAGGCTATAAAGCTTGTAGCAGATAGGGAAATTATAATAAATTCCATAACACTTCAAGACAGAATTAATGAGCTTTTACCCGTTGCAAAACGCTATAATGCAGGGCTGGTATGCCTGCCTATAGATGAGGATGGTATTCCAAAAACTGTAGAGAGAAGAGTTGAAAACTCACTCAAATTGATTGGTATTTTACAAAACGAAGGTATAGACAAAAGCAAAATATATATTGATGTAATTGCAGAGGCGTTGGCGGTGGATGATCAGGCTGCAGCTATTACCATTAAAACAATTTCTGAGTTGAGGAAAGCTGATTCTGAGGTTCACATTATTTGTGGCGCTTCAAATGTTTCATTTGGTTTGCCGAAAAGGAACAATATCAATGTGGCATTTTTGACAACTGCAATTTTTGCAGGAATGGACAGCGGCATTATAGATATTACCAATGAACAGATTCAGAATGCAATATATACTGCTGAAATGCTGTCGGGATTGGATGAGTACTGCATGGAGTACCTTGGATATTTCAGAAGTAAAAAGTAGATGCAAGTTACTAAAATGGAGGAGCCGGAACTTTAGTTGTTAATAAGTGACGGCTCGGCATGTACATAAATATAGAAATATGATAGAATGGATGGGAAAAATACCCGAAAAATAGAGAGAGAGGTAAAAGCATGAAAAACATACCATTGTATGAAGTAAGACAAATCTCTAGCCTCAAGGACATGATTGAGCAAAGTTCAAAGCTTTATGCTCAGAAGCCTGCTTTCCTGATGAAGGAAAAAGGGAATCCTGACTATGTTCCTGTGTCTTACAAAAAGTATAAAGAAGATATCGATGCTCTGGGAACAGCTTTAATCAGTTTAGGCCTTAAGGATAAAAGGATAGCATTAATTGGTGAAAACAGGTATGAATGGTCAACCACATATTTGGGAGTTTGTAACGGAACCGGTATAATTGTTCCGCTGGATAAGGAACTTCCCCAGAATGAGATTGAGAATTGCCTGGAAAGAAGCTATTCTGATGCTATTATATTTTCGGGTGCGGTATTTAAAAATATTGAAAATGTAATAAAGAATGTAGAAGGATGTAAATTCTTTATAAATATGGACTTGGATGAGGATGCGGAAGGTCAGCTTTCCTACAGCAAATTGCTGAAGAAAGGGCATGAACTGATTGCCCAGGGGAATAGAGACTTCATGGATGCAACAATTGATGTTGACGCCATGAATATTCTCTTGTTTACATCAGGAACAACTGATAAGTCAAAAGCAGTTATGCTGTCTCAAAGGAACATTACTGCAAATCTTATGGCAATGTGTTCTATGCTCTATATAGATGATACCGATGTTTTTCTGTCAGTTCTGCCGCCGCACCACACATATGAAAGTACCTGCGGGTTCCTCTGTCAGATGTACAGAGGATGTACAGTCGCCTATTGTGAAGGCTTGAGACATATTGTTAAAAACCTTAAAGAATCAAAATGTACGGTAATGAACGGGGTACCGTTGGTTTTTGAATCTATATACAAGCAATTGATGAATCAGATAGCCAAAAAAGGTGCAATGAAAAAATTAAAATTTGGTATGAAGCTCAGCAATATTCTCAGCACCTTTAAAATTGACTTGACTAAAAAGCTTTTTGCAGAAATCCATGATGCATTAGGTGGTCATTTGAGACTATTTATCAGTGGTGCTGCTGCAATTGATCCACAGGTATCAAAAGGCTTCAGGGATATTGGTATCAAGCTTGTTCAAGGTTATGGGCTGACCGAGTGTGCACCTATTGTTGCACTGAACAGAAATTGCGATTATAAGGACGATGCTGCAGGATTACCTTTACCGGGCTTGAAGGTTGAAATCTATAATCCAAATTCAGAGGGTATTGGAGAAATAAGAGTATCCGGCCCCAGCGTTATGCTAGGATATTACGAAAACGAAGAGGCAACCAATGAGGTTATGAAAGATGGCTGGTTCTATACCGGCGATATGGCGTTTATTGATTCTGACGGATTTGTTCATATAACCGGGAGAAAGAAGAACGTTATTATAACTAAAAATGGTAAGAATGTTTATCCTGAAGAAGTGGAAACACTTTTGAATAGAAGCGAGTATATAAAGGAATCTCTGGTATACAGCAAAGAAGGAAAAGACGATGTTATTGTTTGTGCCAAGATAGTTCCTGATAAAGATAAGATTGAAGAAGACATTAAAAATGGAATTCTTGAACAAAAGGATGTATATGAAATTATTAACTCAGAGGTAAAGAGAATCAATAAAGAATTGGTAACCTACAAGTATGTAAAAGAGTTTTCGCTGAGAGATGAAGAGTTTGAGAAAACAACAACAAAGAAGATAAAAAGATTTCAGGAATTAAAGAAATAAATAAAATTAATGTTTATGTTACAGCGATACTCCATAAAATAATAAAAAGTATCGCTGTAATTTTATGTAAATAGGAGGTTCTATGGCTACGCCTGAAAAAAAGTATCAAAAAAGAATAACAGTATATACTGAAAAACTTGAATTCTATACTAAGAAGAGTAATACTCTTGGAAACTACAAGTTGCTTGAATTCTTCACAGGTGTAGCTGCTGCTCTGGCATTGTATTTTACACACCAGTACATTTTTATGGCAGCTCAGATTGCTGTGTTTTTAGCTGTATTTATTTATTTGGCAAAAGTTCAAAATAAAATGATAAAGAATAAGAATATATCTTCTGCTATGCTGCAAATAAACAGTATGTGCCTTAAAAGAGTAAAGGGTCAATGGCCGGAATTTTCTGATACAGGCAGCGAGTTCGAGAACCCTCAACATAGTTTTTCATATGATTTGGATATATTCGGCCAAAACTCTCTGTTCCAGATGATTAATATGACCTCAACCTATTCAGGCAGGAATAAGCTGGCCTGTATGCTTTCAACCCCCCTTGCAAAAGGTGAGGATATAGAAGAACGCCAAAAGGCAGTGAAAGAGTTATCTCGAAAGCTTATATTCAGACATCGGCTATTATCCAAAGCTCTGTTAAAAAACAAAAATGTCAGACTAAATGATGAAACTAAAAACAATAAAAAGCCCGGAAAGGCATTAATCGATACTATTAATAAGTTGGATGATATATTTGAATGGGTGAAGGAAGAGAACAGTCTTTATAGTTCATTTAAATTTAAATTGTTGATTACAGGACTTCCGGTGCTTGCAATTCTAGTATTGCTACTTGCAGTATTAAGGGTGGTGCCTGTTTACCTGCCCATTGCTTTTTATGTTATACAATTTTTGATGCTGGGTTATAAAATAAATTATAGAAATAAAAGTTTTGAGATAGTTGAAAAGTATTCAAATACCTTAAGAATATACAGTGATATTTTAAAGCTGATTGAGCAGGAACAATTTGAGAGCGAGCTCGTTAATAGATTGAAGAATTCCATGAAAGGCAGTTCATCCGAACCGGCATCGAAGCAGATAGAAAGGCTTTCAAAACTCTGGGAGCTTATCGCCAACAGGTATAACCTGCTCCATGCAATAGTCAATATAGCTACACTATGGGATTTTCACTGCCTAGCAAGGCTTGAAAGTTGGAAAATGAACAGTGGAAGATTTATAGAGAAATGGTTTGAAATTATTGGAGAGATAGAGGCTCTTTGTAGCCTGGCTGTTATGTCCCATGATAATCCTGAGTTTGTAATGCCTGAGCTTTGCATCGACATGTGTAAAGGGATAACAGCAGTTGAACTTGGGCATCCACTGTTGGTGAATAATAGAAAGTGCAACGATATATCCATTAATAATGACAAACCAATACTGCTCATAACTGGTTCAAATATGTCAGGAAAGAGTACTTTTCTCAGGACTGTAGGGCTTAGCCTGATTTTATCCTATATCGGTCTGCCTGTATGTGCAAAAACATTCAAGTGCCCTATTTTAAAGGTTTTTGCCTGTATGAGGACCAGTGATAATCTCGGACAAAGCATTTCCTCATTTTATGCCGAATTACTCAGGGTGAAAATGGTAGTGGAGGCAGTAGATAATAACGAAAGAGTATTCTTTCTGCTGGATGAAATTTTTAAGGGCACAAATTCTGCTGACAGGCATACAGGTGCAAAAATGCTTATAAAACAACTGGATAAAAAGGGCGCCTGGGGCTTAGTCTCTACTCATGATCTGGAGCTTGCCGATATGGAGAAAGAAAGTAACGGCCGCATACAGAACTATCACTTTAAAGAGTTTTATAAAAATAATCAGATACTGTTTGATTATAAGCTTAGAAAAGGTGTCTCAGACACACGTAATGCTATTTATTTGATGAGAATGGCTGGGGTTAGTGTGGAAGAAGAATTGTAAGAAGGAAGACTTTTTCGAAGTGAAAATAAATCTGCAAACGTTATCAAAGTTTTTGTTGACATAGGAATATTCTTATGATAAATTAATATTAAGTTAAATAAACTTATTATACATTATATATAAAAATACTAACCAACATCTTCTTTGTTCTCACAAAAATTACAAATTTTATAAATATAAGCAGGTTGAATATTACTTTTATTTTTTCGGATAATTTGCAAACGATTGCAGAATGTAAAGCAAATAATTATTGAATAGAGGTTTAATATGGTTAATGCGTCATTACCTAAAACAGAAAAGAAAATACTTGAGATTCCACACTTTCCCACTAGACAGCAGGTTATTGTCTGGAGAAACTGGGGGCTGGTACCTGTTAAGCGTCTTGCACAAATTCTTAATTCAGCAGAAGAAAATATATCTGAGCTCGCAAGGGATATGGGATTAAGAGTACCTGTAACGGAAGATGAAAATTGGCTTAAACGTGGATATATTACAATAATTCGTGCTAATTGGCATATTTTATCGTATCGGCAACTATTGACGATTTTAGGGTGGTCTGCCGAAAAGTTGGCTAATGTTTTAAAGGAAGATGATTTTCTATCTTTTAAAGTCGGAAATTTTAAACCTGATGTTGAGGAAGTCAGTTACATACCACTCACAGAAGCTCAGAAAAGACGTACTGAAGAAATTAAGAATATTGTACATATGCATTTTTCTGATGAAGGATGCGTTAGCAAACCTTTCGACTTTCTAAAGGAATTTGAGCTGACAAAGCCCACGCTTCAGAAGTTTGGAATGGCTCAAGCAGGTGAGGTTATTCTTGATGAGCAGTGGAATGTTATAAGTAAAGATTATACTGAAAATATTGAAGTATTCATAAATAGATTTATATCTAATCATGAACATAGATGGGGAATTAAACTTAACACTTCAAAAACTAACACTAAAAATATACAACTTACGATAGAGAAGATAAACGACAAATTATCGGAAAGCCATTCAATAGATATTACCGACAACTCCATATGTATAACTGCGGTTGATGAAGTGGGCCTGTTAAGGGGATTGCAATGGCTGGAAAAAGCGATGGATAATAGGAAGGGGCCATTTTTGAATAAAGGCCTTGTTACCAGAGATACACGTTTTGATACAAGAATCGTTCATGCTTATTCTGCTGTATTTGGTGATCCGTTACTAGAAACTGATATGGATCCTTATCCGGAAGGCTTGTTGCTGAAATTATCTGAATTAGGGGTTAATGGAATTTGGCTGCAAGGACTATTGTATTCACTTATACCATGGGATGAGGCACCGGAGCTTTCAACCAATTGGGAAGAAAGAATAAACGGTCTGAGACGACTGATAAAGAGAGCTGCCAAATACGGTATAGGCGTTTACCTATATCTTAATGAACCGAGAGCAATGCCTAATTCTTTTTTTGAAAAACACCCGGATTGGAAAGGACAGACAGAAGGAGATTATTCAGCTCTTTGTACTTCTGTAAAAGCTGTACAGGAATTTTTGAGAAATGGTGTACGGAAACTGTTTGAAGAAGCTCCCGAGTTGGCCGGTATTATTACCATAACAATGTCGGAGAA
>CAYQCA010000127.1:0-11444 GCA_964415835.1 uncultured Clostridium sp. | reverse complement strand
GCAGACATCAAATACGCTCTTTCAAATGCACTTGGCTTCGGTGGACACAATGCAACAATATGCTTAAAGAAATACGAATAGATTTTCTTTAACTTATGTTCAGTAATACAAGCTTTTGGAACCAGAATTTTATTGATGAATATTATATAAAAGTATAAAATAAAGGATGAGGTTTTAATCTCATCCTTTATTTTTGCTTAAAATATAATTCCGCATTGGAGGACTTAATGGAAGATATAATTAAAAGTAGCACTATAGATCAACTCGAGAATAAAATAGGTTATTCATTTATCGACAAAAATATTATTGCAACAGCTATTACGCATAGCTCATATGCAAATGAAAAGAAGGCTAAAAAATTAAGATATAATGAAAGAATTGAGTTTCTTGGTGATTCTGTATTAAGCCTGGTTATTAGTGAATACCTGTTTACAAGGTATCCGAATTTACCGGAAGGGGAGCTTACAGTAACCAGAGCCAAAATAGTTTGTGAAAGCTCATTATCACAGTGCGCCAAGAATATTGAACTTGGTAGATATTTGTTGCTGGGAAAAGGAGAAGAGCTATCTGGTGGTAGACATAAAGCATCTGTTTTATCAGATGCTTTTGAAGCACTAATTGGTGCTATGTATATTGATGGGGGCTTTGAAACTGCAAAGGGTTTTATTTTAAAATACATGGAAGAAATAATTAAGAGCTGTGTTGCGGGGAAAGTACTTTATGATTTTAAAACTCAGCTACAGGAGCTAATACAGCAAAACGGTGATCAGCATATTTCATATCATGTTATAAATGAAAGTGGACCTGACCATAATAAAACTTTCGAAACTGAAGTAAGGATTAATAATGATATCCTGGGAAAGGGATCTGGTCATTCAAAAAAAGAATCAGAGCAAAACGCTGCCAAAGATGCACTGGAAAACCTAAGAATATAACATGTAAAGCTTTATTTCCGGAATTGAATTAAATTATAAGGAGTGTATAAAAAATTAGTAAACATATAGTTATTCCAGTTTTTGTTCCTCATAAGGGTTGCCCATTTGATTGTATTTTCTGCAATCAAAAAATTATCAGCGGTCAAATAAATGATGCCAGCGAGGAAGATATACGAAAAACAATAGAGGAGCACTTAACAACTGCAGATAGAGATACTTTTGTTGAAATTGGATTTTATGGAGGTAGCTTTACAGGAATACCACTACACGAGCAGGAATGGTATTTAAAAATCGGATATGATTATGTAAAAGCCGGACTAGTAATGCAAATGAGAGTTTCAACAAGACCGGACTATATAAATGAAGTAATACTTGACTTGTTGGAGAAATATAATGTTAGGACAATTGAACTTGGTGCACAGAGTCTCGATAACCATGTTCTAAAGTGCAGTAATAGGGGACATAGCATAGAGGATGTATCAAAGGCGGCAAAACTAATTAAAGATAGAGGTTTCGCTCTGGGAATACAGACGATGATTGGACTGCCTGGAGACAGTAAGGAGATAGCCATAAAAACTGCTGAGATGGTTGTTTCTATGTCGCCTGATATTGTTAGAATTTATCCAACGCTGGTAATAAAATACACTTATCTTCAGAAAATGTATCTGGACGGGAAATACAAACCGCTTACAATTACTGAAGCAGTAGATATTTCCGCAGAACTTTTGGAAATATACCAAAATAATAATATTAATGTTATAAGAATTGGATTACAGCCTACTGACAATATCAGTGAGTCCGGGGAAGTAATTGCAGGGCCATTTCATCCTGCTTTCAGACAACTGGTACAATCCAGACTTTTACTGAATAAAATGATTAAATATATAAAAGTAAATTATCTTGAGGAGACAGAGAACATAAAAATTCTATGTAATACAAGTGAAGTTTCAAATATAATAGGCCAAAAAAGAGTAAATATAGATACCCTAAAGATGCTATTTGGGTTTAAAAATATAAAAATAATACCTGATAAAAATACTTATTTGTTTAATATTTACCGAGATTGAAATATAGTAACAAACTTTTGAAAAAAATACATGTAAAAAGAAGGAATAATAAGAAACATATAGAATAGATAAAAAGTAACTTTATTTTATTTTTTTGCTTTTAATGTAAAGCATTTTTTTAGGAGGATGTATTTATGGAAGTACTAAAAGTTTCAGCTAATTCGCAACCTAAATCTGTCGCTGGAGCGTTGGCTGCGGTATTGCGTGACAACAATTACGCAGAGATACAAGCAGTTGGAGCAGGAGCAGTAAATCAAGCTGTTAAAGCAATAGCAATAACCAGAGGTTTTGTTGCTCCAAATGGAATTGATCTTGTGGCAGTACCTGCATTTGCAGAGGTTAATATTGATGGTGAAGAAAGAACAGCGATTAAGTTCTACATACAACCTCGTTAGTTATTAATTTATTCATTTAAGGCTCGCTAATTGCGAGCCTTTACCTTTATAAAGACCTTTTTAAAAATTAGTCAAAAAACGTTAATATTTATAAGTAAAAATGCATAAAAAAGCAATTGACAAATAAATTCGAAAAGTATAATATAATAAAAAAATTACTCTTAATTGTACATATTAAGGGTGATAGAGAAACTATGAAACAATGAAGTTTTGTCTCTTTTGAGATAAAACTTTTTTGAAGTAAGACAAAATTATAATAGGAGGGATTATCAATATGAAAAAGTTATTAAGCGTTATATTAGTACTTACTTTGGCTCTGACGTTGTTTGCTGGATGTGGGGCTTCGTCATCAAATGCAAATGTAATTAAAATCGGTGTTAACTACGAATTGTCAGGTGATGTTGCAACATATGGCCAGAGCAGTGTACAAGGTATTGAACTTGCGATTGAACAAATCAATAAAGCTGGTGGAGTAAATGGTAAACAGATTGAAATTGTAAAGTATGACAATAAATCTGAACCTTCTGAAGGTACAACACTTGCAACAAAGCTTATGACAAAGGATAAGGTTGTTACAGTATTGGGTCCTGCTACATCAGGTTCCTTTAAAGCAACAATTCCTGTTGCAAATAAAAACAAAATTCCTGTTATTTCAGGTTCAGCAACAGCTGATGATGTAACAGTTGACGCATCAGGTGTTAAGGAATATGCATTCAGAATTTGTTTTAACGATTCTTACCAGGGTACAGCTATGGCTAACTATGCATTAACTAATCTTTCTAAAAAGAAAGCAGTTATTATTAAGGATAACTCCAGTGATTATGGTAAAGGTCTGGCTGAAAACTTTAAAAAGACTTTTGAAGCGGCAGGAGGTACTATTGTTGCAGAAGAAGCTTATGTTGCAAAGGATACAGACTTCAGTGCTATTTTAACTAAGATAAAAGGTATGGATTTTGATGTAATATTTATTCCAGGTTACTACAATGAAGCAGGCCTTATAATCAAACAGGCTCGTGGTTTAGGTATTGATGTTCCTGTTTTAGGAGCAGACGGATTTGATTCGCCTACTCTCTTGGAACTTGCCGGAGCAAGTGCGCTGAATAATGTTTATTTCTCAAATCATTATTCTTCACTTGACAAGGACCCCTTAGTTGTTAAGTTTATAGAAGATTTCAAAGCTAAATACAATAAGGAACCTGATGCATTTAATGCTTTAGGCTATGACTTGGCAAAATTCGCAGTTGACGGTATTGCACGTTCAGAAAAGCTTGATGGCGAATCAATAAAAAATACACTTGCAGCAACTAAAGACTTTGCGGGTGTAACTGGTTCATTTAGTGTTGACGAAAATCACAACCCAGTAAAAGCAATCGTTGTTATTGGATTGAAAGATGGCGTACAGTCATCAAGTGAAAAAGTAGGAAAATAATATAAAAGATTAAAACTTAAATTCTTATGCAATAAGTGAGCACAAAAATTTGTACTCACTTATATGCATTTTAAAAATTAATTGGTGACAGAAAGAGGGGAAATGATTGGAACAGCTACTTCAACAGGTTATAAACGGCATATCTTTAGGCAGTATATATGCACTTATTGCTCTGGGTTATACAATGATCTACGGAATAATCAATCTGATTAATTTCGCTCACTGCGATGTATACATGATTGGTGCTTATACAGGCTATTTCTGTATGACTTCGCTAAAACTTGGATTTTTACCGTCTTTATTGATTGCCATGATAGTTTGTACCGTTCTCGGTATCACTATTGAGAGAATTGCATACAGACCTTTAAGAAATGCTACTAGAATCGCAGTGCTAATCACAGCTATTGGTGTATCATTATTTTTAGAATATGGTACCATGTTTTTTGTTAAAGCAAACGTAAGAACATATCCTCCATTAACCGGATTAATGGCTCAAAAATTTCATATTGGAAATATTATTATTTCAATGCAGCAGATTTTAATTGTTGTTATAACAGTTATATTGATGATTTTACTGCAGCTGATTGTAAAGAAAACAAAAATCGGTAAAGCAATGCGTGCAGTATCACTTGATAGAGATGCAGCAGAACTAATGGGCATTAATGTAAATACGACAATTTCATTTACTTTTGCATTAGGCTCTGCCCTGGCCGGAGCTGCCGGTGTCCTTGTAGGAATGTATTACAATTCAATTAATCCATTGATGGGAGTTATTCCTGGACTAAAAGCTTTTGTCGCAGCAGTATTCGGAGGTATAGGGATAATACCCGGAGCTATGATAGGTGGTTTTGTTATCGGTGGTGTTGAAGTTTTTGTATCAGGGTACCTAAACTCCATGTATAGGGATGCTGTTGTGTTTGCTATACTAATCATAATACTTATTGTAAAGCCAGCAGGTTTGCTTGGCAAAAATACAAGAGAGAAGGTGTAGAGTGTGAAAAAATTATTGGAACTTAAGGGAACAAAAAAGTTTTTTGCACTACTGGCAACTTTTTTTATTGTACAGTTATTAATCTCAGCAAATATTATTACTGATTATTTACAGGCTACGTTAGTTACTATATGTATAAATATTATATTATCTGTAAGTCTGAATTTGATTACTGGTTTTACGGGACAGTTTTCATTAGGACATGCAGGTTTTATGTCTATTGGTGCATATGTTTGTGCTATTATTACTATGCGTATGCCTACAATTTCAGGTTTTATAATAGGTACATTAGCGGGTGCTTCAGTAGCGGCTCTGGTAGGTATTTTAGTAGGTTTACCAACATTGAGATTAAGAGGTGACTATCTTGCTATTGCAACACTTGGTATGTCTGAGATAATTCGTATAATATTTACAAACTTGAAAATAACAAATGGTGCCGCTGGTTTGAACGGTATACCTCAATTTGTTAACTGGTTTTGGTTATTTGTTTTTATAGCTATAACCATAGTATTTATAACTAATTTTCTGAAGTCAACTCATGGAAGAGCTTGTATATCAATACGAGAAGATGAAATTGCAGCAGAAGCAATGGGTATAAATACAACAAAATACAAGGTTATGGCTTTTACTATAGGTGCTTTTTGTGCAGGTATAGCCGGAGCTCTATATGCTTCATATTTTTATTTCCTAAAACCTGACCTGTTTGGATTTTTAAAATCTATAGATGTATTGGTTATCGTCGTATTGGGTGGTATAGGAAGTATTTCAGGATCAATACTCGCTTCTATATTATTAGCTTTGATTTCAACCTATTTACAATCCTTCCCGGAAATAAGAATGATATTATATTCTTTGGCATTAATAATAATAATGATTTTCCGCCCACAGGGATTAATGGGTTCAAAGGAAATATCCTTCGCAGTATTCAGCAAGATTGGCAATTTCTTTACATCTAAGAAAGGGAGGGTTTAGGCATGCCGATATTAAGTGTAAAAAAGTTAACTAAATCCTTCGGTGGATTAACTGCGGTTTCAAATGTAAACATGGAACTGGAGAAAGGAGAATTAGTTGGTTTAATCGGACCTAATGGTGCTGGTAAAACAACATTATTTAATCTGCTTACAGGTGTATATGTACCAACCAGCGGAAGTATCACTCTGTCCATGGAAGGGAAAGAAAAAGCTCTTCAGGGATTAAAACCATATACGATTTGTAAAGAGGGATTGGCAAGAACATTTCAAAACATCAGGCTTTTTAAAGACTTAACTGTACTCGATAATGTTCGTATTGCTATGCACAAGAATGTTAAATACGGCCTATTGTCCAGTTTTCTGCATCTTCCATCCTATCATAAGGAAGAGAAGAAGCTGATTGAAGATAGCATTGAATTATTGAAGATCCTAAAACTTGATCATAAAAAAGATGAATTGGCAAAAAACCTGCCATATGGTGAACAGCGTCATCTCGAAATTGCACGTGCACTTGCAACAAATCCAAAGCTATTATTGCTTGATGAGCCTGCAGCAGGTATGAATCCTGCAGAAACTGCGCAACTAACAGAGCTGATTAGCTGGATTCGCAAGAAATTTGATTTAACTATCCTTTTGATAGAGCATGATATGTCATTGGTTATGAAAATTTGCGAGCGCATATATGTTCTGGATTATGGTACTATAATTGCAAATGGAACACCTGATGAAATTAAGTCAAATAAGCGTGTTATTGAAGCTTATTTGGGGGAGGATGTTAGCAATGCTTGAAATAAATAATATTGATGTGCATTATGGAGTAATTCATGCTATCAAAGGAATTTCTCTTAAAGTAGAAGATGGACAAATTGTTACGTTGATTGGTGCTAATGGAGCAGGAAAAACTACTATTTTGCGTACGATTTCAGGCTTAAAAAAACCAACTAACGGAACAATTATTCATGATGGTGTAAACATAACCAATACATCTCCTCAGGACAGAGTAAAGATGGGTATTTCACATGCTCCGGAAGGCCGGCGCGTTTTCCCTACCATGACTGTCCTTGAAAACCTTGAGTTGGGTGCATATTTACGAAAAGATAAAAGTGAAATTGCTAAAGACCTGAAAATGGTTTATGAGCGTTTTCCAATCCTTTTTGACAGAAAGAAACAGCTTGCGGGAACATTGTCAGGCGGTGAACAGCAGATGCTGGCTATTGGCCGTGCATTAATGAGCCGTCCCAAAATACTTTTCCTGGATGAACCGTCAATGGGACTTGCTCCTTTGTTGGTACAAGAAATATTTAGTATAATTAAAGATATAAACAGCGCAGGAACTACTATCCTTTTAGTTGAACAAAATGCAAGTATGGCATTACAAATTGCACATTTTGCGTACGTTTTGGAGACCGGATCGATTGTTCTTTCAGGCAGCGGATCTGAACTGGCACAAAGTGATGAAATTAAAAAAGCATATTTAGGAGGTTAGAATTATGTTTGTAAAAAACAAGATGACTACCAATCCATTTACTATTTCACCGGATCAAACAATTCCTGATGCCCATGAAATAATGGCTCAAAATGGCGTTAAACGTCTACCTGTTATGAAAGATGGTAAACTGGTAGGGATAGTATCAAAGGAGGACATACAACATGCTTCTCCTTCAAAAGCAACAACCTTCAGTATGGGTGAAATAACATACCTTCTAGCTAAGACTAAAATAAAGAGTATAATGACAAAGAATCCTGTTACCATTTCATCAGGTGCTCTTCTTGAAGAAGCAGCAATTGTAATGAGAGATAATGATATTAGCTTCTTACCTGTTGTTGATAACAATAAGTTAGTTGGTATAATAACCAAAACTGCTATATTTGACTCATTTATAGAGCTACTGGGCTTCCGTGAAACCGGAACCAGACTTACAATCGAAGTTGATGACGAACCGGGTATAATGTCAAACCTGACAAGTATAATCGGAAATTCGGGAGCTAATATTACTCATGTGGCAGTTTATCGCGGAGCTAACGGCAAAAGTGCAATTGTAATAGGTATAAGCTCGTTAAATACAGCAGATATAGAAAAATCTATTGAAGAGCGTGGATTTAAAATAATATATAAACTTCAGAATAAGTAAAATAGTGCTTTTTATTAATTGGTTTGAAAAAAATAAAAATGGGTATATTTTTATTTATTGGAGGTGAAACGATGGACGCAAAAGAAAAAGTATTGGAAGTAATGAAAGCTGCAGGGAAGCCGGTAAGTGCAGGTGAAGTTGAAAAGCTTTCAGGATTGGATCGTAAAGAGGTTGACAAAGCTTTTAAGGACCTGAAAGCGGAAAATGCTATCACATCGCCTGTAAGATGTAAATGGGAACCAAGTAAATAAGATTTGAAATATTAAAAGGTATAAAAGTTAAAGAGAAATAACTTTTATACCTTTATTATTTGTTCAAAAATTTTTAATAAAAAATTCAAATTTTATTAACGTTATTATATATTATATTTCCAGTTTTTATTATAAAATATACTCATATTGGTTGTCCGAAAGTAGGGAAACAAAATGATAAAAAGGAAAAATAGAAGAACATTAAGAAAACGTATTAAGAGAGCTATGTCTTTGTCAGCATTTTTTACCGTTTTATTTCTTAGTGGTGTTATTATTTATATGGTGTTGATGTTATCAAAAAGCTATGCATTGAATGAAGCAGAGATGGTAAGCTATTCAATTCAGCAACAAATAAATACTGACGATTCGATTAAAAGCTTTGAAAATCAATCACATGTTAAAATAGATATTAATAATCCGAAAATTCAAATGTGGATTAATGATATAAGTAATAGGTCAAAAATCAATGAGTTTATTCCCTATAGAGAAAAAACCAGCAATATATATGTAACAATTATAGTTAACGATAAAATTTTGTATTCCAACGATGAAAGCAGTTCAGATCCTTTGTCTAAATTTTATTCTGATACCAAATCTGTAAAACCGATACTGGATTCGGATAATAAAAAGATTGGGGAAATTGTAGCAAGAGTTAATCCAAAACTATTAACCGATATTGTGATTCCGATTCTTGTGACTATAATAGGATTAAGTATACTTGCACTTTTAGTATCAAAAATAGTAGGTTTGTTTCTTGTGATTCCGATTACAAACCCTTTGAAGCAACTTGAAACCAAAATAAAAGCTATTGCAGAAGGGGATCAGGAAACTGCAGCTAATACCCAGATAATTCTAAAGAAGCCTCTTAGAGAAATTGAATCTCTGGCGGATTCAACAAATAGTATTATGAAAAAGTTACAAGGATATAACGACATGCTCGAAAATCAGAAGGACGCCCTTGAAAATCAAAACTCAGAGCTTGAAATGCAGAATGAGGAACTAATACAATCTAAAATGCAAATTCAAAAACAACAGGCACAGTTGGTACAAAGTGAAAAAATGGCATCTGTTGGTTTGCTTACAGCAGCGATAACTCATGAAATTAATACGCCAATAGGGGCTATAAACAGCAACGAACAATTAGAAGAAATGATTTTAAATGTGATACTAGATAATGTAACTATTCAGTCAGATAACGAATTGTTTTCATTGATTAATCAACTAAAGGAAGCTAACAACATAAATCTGATTGCTTGTAGCAGAATAACAGAAATTATTAAGAGCTTGAAGAGTTTTTCCCGGCTTGACCAGGCTGATTTTCAGGAAGCAAACATAAATGAAGGAATAAAAAGTGTTCTTGTGCTTACAAATAACTTATTAAAAAGAAGAATAACTGTTCACGAAGATTATGGGGATATACCTTTGGTTAAGTGTTATCCCGGACAATTAAACCAGGTATTTATGAATGTTATTGTAAATGCAATACAAGCAATAGAAGGTGAAGGAGAAATCTTTATAAAAACATTTCTCCTGGACAGATATATATACATAACTATTAAGGATACAGGAACAGGTATAAAAGAAGAGAACCTACAGAAAATATTTGATCCTGGTTTTACAACTAAAGGAGTTGGGTTAGGTTTAGGACTTGGACTTTATATTAGTTATAATATAGTACAAAATCATATTGGAGAAATATTTGTAAATAGTGAATTTGGTAATGGAGCAGAGTTCACTATAAAAATACCTATAGATAATGACAGAACTTAATTTAAAAAATGATCCTGAGGAGTGTATAAATTGAGCAAAACTATTATGGTAGTTGATGATGAAAAGATGATAACAACGACGCTTTCGTCGATGTTTAAGATAATGCTGAAAGAGGATGTAATTGTATATAACGATGTTGATAATGCTCTTTCCTCTAATGAGTTGATGAATAATAAGGTTGACTTGATAATTTCTGATTTTATGATGCCCAAAATGAATGGTTTGGAATTCTTAAAACAAGCAAGAGAAAAGTGCCCCAATATTGTTACAATTCTTTTGACTGGATATGCCGATAAAGAAAACGCAATAAGAAGTATAAATGAGGTCGGGTTATATTATTACCTCGAAAAGCCTTGGAATAATAACGATTTAATAAAGGTAGTAAAAAATGGACTGGAAAAGAAGGAATTAGAGGACAATTTAAAGGACAAATATAGGGAACTTGAAAAGTCAAACGAAGAGATAATGCGGTTATATGAGCTATTAAAGCATGACTTTAATAAAGAAACTGAGAACACCAGAAACCTTATAATTAGTCTGGCTAATGTTATAGAAGCAAAGGATAAGTATACAGACGGTCATACAAGACGGGTAGGAATGATAAGCAGAATGATTGGGGGAAGACTGGGACTTTGTGAGGATAAACTTAATCATCTTGAAGTTGCCGGGATAATTCATGATATAGGGAAAGTAGGAGTCCCTGAAAGTGTATTGAACAAGCCTGGTAGGCTTACTGATGAAGAATTTCAAATAATCAAGAAGCATACTGAGATAGGGGAGACAATATTAAGTCCGCTTGCTTCTTTAGAAGAATGTCTTATTCCTGTCAGGCACCACCATGAAAAACTTAATGGAACAGGGTACCCTGATGGTCTGAAGGGAGACCAGATAACTATTGAAACACGTATATTATGTGTAGCGGACATATTTGATGCTCTATATTCAGATAGACCATACAGAGAAAGGATGCCGATTTCACAGGTAAAGGAAGTCCTTTTAAATGATGTAAAAACAGGATGCCTGGATGAAAAAGTTGTTAAGGTCCTAATAGAAATGGTTGATAACGGAGTTATCCAAGAGATATTCCAATAAGTCCAATACCAATCAAAAATAAAATATATCTAATGAATCAATTTCTTAAGTATTATTGATACTTAAGTATACTGGATAAAATTTATGATTCTCATAAGGAAAATGAAGCATAATGACAGTAGATTAAATTTATGAGGAAATATAGAGATATTATTTGTTGATGATTACATACAGGTGGTGCTATACTAACAAAGCTCTCTTAGCCGAGACACCAATGAAAGTCAAATTCCAGTGTAAAGTTATTACCAGTATTTGATAAGAAATTATGTGTTGACAGCAAGAGGACAATGTGTTAACATAATCAAGCTGTCTCAAAAGGCAACACTAAAGCAACTAAAGTTATTGGTAAGATAATTACCAAAAAATACAAAACAAAAAAGTGTTGACATAACAGCAGAAACATGGTAACAT
>CAYQCA010000126.1:0-11446 GCA_964415835.1 uncultured Clostridium sp. | reverse complement strand
TATCTGGGGGCCAATGCTGAGAACAGGTTAAAAGAAATAGTTTCTACAATTCAGGAAGAGCAAAATAAAATTGTCAGGGCACCTATGTGGAAGCCACTTATTGTTCAAGGTGTAGCTGGCAGCGGAAAGACCACTATTGCCCTTCACAGGATAGCTTATCTTATTTATACATTCGAAAAAAGTTTTGAGCCTGAAAACTTTATGATAATAGCCCCTAACCGATTATTCCTGAATTATATATCTGAGGTATTGCCTGAGCTTGGAGTTGAAAGAGTCAAGCAAACTACTTTTGAAGATTTTGCAATGGAGTTGATTGGCAAGAAATTCAAGCTCACAGATAGCAATTCAAAGTTGAACATGTTTGTAAACCATAATTCAACAGATGATCAGATAAAGCACAACAATATATTGAGAAAGGCTTCTGTTCTTAAAACATCGATGAGTTTCAGAGACATTATAGATGAATATATAAAAAGGATTGAAGGTTCATTTATACCAAAGCGTGACATAACGCTTGGAACCAAAACGATATTCTCATATGCTGAAATAAACGAATTATTTCTGACACAGTATGGTATGTGGCCAATTGCCCAGAGAATGAATGAAATCAAGAAGAGTATAAGCACAAGGCTAAAGACAGCGAAGCAACAGTTTGTAATGCAAATAGAAGCGGAGTGTGACAGGAAGGTTGCCAGAGCCAGAACCACTATTGGAAATGAACAGGAAAGGCAAAAACATATTCTGGCCGCTTTTGAAAAAAGAGACAGAGTGCTGGACAAAATAGAAAAGGTTTCGAAAACGCTGGTAAAAGAATATATAGAGAGTCTTCCAAAACTCAGTGCTTATGATTATTATAAGGATTTGATGGAGGATAAAGATACTTTTAATAGTATAGTGAGCAAATATGCTAGTGATGAAATATGCGAATTTACAAGACAACATACTTTAGCGGTTTTAGATAAAAAAATCCTTGAGCTGGAAGACCTGGCACCAATAATTTATTTAAAATATAAAATATACGGAATGGATGAGAAAATTCCGGTCAGACATATTGTAATAGATGAAGCACAGGACTTTAGCGCCTTTCAGTTTTATGTTTTAAAAAAGATAGTGAAGGACAGTTCATTTACTATTCTTGGAGACTTATGCCAGGGCATACACTCCTATAGAGGGGTTCGTCAGTGGGAAGAGATTGTTCAACATGTTTTTGACGGTAACAAATGTGAATTCCTTACTCTTGAGCAGAGTTACAGGACTACAGTCGAAATTATGGAAGCTGCAAATAAAGTTATCAGTAAACTTGAGAATACCGGGTCTCTAATGGCAAAGCCTGTTATCAGACACGGAGGGCCTGTTGACATTATACCATCGGACAATATCACCAGTATTGCAGAGGATATTGTTCAGAAAATAAAGGATGCGAAAAAACAAGGACATAAAACTATTGCGGTTATATGCAAAACTATGGAAGAGTGTGAACAGCTACTTCCAAGTCTTAAAAAGGCAGATAAGAATATAAGTGTTATAACAGGTAATGAGAAAGAATACAAAAGCGGTGTAGTGGTCGTACCGTCATACTTATCAAAGGGTTTGGAATTTGATGTTGTGCTTATTTCAGATGCCAGCAGCAGGAACTATACTGAAAATGAGCTTGATATAAAGCTTTTGTATGTTGCAATGACGAGACCGTTGCACAAACTTTATATTTACTATGCCGGGGATAAGTCAATATTAATCAAGGATATTTAGTAATTAAAAGAGGCTCATATCCTATTGGAATGAGCCCCTTTTTAGCCTTTTACAAGTGTTTCATTGTGATATGGAATAATTAAGTATCGATTGAGCTTTTGCTGTTTCTGGCTGCTAATTTAGCGGCCTTAGCCTCTTTTTTACTCATTTTCGGCGCTTTTTTTGCGCTACCCTTATCGCCCATACTTTAACTCCTCTCAAAAATATTTATATCAATATTATTAACCACTGGATAAAGCTTAATACCAATAAAAGGGAAAAAAATTTTTGGGACTTCTGAATTATTGACAGATTGTATATATTTAACTATACTAGTTAAACTATGTTAATTTGTTGGAGGGTCTTATATGAATTTTAGAAGTTCAAAAAAAACGCCTTTTGCAGTTCCAATGGCAGTTGTTCTCATAATCTCAATTTTTATGAGTTTATTTCTATTCAGTACAGATGTTAAAGCTGCTGTATATGGTCCCAAATACTTTTACTTATCAATTGAAAGACAAAATTTAAAGAAGGCTTTAAATGATCTTAAACAGACGTACGTGGCTCAAAACCTGTCAGAATACAGCTATTCAGGCAGTATAGATGCAGAGCTTAAAGGAGAATTCTTTCAATCAGACGAATCACTAAAGAAACTGGCCGACTTTCTAACGAAGCTAGACCTGAGCTTCAACTATAACATGAACAGTAAAGACACCAACGATATTTTTTATACTTCTTCACTTTCTACCAAGTACGATGGAAAAGAGCTTGGGGGCATTGATGCAAAATATGCGGATGAAAAAGCGATTATAACACTGCCTGGACTAACTGATAAAGCTATTGGTATCGACGCAGGCTCCTCCGATGTAGTCAGTTCAATCTCGAAATTATTTAATAAAGCGCTATTGGAAGATGATGAAGAGGCTTTCCAAGAACTGTTCGGACTGTCCAGGGACGCTTATAACCACCTTTTTACCAAGTATATAAAGGATGTTATATTTAAACAGATACCAAATGAAAAGGTTACATATTTAAAAGCGGTAAAGTATAAACAAATCACCTGCAATGCGATAACTTTTAATATCGACGAAGAAATAATTGCTGATATTTATCTGGCACTTGCTGATGAACTCCGCAATGATGAAGAATTTAAGACTTTGTATAAATCAATAGCAAATATATTTAATAATGTAAGCACTGAAATGTATGGGCTGGATATGCCTACTGATGAGGACTATGAATATGAAATTCAGCAAATGTGTGATGAACTTGAATATCAGGCTGAAATGCTTGATGAGATTCAAATAGCTTATACAGCTTATTTCACACCAGGCGGTGACATTCTGTTTAGACAAATTAATGACAGAGTTAGTGATACTAAAGTTGCATTGGATAGTTATACAGATGTTTCAGGCTCCGATATTTTGAATTTAAGAGTTGAATCCTTTGGGCAGGAGCTTTTTGGTTTTAACAATGAGAAGAAACTTGTTGATGGAAATTATAAAGGTAAATTCAATTTTTATGTAACTGACAAAACTGTAGCAGATGTGGCATATACATATGAAAACGAGGCAAAGGTCGGCGGCCTCGATGCATTCGTGGGCGAGCTAAAAGGAAATATCTATCTGGAGCAATTTAACGTCCCTGACCAAACTCAAATGAGCAATATAGATTTCACACTTACCAGCCAAAGAAAGGGTGTGGATACGTTGCTAGGTGAGGTCAAAGTATCTACCAGCATTGATAAACAAAAGCTTGAAGCATTATTGAAAACTGAAATAAAACAGTCTGATAAAGCAAATATTTCAAAACCTGATATCTCTCTAAAAGGTACAATAGATATAAATGATATGGAGAGTATCAGCAATATAGGAATAGACGTACTTGAAAGCCTTTATGAAAAAATTCCTGAAATAATGCCAGAGCCCGATTTTGGCAGTATATCGGACTTGAATGAATTCTAATATAAAATGCTCAGTCAGAATTGGCTGAGCATTTTTAATAATATTAAAGATTTATTTCATATATACCGTATTTACAGCTGAATCATAGTTATAGTAAAGTTTTAGAGTCTCACTTAATGATTCTAAATTGATATATGATACTTTATTTATTACTCTTTCAGATTGCTTTAATTTCTCTTGCAGTGCTGCAGTTAATTTACTGCCTATAATACTTTTTGCATCTTCTATATAAATATATTTTTGATCTTGTTGAAGTAAAATACTCTTTTTGAGGTGTACCAGCGAGTCTTTGTATATCAATGCTATTTGACTGTCCCTTTTGAAATTTCCCTGAGCCAGCAATTGATCTGCTATTCTTGTCGGGACAAGTTGATTTTTTTGCCATACAGAGTTGTACGCTGACCAGCTCAGCGGCTTTGTAAGTCCCTGTTTTCCTCCTATTTCCAAAGTAAAAGAAGGTATTTTAAGCTTCTGAATACACCAATCCTTAAAACCTGAAGTAGAAGATTTATAGTTTTTGGAGCTTACCAGGCTGTACCCGGTTATTCCTTTAAGCAGATTTGCATATGCCAGATCCCTTGTTTTGTCGGCTCCTTGCTGACCATAGTACCAGTAAATGATATCACCTGCTGCGTGATAGGCAATTGTCAAGTCAAACTCTACGGTTTCACAAAGTAATTTTACTGCCTGAGTTTCAGGCTCCGAAAATGCTTTTGAACCTGTAGAATAATACTTTGTTATATTTTTACTCCAATCAGCATCATAATTGTGATTCAAATCAACTTTATTTGCATTAAAATAATAAGAAGGTGACCCGTTAACACAAATTTGGACCCCATCCGGATTTACAAGGGGCATGAAATAGAAAGATATGTCATTATCAAGGAGTGCTTTAATACTAACTCCGTCTATTGTACCATTACTTACGTATGCCTCTAATAAGTATTGAATCTGATTCAGAGTTAAAACTGTGCCCATATATTCTCTCGGGTGATGAGAAGCATTAATGAATATTTTTTTATTCCCGTTTCCGACTTTTAAAACAGACAAATCGCGGTTTTGAACAGACTTGCCAGCTGAAAATAAATATGTAATACTACTATAATTTGTGTTTAGTTCTTTTAGACGATTTTGTGTATCCTTGTAAACATCCTTGCTCTTATAGATCTGCTCCAGCGTTTTGGAATAAGCAGGCTTTGATGCGGGGGTTGAGGCCGTTGCATATGTACTGAAAAGACAAAGTGAAAAAATGATGAGTAGTGCAGTTAATTTGTATCGACGTAACATTATTATCTCCTTAGTGTGTAGGTGTTTTCATATGATAATGTTACAATATTTTCATTATAATGACAAACAAGTTTCTGGAAGAACAAAGGCAGATACGGTTTGGTATCTGCCCTTGCTACTGCTATTTAATCTCAGATAATATCCTGTCTGCCTTAATACGGTCCAGTGTAAACCCATACAAACGGTGCCTGTATTCTAACTTATTTTTTTGTTGGGTCAGAATAGCATTAAGAGCTGCATCCGTTACGTTTTCGACTTGGGCGTTCTTAATTCTGTTTATTTCAGGAACAGCAGTGTAGGATAAATATCCCAGATAATTTAAATCGATTGAGGTTTTGTCCGGGTTCTCTAAATAGCTGTTGACATTGTATTTGGCTATTAACCGTTCAGTATTAGTTAAGCTCAGAACACAGACTCCAATAATTACAGTCATGCCTATCCATTTCATTACGTCGACTTTGGTAGCAAAGCATTTTATTATTAACCATAAAAGACAGAAGCCGATTATTCCCATGAACCACAGCGTTAAAAGCCGCTTAACGCTTAATCCATATACATCTACATACAGTAACATTCTTTTTAATGCTGAGGCTAGTAAAACACCGTTACATAAGCATAGAGCAACAGTGGTTAACTGAATCCACAGAGGAAGTTTCTCTTCCTTCTTCTTAGTCATAAATATTACAAACAGAGTAATGACAAATATAATACCGGATGCCGCAGAAAGCTCGAAAAATCCTCTCCTGGCATATTCGGCATATGTCATATCCGATACTGTGATATTTACAGATCCTCCAAACAAATATACAAACTGAAAGGCAACAAATGCAATTATAAATATATTAATTATCGTCAGGAAGGTCCCTATGATAATGCTATTAATGCTATCGCCAAGCTTGGAAGCTGTCTTGGGCTCCTTATTTTCATATTTAAGGCCTAACAGTGCAGATGAAACAAATAAGCCAAAAAACAGACCAAGAGCTATATCTGCAAATAATTTGTCAATTTCAATACCTATAAAGTCAATAAGCGTTTCCATTGCATTGGCAAAAACAGCATCAGCGCTCATGAATAAACCCATCAGAATAGCTGCCACAGGCAATGAGATGCCAAGACCAATAAATATATAAACCGTATTTTTAAAGGTTCGTGATTTGTTCTCTTTCAAAATACCGAAAGAATAAAAGGGCATAGCTAAATTTATAAATGACCTGCCGATAATGTTTTTAAAAACTTTTGCCAGCATATCAAAGCTAAAGATACCGGTAACATGAATATTTGAAAGCAGAATAAGCTGAATAAATACAAGGCCTACCAGTGTTAACCAGGTTATAAATTGTGTACTGGGATTATAATGAATAAAAAAGCTCAGTGAGAGAAGCAGAATCGGAATGGATATATAAACCGAAGCTTTGTTAAGCTCTTTACCACTTTCTCTGAAGAAATAGAACAGTACACCATAAAATGCTATAGCAAAGATTGGGATGGATATTCCGGCAGAACCGAGCAGAATAGTTTCTGTAAATAAAACAGAAAGAATAACGCTGAGTACGGTAATTAAAAAACCTTTTTGCGATGTTACCCGCCCTTTGAATTCTTTATATTGAGAAGTGGCACTTCTCGGTACGTACGGACGGTAGATAGGGGGCGGGGTCACCGGGGGATTTGCGGACTGATCAGGTAATTTATTATTTTCCATCTTATAGTTAGTGAGAGTAGTATTAAAATCCTTACCACTCACTAAATTCACCTCTTTTCTTATATTATTAACTTTGGACATTATTTAGAATTTTCATCATCTGAAACATACTCCAAGATGTCTCCGGGCTGACAATTCAGGGCCTTGCAAATTTCTTCCAGAGTAGAAAATCTTATTGCCTTTGCCTTATTTGTTTTTAAAATCGAAAGATTTGCGGTAGTTATACCTATTTTCTCAGCTAATTCTGTTGAACTCATTTTCCTTTTTGCAAGCATTACATCTACATTTACTACTATTGGCATAGCATTCTCTCCTCTTCTCTTAAATAGTCAGATCATTTTCCTCTTTGTATTTAACTGCTTGATAGAATAGTTCGGCAATTATAAAAATACAGGCTGAAAGGAATAAAAATGTCAGTCCTACAAGAAGAACGAAGGCAGACGGAATAAAAAATATGGCTGCAAAATAAGCAAATGCGATAGGTATGCACCAGTAAGAAATATATTTTATCCTGTTAGCAGTATCAAATGTAAATGGATCTTTGGAATTTATACTGTGAAGTATTTTTTTTGCCTGAGCCAGAATAAAAAATGCGCATATGCCAGATACGACCAACAAAATCATCATTGAATAATAAAACCTTGACTCAATGTAGCTATGTTTAAAAAGCAAATAGAAATTTAAGGTCCAGGGTAAAGAAATTAAAAATGCGGCACCCAGCACTTGGAAAACAGTGCAAAGAAGCTCCATAACATGGCTTAGTCCCTTTTTGCCCAAAATTTGCAAACTCATATCTTATTACCTCGCTTTAATAAAAATATCATATCACAATTGTAATATACTGCTTAAATTATCGTTTGTCAATAATAAATTATTAAAATATAATAAATAATTTCTGTTAAACATATTAAAAAAGAGATTTCTACAGACTTCAAGTCTGTAGAAATCTCTCCGGATTAATCTTTTATTTAGGTTTGAATACCACCCAGTAAATAGGTTATAAAATGCTGGGCAGTTCTGCCGGATAAACCTCCATGCCGCAGCTCCCATCTGTTTGCTTCAAGGAAAAGCTGTTCCTGTGACATTACGATGTTATACTTATCCGCCAAGACTTCTACAATGTGCTGGTATTCTTTTCTACTGGGGGATATATATAAAATAGACAAACCGAATCTTGCGGCCAGCGATATTTTTTCCTGAACAGTGTCATTGGTATGGAGATCATCATCCATATCGTCTTTGTCGCTCCATTTCTCCCTTATAAGGTGTCTTCTGTTTGAAGTAGCATATAATAGGACATTGTTTGGTTTCGCCTCTAAACCGCCCTCAATAACTGCCTTTAAATACTTATATTCAGTTTCATACTCTTCAAATGACAAATCATCCATAAATATAATGAATTTATAATTTCTGTTCTGTATTTTAGAAATAATTTCTGATAGTTCGCTAAACTGGTGCCTGTATACTTCAATCATTCTAAGGCCTTGACCGCTGTATTCGTTTAATATAGCCTTAATACTGGAGGATTTACCTGTACCGCTGTCACCATAGAGCAGCACATTATTTGCTCTTCGCCCCTGGACAAAGTCCTCTGTATTTTTAATTAATTCCTTCTTTTGCAATTCATAGCCAACCAGATCCCCAAGACATATAGGGTCAGTATTGGTAACAGGCATAATATCAATTCCGGATGCACTTTTAGCAATCCGGAAAGCCTTGTAGAGACCGAACCTGCCTGCACCATTATTCTTATAAAAATAGGTAATGGCTTCATAAAAGGACTGGTCGTCCGATGTTGACCCTAGTGATATACTTAAGCTGTTTAATCTGTCTGACACGCTTTTTTCAAGTATTCTGTTATCACGGCAGCTCGATGTATACGGAGTAATTAACTGAAAACAGTTAACTCCCAGAGCTTCATCAATTAAACTTAAATCAAACTTGTATAGTGCTTTAAAAATCCTAAAGTCATTAAAAGCAAGCTCGATTATGCTACCGCCGGCCGCGGGTGCATACTCACAGGCTGTTGAAAAAGCATTTTCATTATTAACTAAAAGAAATGTCAGATAACAATGCCACAAATTACCCTCAAAATCATGGCTTTCAGCCAATTCAACCAGTTGGTTCACAGCAGCATATAAAGAGCACTTTATATCATCTTTACTATATTTGGTGTTATTATGGTTGTTAATTGTAAAAGTAATTTTGTTAAAAATGTCTTCGTAATCAAAATGTCTGTATAATAACAGTTGGTCGGTATCTATATTCATTGTACGGACTTCCTTTGCTAATAGTATTTGTGTATAGTATAGAAGTGCATAATTACAAAGTCAATAAAAAATACCGCCAGAAAAAATCTGACGGTATTTCAGGAACACTAATATACTTTAAATTATTTTGCAATAACAGCCTTAGCCTTTGCAACAATATTTTCAGCAGTAAATCCAAAATGCTTGAATAGCTTGTCTGCAGGAGCAGATGCACCAAAACTGTCTATAGTAACAACATCACCCTTCAAGCCGACATATTTACCCCATCCGAAGGATGTTGCTGCTTCAACAGCAACTCTGTTAGCAACGGAAGTTGGTAATACGCTTTCCTTGTATTCAGCTGACTGTTGCTCAAAGAGCTCCCATGATGGCATACTGACAACTCTTGCATCTATACCTTCTGCTTGGAGCTGCTTACCTGCTTCCAATGTTACGTGAACCTCGGAACCTGTAGACATCAAGATAACCTGAGGAGTTGCATTCTTGGAATCCAGCAATGTATATGCTCCTTTTAATGCTACCTTGCCGTCAATATCGAGAACAGGCAGGTTCTGTCTGGTGAGAACCAGACATGTAGGTGCTGATGTGCTTGATGCAGCTACGTACCAGCCGGCAACAGTTTCGTTTGCATCTGCTGGTCTGAATACAGTAAAGTTTGGTATACTTCTTATGGAAGCCAGTTGTTCAATTGGTTGGTGAGTAGGTCCATCTTCGCCAACTCCGATACTGTCGTGAGTCATTACATAAGTTACAGGCAGCTTCATTAGTGCAGAAAGTCTCATTGCACCCTTCATATAGTCAGTAAATACAAAGAAGGTTGAACAGTAGAGCTTTAATCCGCCGTATGCAGCCATAGCGTTTGCGATAGAAGCCATAGCATGTTCTCTTACACCAAAGTGAAGGTTTCTTCCGCTATAATCTTTTGCTGAGAAATCGCCCATGTCCTTCATTGCAGTCTTGTTTGAAGGTGCCAGGTCAGCAGATCCGCCAACCAGGTTTGGTATTCTCTTTGCAAGGTAATTAATAAGGTTACCGGAAATTGATCTTGTAGCATTTGGCTTTGAATCAACTTTCCAGAAATCTGCATCATTTAAGAGCATTTCCTTATAATCGCTGTTTAGCCACATATCCCATTCTTTAGCAAGGCCAGGGAATTGGGCAGCATACTTATTAAACATCTCATTCCAGCCAGCTTCAGCCTTTGCTCCGGCATCAATGAGCTCCTTCATATATGCAGCAACCTCATCGGTTACATTGAAGCAATCGTCCTTGCACATACCATAGAATTCTTTTGTTTTTCCAAGGTTTTCGTCACCAAGGGGTTCTCCGTGAACTGAAGCACTACCAGCCTTTGGTGAGCCGTAACCGATTTGTGTTTTAACAATGATAATAGAAGGAGCACCGGTTTCGCTCTTCGCACTTGCAATTGCAGCACTGATAGCGTCAACATCGTTTCCATCTTCAACTACGAGAACCTGCCAGCCATATGCTTCAAAACGCTTTGCAACGTCTTCGGTAAATGCAATGCTGGTATCACCTTCGATAGTGATGTTATTGCTATCATAAAGTAAAATCAATTTTCCCAGTTTTAATGTACCTGCAAGTGATGCAGCTTCGCTTGCAACGCCTTCCATTAGACAGCCGTCACCTGAAAGAACGTAGGTATAGTTATCAACAACTTTATAACCATCTTTATTGAACTTTGCTGCCAAGAATTCTTCAGCCATTGCGAAACCTACACCGTTTGCAATACCTTGTCCGAGTGGCCCTGTGGTAATTTCAACGCCTGGTGTATGTCCAAACTCTGGATGTCCCGGAGTTTTACTGTCAAACTGTCTGAAGTTTTTGAGATCCTCCATTGATACATCATATCCGAAAAGATGTAACATTGAATAAAGCATAGCTGAACCATGTCCGGCTGAAAGAATAAATCTGTCTCTGTTAGCCCACTTTGGATTCTTTGGGTTATGCTTCATATGTTTTGCCCAAACGGAATATGCAATAGGTGCTGCACCAAGTGGTAGTCCCGGATGGCCTGAAGAAGCTTTCTGAACAGCCTCTGCAGACAATATCCTAATCGTGTTGATACATGAAATGTCTATTTTGCTCATTACTTGTCCTCCTAATTTGATAATGTACATTAACATAGTAACAAAAAATAATAGATTTGTAAAAAGGATAATTAAAATTTTAACAAATTAATTATAATATTAATCTTTAACAATTGCCATTATATTAATCCGTTCTAAATAAAAATAGTTATTATTAATTTAGGAAACGTGTATAATTAAATAACGAGGCGAAAATTTTTCCCTGAATCTAGGCGTTATAAGCGGAGGATTTACAAATGAGTGAAATAAGCGCAAAGCACAACGTAAAATGCGGACAAAACAAAAATTGCTGCGGCTATTGCTGCACTAAGATACAGGGCTTCTCAGTCAAGATAGGAAAAACAGAAATAATAACGGATGTAAATTTACATCTGCACTGCGGTGAAA
>CAYQCA010000125.1:4905-11514 GCA_964415835.1 uncultured Clostridium sp. | reverse complement strand
CCCAGATCACTATTCACTTCAATTGCTCCTATATATTTTCCAAATTTTGAGTTTATTTTATCAAATTTCTCAATTTGTTGTAAAAGCAGCTTCTCATTGTGATTTTTACAGCCTTCAGGATCAGTAAGCATTTCACAAGCAAAATCTATACCTTCAAAAAATGCACTAAATCCCATGAACATTGTAAACTTATCAGTTTCCTTATAAATTCTTTCTGCTCTATCTGCAAAACAGTTCAACTGCTCATCTTCCGACATGTCATAAAAATTTGGCCAAGCACCATCAAAGAAAAAGCCCCCCTTGGGCATATACATATGTAAGTTGTTATAATTAACATCCCAACCACCATTACTTCTTTGAATGGGTTGAAAAGTAGTAGGTACATTAAATTCATATTTTCCATAGGGATTCCATACATATTTCTTATTCCAGGATGGATTTAATAACATCGTATCAATATGAAAGCGCTCAATTATATCCATATCCACTCTAGCTAAGCACTGCACGCAGTCAATCATTTCAATATCACTTATAGACATTCCCAGGTATTCCCTGAGATTTTGGTAGGCATAAACAGAAATTCCAGTTGAAAAGTGGATCCCAAGATCAATAGGCATACGATCAACTGGCTGATGATTAATTGAGTTTAAAACACGTTCACGGCTAGTCATAGTTTCCTTCTTCATATATTTAACTCCTTTTCAGATTGTACTTTAATTTTAGTTTAACATTAAAGGCTGATAAAAAGAATGTTGTTTACTGCATTTGACTTGACATATAATGCAAAACACAGGATAATCTACTATGAGGTGAAAAACCAAAATGGTATTTTCTTGTAATATTGAAAGTGAGCGTTATGAATACAAATACGCTGCTGCACAAATGTCTATTTCCAACATATATCGGTGTACATTTGATATAAATAATTCTCATAATAACCGCCATACTCACAATTACTACGAAGTTTGTTTTGTCAGCTCAGGTAAAGGGAGTTTTTATTGTGGGGATAATTGCATTCAAATAAGTAAAGATACTATTTTTGTTGGGCCTCCAAACATCGCCCATGAAATAGTACTTTTAGGACAAGAACCACTCAATATTTATTTTTTTACTTTTGCAATACATTCATACAAAACTACAAAAACTGCAGATGACAAAAGTATTATTATTCTTAACTTTTTAAAGCATGGGCTAGAATATGCTGAAAATTGTAGTAGCCTGTCATTTTGGTTTGAGATGATTTCGAAGTATTCAGCTGCCGGAGGGCAATATGGCTTGAAATCTATCTATGAAACAATGCTATTAGATATACTACTGACACTAACGCCAAATAGCAAAATGAATGCAGATTTTGATAAATTAGACATTCAAATAAATGCATTTATCGAGGAAAATTTGTGGGAAGATATAACCATTGAGAAACTATGTAATTTTACAAAAATGTCAAAACGCAGCCTTTTTTATTATTTTAAAAAGACATTCAATGCTACTCCGATACAATATGTTAATCTCAAAAAGCTGAGAGCGGCAGCAGGATATCTTCAGATGGGATTTCCAGTTAAAAATGTGGCGCAAATGATTACAGATAAAGATCCCTCCTCATTTAGTCGTATGTTTAAGAATTATTACGGAGTATCCCCTGCATATTATGTCAAAAGTATAACAACTTCTTCAAGTTATAGTTCATAATCTAAATGTATAAAAATGATTAAACTATTGACATACTTATTAAATATTTCTATACTTAAAGCATAAGATTTTAACAAACTGTTATACGACTGGCGGAAGTGGAGATTACCACATGGGAGTATAACTTTTAAATGTCGGCCGCCTGGGCGCTCAAATTGCCCAGGCGGCTTTTATTTTGTTGTACAAAATAAGTCCTTTGGCAGCAATTTGAGTATTCAAAGGAGGCATATTATGAGCAGAAATATTACAGAATTCAAGCCGGGTAAATGGCAAAATTCAATTGATGTACAAAACTTTATTCAAACAAATTACAATCCGTATAATGGCGATAGCAGTTTCCTTACCGGTCTCAGTCAAAAAAACAGACATCTATGGGAAACCTGTAAGAGTCTCTTGATTGAAGAACATTTAAACGGTGGAGTTTTGGCTATTGATGCAAATACTATATCAAGTATCAATAGCCATAAGCCGGGATTTATAGATCAGGAATATGAAATAGTAAAAGGACTTCAGACAGATGAACCACTAAAGAGAGCATTTTTGCCAAATACAGGCTACAGAATGTCAAAGCAGGCCTGCGAGCAGTTTGGTGTATCGCCCTCTCCCGAAATAGACATGGTATTCGCCGGTAAAAATATAAAAACTCATAATGATGGCGTTTTCAGTGCCTACACCGACGAAATGAGGAAGGCGAGAAAATGTGGAGTTATTACAGGCCTGCCGGATAGCTATGGCAGAGGACGTATAATTGGAGACTATAGACGTGTTGCGCTGTACGGCATTGATATACTTATTAAAGAAAAACAAAAGGATCTGAATAATCTTCCAAAAGAAATGACCGACGAAAATATCAGGTTAAGGGAAGAAATTCACAATCAGATATCTGCTTTAAGTGACCTGACTACGCTGGGCAATTCTTATGGATTTGATTTAAAGCGCCCGGCCCAAAGCGCATTTGAAGCAATTCAGTGGACATATCTAGCTTTTCTAGGAGCCATGAAGGAAACAAACGGAGCAGCAAATTCACTAGGAAGATTAAATAACTTCTTTGATATTTTTATAGAAAGAGATATTAATGATGGCATAATAACTGAGCAGGATGCCCAGGAATTAATTGATCAGTTCGTAATAAAGCTTAGATTTATAAGGCATCTGAGAACAAAAGACTATAATGAGCTTTTCGCAGGAGACCCTGTTTGGCTTACAGAATCCTTAGGCGGAATAGGTGAGGATGGAAGGCATATGGTCACAAAGACCGCCTATAGATTCCTGCAGACTTTAAATAACCTCGGAGCAGCTCCTGAACCAAATCTGACAATTTTGTGGTCAACAAAGCTTCCTAAGTCGTTTAAGCATTTTTGTGCTCAAATGTCTATAAAAACAAGCGCTATCCAATATGAAAACGACGACCTCATGTCGCCTGTTTTCGGTGATGACTATGGTATATCCTGCTGTGTATCAGCAATGCGCCTTGGAAAGGACATGCAGTTCTTCGGTGCAAGATGTAACTTGGCCAAGCTGTTGCTGCTTGCACTAAACGGCGGAAAAGATGAGCTAACAGGCACTCAGGTTGCACCTAGAATTGAACCATATGACGGAGAATATCTGGATTATGATAAAGTTATGGAAAGCTTCCTGGGACTGCAGGATTGGCTTACCGGCTTATATGTAAGCACCATGAATACCATTCACTATATGCACGATAAATATGCCTATGAAAGACTCATGATGGCTCTGCACGACACAGATGTAAACAGGCTGATGGCCTTTGGAATATGCGGACTATCTGTTTTGACTGATTCTTTGAGCGCGATAAAATATTCCAAAGTAAAAGTAATAAGAGATAACCGGGGACTTATAACCGATTTTGAAAATATAGGCTCATATCCTCAGTATGGGAATAATGACGACAGAGTAGATAATATTGCAAAAGAGGTTGTAACCAGCTTCTATAACAGCTTAAAACAGCACCCTACGTACAGAAATGCTCAGCATACGCTATCAATACTGACTATTACCTCGAATGTTGTATATGGGAAGAAAACAGGTTCTACTCCTGATGGCAGAAAAAAAGGTGAGCCTTTTGCACCGGGTGCAAATCCAATGCACAATAGAGATAAATCAGGCATACTGGCTATGATGAGTTCAGTTGCAAAGATTCCATATGAGAGTTGTCGTGATGGAATTTCCCTCACTGTGTCAGTTATTCCTGCAGCGCTGGGCAAGGATGAAGAAACCAAAATCAGAAATCTGGCAGCTATAATTGACGGATATATAATGAGTAATGGCCACCATATAAATATTAATGTTCTGGATAGGGTAACACTTGAAGATGCCATGAGGGAACCAATGAAATATAACCAACTGACTGTAAGAGTTTCAGGATATGCAGTTCATTTTATTAAACTCTCAAAGTGTCAACAATTGGAGGTTATTTCAAGAACATTTCATGAGGCGATGTAGTTAAAAAATTAGGGACGACTTAAGAATGTATACTATCTGAATTAATTTCTTAAATCGTCCTCATTTTACCTATTTCTTTTCAGTTTTTTTCTCTTCGCCACTGAGTATCCAAAGAATCCCAAAGGCTTTGCCAACGGATAGTACTCTCCGTGAGAGTAGCAAATCAAGTCAGCTCTGCGCAAGTCCAGTTTTCCCTTCTCATCCAGAAGTGACTCCTCCACATCTGTAGCAACAACTTCAGCTAAAAACATATCATGAGAGCCAAGCTCAATAACTTGTTTTACGATACATTCAAGATTGATAGGACATTCCTTTATAAGTGGGACATTTACTTTTGATGCCTGTTGCGTCGTTAGTCCCATAGCTTGAAATTTGTCTGTATCCTTACCAGATTTCACGCCGCAATAGTCTGTAGCAAACGCTAATTTTACTGTTGGCAGGTTAATGACAAATTCACCTGTTTCTTTAATCAAATCATAAGAATATCTTTGTTTTCTAACTGAAATAGACACCATTGGAGGGTCAGAATTAACTGTGCCCGCCCAAGCCAGAGTAATTATATTGGGCTTTCCCTCTTTATCAGTACATGATACCATTACAACCGGTACCGGATTTAACATTGTTGATGGTTTCCAAACTTGCTTTGCCAAAGTGTTTCCCCCTATTTTTCTGAATTAATGTATGCAAAAACAAATATCGCAGAAGAGTTCCAATATGTTGATACTTCATTTGTAGAATAAGACCGCATATCATCTATATAACATTTTGCCGGTGCAGTGTTGGTCAATTTTTCTTTTGCCAAATCATCTTCAAGTGCTGAATTCGGCCCCCCCACCATGAATCCCGGTACAGGTTTTTGGGCAGTATCCCCGATTGATGGTATATGATAGGGCTGCATAACCTGTTTTGATCCGTATCCGGTTATATAACTCTGGTTTAATGAATTTCTGCCCATTATATAGTGAGCAGAATTTGTAGCCACCTCTTTATATTTTTCATTATTATTAAGCTTATCCGCAATCAAAAGGTGTATTCCGTGGTTCGCAACATTCATATTACTACCCCAGTTGTATTCTATTTTATGCATTGCCAGCAGGTATCCATCCTTCTCAGATGTGGAGACAAACATATCTGCCTTCTCAAGCCAACCTTTACGTATTTCTTCGGATTTATCCAGATTAAGCTTGTCTGATTCGGTAAACATATACGCTATTGCTGCAAAACCGCTTACATTCTGCCATCCAAGACCAAAACCATTTGATTCAAAATTTCCAACAAAATAATCGTTGTATCTCTCTTCTCCGGTTGTTCTGAATAGTTCAGCTGCAGCCCATAATTTTTCATCGGATCCTGAGCTGTCACCATACTCCCCGGATATTACATCCTTTGGGTTTTTAAACTCCACGTAATCTTTATTCTCCTCAAGCCATTTCCAGGCTTGCTGTGAAGCTGTTAAACATTTCGCAGAAAAAGCATCGTCAAAACCCTCAAATACTCTTGCTGCCATTGCGGTAACTGCTGCAAAATCTGCAGTAGCATTTGTAGAAACAGGCATAACCAGTTGAGCATCCAAATCCAGCTCAGGCATTATATTAATATCAGGAAAAGCTCTTGTATTCACGCTGTGATGCACTCCACCCGTAGCCTCGTCCTGCATTTTAAGCATCCATTCTATACCATATTTAGCTTCATCCAGGATATCAGGTATTTTATTACCGCTTTCAGGAATATTGTTCGAATCTGAAAAACCTTGCGGGTAAAATTCATATGCCAGCATTAAATCAGCGGCTGTAACTGATGCTGGAACTACATACTTTCCATAATCACTTGCATCATGCCATCCACCGCTTACATCAAGCTCTTTTGTCTGATCTTCATATAGTTTGGCGGGTGCTTTATGACAAACGGCGTGAAAGTACTCTCCGGCATATTTGCTATCAAGAGCATTTCCGCAACGCTGAAAGTACAAAGCCTTTAACATTCCTGTTGTTATCCCATTATACAGCGTATTGTCACCAATTTTGAATTCATAAGAATTCCCCAATTCCGGTACATTAATATAATAAGCACCTATCGATGATAATTCGGAGAAATCTGCATAGCAAACCGTTTCACCTGTAGACTCATCACTAAACTTCCCGCTTAAAGGTTTTGTTAAAACCACCTGACCTGTTGCAGTGTTAATAACGTAAAAGGTGCTGTATTCACCTTTTATTACAGCTATTTTTTTGTCGGTATTTTTAAATCCTATTTGATTAACATGTATATCTTCAGTTAATTCTTTTTTTACATTATATTCCTCTGTAATTTCTGAACCTGAGCTTTGAGTGGTGGTTTCATTTTTTGTACACGCTGAAATTGAAAAAATTATGCTACCCGCCAACACTAAAGCAACTATTTTTTTCATAAGTTTCATAATTAACTCTACTCTCTTGTTATTAAAAATTGTACATCTAT